>NZ_JAYGQR010000002.1:0-431071 GCF_035012665.1 Polynucleobacter sp. AP-Nickl1-40-C4
CATTCTAAGAAAGCACCCCCATATAGACTTTATGTAGTTTTATGTAGAATCGGCCAGTTTTCTTTATACTGACCATGTAATAACGGGCGTAGAGAGCCGTTAAACCTTGTTTGGTGCCCAGAAGAGGACTCGAACCTCCACAACCTTTCGATCGCCAGCACCTGAAGCTGGTGCGTCTACCAATTTCGCCACCTGGGCATGCCTCTATTATAGGGGGATGGGCGTTTTTAGGCTTTTTTCACCCCATTTCGGCTTTTTCCCTTCAGACTTGGTGGTTTGATACAGTAGCCTTATTCATAACAAAAATAGATATCAGTAGATATATACAGGGCATGTATTGCCGAAGGAATTAAATGCGTAAAGCAAAAGACTTGATGCCACGTGAGGCTGACCGCTTAGGAACAGTTCAAGGGCATCGAGATGGATTTGGATTTGTCATTCCCGATGATGGTGGCGAAGATATCTTTCTATCTGAAAGAGAAATGTCACGGGTCATGCACGGCGACAGAGTCAATGTCAGGGTGCTAGGAACGGATCGACGTGGTCGCCCAGAAGGGCAGATTGTTGAAGTAGTTCTACACGCTAATAAAGTAGTAATCGGGCGTCTCTTAAATGAAAATGGCGTTCTGATTGTTGCGCCAGAAGATAAGCGCATTGGTCATGACATTCTGATTCCGCCCAAGGGTCAAGGTCAGGCCAAGTTAGGCCAGGTTGTAAGTGTTGAAATTATTGACTACCCAGATAGCTATCGCCAAGCAGTTGGTCGTGTAGTTGAAGTGTTGGGTGAGATTGATGATCCTGGCATGGAAATCGAAATTGCAGTCCGTAAGTACGGCGTGCCCCACGAATTTTCTGCCGCCGCTATGAAAGAGGCTGCGGCATTGCCAGATACGGTCCAGCAATCCGATCTAGAAGGCCGCATTGATTTACGTGATGTGCCTTTGGTCACCATTGACGGTGCTGATGCACGTGACTTTGATGATGCTGTCTATTGTGAGCCGGTCATGTATGGCCAGACCAAAGCCTGGCGCCTGATCGTGGCGATTGCTGATGTATCTCATTACGTCAAACCAGGTCAGCCATTGGATGACGAGGGCTTATTGCGCGCTACTTCAGTCTACTTCCCAAGACGCGTAATCCCCATGCTTCCTGAGAAGATCTCCAATGGTCTTTGCTCACTGAATCCGGGTGTAGACCGTCTGTGTATGGTGTGCGACTCTGTTGTAGATAACAACGGTATTGTGTTGGCTTACCAGTTTTATCCAGCGGTAATGCATTCAGCGCAACGCTTTACTTACGATACTGTTTGGGAAATTCTCTCCAATAGCAAAGGTCCTGAGGCAACACGCTTTGGGCAGTTCCGCCCATTACTGGGCAATTTGTATTCTCTTTATAAGATTCTGTTGTCTGCTCGTGAGAAACGGGGTGCGATTGAATTTGAAACAACCGAAACACAAATCATTAGCAATGAGCTTGGCAAGATACTTCGCATTGAGCCACGCCTTCGCAATGATGCCCACCGCTTAATTGAAGAGTGTATGTTGACTGCAAACGTTTGTGCAGCGGACTTTATTGAAAAAAATAAGCACCTCAGTCTCTATCGCGTGCATGGCGAGCCATCAGAAGAGAAGTTGGTTACTTTGCGCCAAGTTCTGAGAACTTCAGGTCTGTCATTAGGCGGTGGCGATAAACCTAAGCCACGTGACTACGCTAAATTAATGCGTGAAATTAAAGAGCGCCCCGATGCCAATATGCTGCAGTCAGTAGTATTGCGCTCCATGCAACAAGCGATGTACCAGCCCGACAATGAGGGCCACTTTGGCTTGGCTTACCCAGCTTACTCACATTTCACAAGCCCGATCCGCCGTTATCCTGATTTGCTAACGCATCGCGTGATCAAATCGATTCTTCAGAAAAAACCATACGTACCGGTATTGCCCCCGAAGGTTCCACTCAATCTCACCCTGCCACGTAAAGGTAAAGGTCGTGAGAATGCAGTCAATGCCAAGAAATCGCAAAGCGATGCCAAAGCAGGGGCAGCCAAAGGCACTAAGCCACCTAAGGGTGCCAATGCCGCATTGCCAATCTGGGGTCAATTAGGCGTTCATTGCTCATCTAATGAGCGTCGTGCTGATGAAGCTTCACGTGATGTAGAAGCTTGGCTCAAGTGTTACTACATGCGTGACCATTTAGGTCAAGAATATGCTGGCACCGTCACCGGAGTTGCGAACTTTGGTTTATTTATTCAGTTAGAGAATCTCTTTGTCGAGGGTATGGTGCACGTCACCGAGCTTGGCGGAGATTACTTCCAATATGACGAAGCGCGCCAAGAATTGCGTGGAGAACGTACTGGTATTCGTTATCGCTTGGGCGATCGTTTACATGTATTGGTCAGTCGCGTTGACTTAGATGCGCGCAAGATTGAATTTAGTCTTGTTAAATCTGTTGGTGCTGAGCCTGGCGGATCTTCCAATCGCCGTCAATTACTTTTGGCAACGGATACAGGCAGACCCAATAAAAAAGCAGCCCCTCAAAGAGGTCGTTCTGACAACAGGACTCCACAAAAGCCAAGTGGCATCAATGTCAATGCAGCTAAATCTGCTGGAACTTTAGGGGCTAATCAGTCTAAGAGTAAAGCTACCCGAAAAAATGGTAAATCCGCTAAGCCGGGTAGATCTGTTGGTAAACCAGCGGGCACTAAGCCCCCAGTTCGCAGTACTAAAGCGCGCCGTAAATAAAGATCGATTAGAAAAATAAGATGAAACAAATATTAGTAGGTTTTCATGCGGTACAAGCGCGCTTAAGGGTGGATCCAGATAGCTTGAAGTCTGTGTACTTTGACTCCGGCCGTCGCGATAGACGCATGGGGGATTTTTTAAAGCAGGCAGAAGAGACTTTAGGTGAACGTTTGCATGCCGCTGACGCTGAGCGCCTACATAAGCTGACAGGCCATGATCGCCACCAAGGTGTTGTTGCTTTGGCTGAAAAAATGACTGTGGCACGCACTGTTACTGAGGTTGTTGAAGATGCTGAGAGTGCTCAGAAAAAGCCATTGTTCCTGGTTTTAGATGGCATTACTGATCCCCATAACTTTGGCGCTTGCCTGCGCGTAGCAGATGGCGCTGGCGTAGATGCTGTTGTAGTCCCTAAAGATCGCTCTGCATCAATTAATGCCACTGTAAGTAAGGTATCTAGTGGGGCATCGGAAGTGATACCCGTGATTACGGTTACCAACCTTGTTCGAAGTATGAGAGAGATGCAGGAAGCGGGTGTTTGGCTAATCGGCACCGATGATGAAGCTACAAAATCGATTTATGACATCGAGCTCACAGGGCCTATTGCCATCGTGATGGGGGGTGAAGGCGAGGGTATGCGCCGCCTCACCAAAGAAACTTGCGATGAGCTAGTGCGTATTCCTATGCAAGGTGCAGTCTCAAGTTTGAATGTATCCGTTGCAAGTGGCGTATGCTTGTATGAGGCATTACGACAGCGCCTAGCCAAAACAAACGACAAAGCTGCCAAGTAAAACAAGGAGCTTCATATGAAATGCAATATCGGACATACTGATCGCGTTCTACGAATGACTGTCGGCATCACGCTGATGGGCTTGGCTGGTTTTGGTATTACTGGTCCATGGGCTTGGATTGGCGTCATTCCCCTCATCACAGGAATGATTGGCAACTGCCCAGCTTACTCAATACTAGGCATCAATACCGCCAAGAAGTAATTACTTGGCTAGTAGTGATTCCAACTTCTCGGTATCCACGCAGAAGTTCCGAATCCCTTCAGCCAGTTTCTCGGTAGCCATTGCATCATTGTTGAGCTGCAGGCGGAAACTAGATTCATCAAGCTTTAAGGGTGTTATACCCTCTGTCTGAAGCGCGGCTTGGGCATTAGCGGGAATTAGCTTTATCTCAACTGATGCATTTCTGCTTTGAAGTTCAGCCAATAGCTCTGGGCTAATAGTCAAAAGATCACAACCAGCTAACTCTAGTATCTGACTGGTATTTCTGAAGCTGGCCCCCATGATTTCAGTAGGGATGCCAAAGTGTTTGTAATAGTGAAAGATCCTCTTAACGGAAGTGACGCCTGGATCATTTGCACCGCCATTGGCACTATCACTCCAGTTGCTGCCTAACTTCGCTTTATTCCAATCAGTGATACGACCCACAAATGGAGAAATGAGTTTGGCATTGGCGGCACCACATGCAGCCGCTTGCACGAGTGAGAAGAGCAGAGTCATATTGCAATGGATGCCTTGCGTCTCTAATTCTTTGGCGGCGGCAATGCCTTCCCATGTGCCCGCTAATTTAATCAGAATGCGTTTACGATCAATTCCATGAGATTCGTAAAGGGTAATTAAATGCTTGGCCTTAGCTACAGTGCTCTTGGTGTCGAATGAGAGTCTGGCATCTACTTCTGTAGAAACGCGTCCTGGAACAATCTTCAGAATCTCTAAACCAAACGCAACCAAGATGTAATCCACCAAATCGGTCGGGCTCATGCCTGGATGCGTTGCTTTGACCGACTGCACCAAATCTTGGTAATTGCTTTGTTGAGCAGCCTTCAGGATCAGCGAAGGGTTGGTAGTCGCATCTTGCGGCTGAAAAGCCTGCATGCGCTCAAAATCGCCTGTATCAGCCACAACCGTGGTCAGTTTCTTGAGTTGCTCAAGTTGGCTTAGTGAAGAAGGGGTGCTATTCATGGGCTTACTCGCTGCTCTAGGATGGTTTTCTGATAGATATCATATGATAGATGGATTAATTACTCAGTTCCAGTAAAGGCATTTGATAGCTATATGACTCAAGATCAACTAAAGCAAATGGTAGGCGAGGCGGCTAGAGACGAAGTGCTTAAGCTTCCTGCAGGACAGGTCTTGGGCGTAGGAACAGGCTCGACCGCAAACTGTTTTATTGATGCGCTAGCCCCACACAAGGATCATTTTGCAGGTACGGTATCAAGCTCTAATGCCACCACTGAGCGCTTACTTAAGCATGGCTTTAAGGTTCTTGATCCAAATGATGTGCAAGGTCTGCCTGCTTATGTGGATGGTGCAGATGAAATCGATCCTTTGGGACATATGATTAAGGGCGGCGGCGGAGCGCTTACCAGAGAAAAAATTATTGCCTCCATGGCAAAGCAATTCATTTGCATTTGCGATTCATCAAAACAAGTACCGGTGCTAGGCAACTTTGCATTACCAGTAGAAATCATTCCTCTTGCAAAAGGCGTTGTGAGTCGTGAGTTGGAAAAATTAGGCGGTAAAGTCAGCCTACGTCTGGCAAAGAGCACTAGAGCTGATCTCAATCAAACTCCGAGCGAGCCTTTTGTAAGTGATAACGGTGGTTGGATTCTAGATGTAGCGGGCCTGAAGATCTCCAATCCACTGCAGATGGAGGTGCAAATCAATCAGATCGCTGGTGTGATCACTGTTGGTCTATTTGCTAAAGAAAAAGCCAATATTCTGTTGGTCAGCAACGCTGCTGGCGTTGAAAGAATTGCGCTGTAGAAATTAAAAAACCCGACGGGGTATGCCCATCGGGTTTGTCTGCCATGGTATGCATGGCGCAGATAATCGGAAGGTAATTAGTTCCGACATCTATGAGTGCACAGATGCACTCATCTTAAGTGGCTTTCGCCAATGTGAGTGGGACACTAATTCTGTCTCACCACAACTTGATCCTACGCTTATCGTTGGCAGTGTCAACAGCAATTCAGAATATATTTTTCAATAAATTACATGCTGCAACACGGCAAACTTTATTTGCAAACTATATTTACTTAGTCTGCAGGCGGTACGTAACCTTGAGCCATATCAGCACCACCTTCAAAGAAGTACTTTTCTACCTGCTTTAAGAGGTATTGGCGTGCACGTGGGTCAGCCATATTGAGGCGGTTTTCATTAATCAGCATTGTTTGGTGCTTTAACCAAGCAGCCCAAGCCTCTTTGGAGACTTGATTCCAAACCTTTTTGCCTAGCTCGCCTGGAAGCGGGGCAAAATCCATTCCCTCAGCTTCTTTATTGAGTTTGATACATTGAACCATGCGTGCCATCTGTAATACCTTTCTAGTATTTCTTCAGTTTCTTAAATTACTTATAGATCTTTAGTTAAAACCATGGACTTGCGGTCCCAGTTATAAATTTGTTTTCTTTCTTCTGGCAGATCATCGACCGTTGCCCTTTTAAAGCCACGCTTTAAGAACCAGTGCTCAGTTCTAGTAGTGAGAACAAATAATTTTTTAATGCCTTCTTGCTTGGCGCGCATTTCAACACGCTTGAGTAGACGCTCGCCGTCACCCGACCCTTGAACATCAGGATCTACTGCAAGACAAGCTAACTCACCAACACCATTGGGAAATGGGAAGAGGGCGGCGCAACCAAAGAGAACGCGGTCATGCTCTATCACTGAGAAGCGCTGAATATCACGTTCAATTACATCTTGTCCGCGAGCCGCCAAGATGCCTTCATCTTCCAGGGGCATCGTTAATTGCAATATGCCACCTACGTCATCTTGATTGGCTTCGCGTAAGTTCTCGATATCAGATGAGGCTAGCATCATGCCAATACCATCATGGGTAAAGAGCTCTTCGAGGAGCGCTCCATCCTGATTACAGGGCAAAAAGTGAACCCGGCTAACGCCGGCCCGTATTGCTCTGCCAGAGATATTGAGCAAACTCTTCATGCCGAGATCCATGTCTTTATTCTGCGCAATATATTCTTGCAGTTGCGGCATAGACAGTTCGGTAATGAAATCACCTTCTGCATCTTTTAAACCTGCATATGGACTCAAGAAGATTAACTTATCCGCTTTAAGAGCTGCGGCAGTGGATGCAGCTACATCTTCGTATGCCAGATTAAATGCTTGGCCCGTTGGTGAAAAACCTAAAGGTGAAAGCAAAACAATTTTGTTGCTGTCCAAGGACTGTCTAATCGAGCTAGAGTCAACTTTGCGCACTAAACCGGTATGGATGTAATCAGTGCCTTCAACAACACCCACAGGCATTGCGGTAATAAAGTTGCCAGAGATCACAGAGATACGTGAGCCAGCCATTGGAGTGTTTGGCAAACCACGGCTAAATGCCGCCTCAATATCCAGGCGCAATTCACCGGCAGCTTCTTTAACGCACTCTAGTGCGGCTGCATCAGTAATCCGATAGCTGTGCAAGGCGCTCTTGCCAAACTTGCTTTTAATATTTCGGAGCATGAGCTGCTCTTCAATCTGTGGGCGGATGCCGTGAACCAAAACAATACGCATACCCATAGCATGGAGCATGGCGATATCTTCAATCAGATTCTCAAGGCCGATTTCTTGGACGAGTTCACCTGCAAAGGCAATCACAAAGGTCTTCTCGCGAAAGCTATGAATGTAGGGCGCAACATCGCGCAACCACCCTACGAAAGGGAAGTTGGAGGTAGTTTCTTCGGCCATTAAGGCCTGGTTCGGTGCATTTGTTGGCATAGTGAGAAAATTATAGGGTGCAAGAGCCCATAAACCAACAAAAACCCAAAGCAATGCCACAGCCTGTGCCTGCTTCCAACACCTCACGTAAGCTAGAAATTCGCTTTCCAGAGGAATTGCCGGTCTCTGGTCAGCGTCAGCTGATCAAGGATGCCCTGCAGAGCCACCAGGTGGTGATTGTGTGCGGTGAGACTGGCTCGGGCAAGACCACCCAGCTTCCGAAGATCTGTTTGGATCTGGGGCGAGGCACGATTAATGGCGGCAAGCTCATTGGCCATACTCAACCTCGCCGGATTGCAGCCACCGCAACGGCTAAGCGTATCGCCCAGGAGCTTGCTTCGCCCATTGGCCAAGATGTGGGCTACCAAGTTCGCTTTGCTGATAAGACTAGCCATACCGCCTCTATCAAACTGATGACCGACGGTATCTTGCTAGCAGAGACTCAGCGAGACCCTCAGTTACGTGCTTATGACACGCTCATCATTGACGAAGCGCATGAACGAAGTCTGAACATTGATTTCTTATTGGGATATCTGCGCCAGCTACTCCCAAAGCGGCCAGATCTCAAGCTGATCATCACCTCGGCAACGATTGATGCCCAGCGTTTTGCTGAACACTTTGCCATGAATGGCAAGGTAGCGCCCGTTATCGAAGTCAGCGGTAGATTGTTTCCGGTAGAGCAACGTTATGCACCGCTAGAGCCGGATGCCAAGCCAGATGGCAAAAAAGAATCCAAAACTGCCAAGGAAATCCCAGATGCGGTGACGGAAGAGATCGCCAGTTTATGGCGAGAAGGAGCAGCGGGCGCAGGAGACGTATTGGTCTTCTTGCCAGGCGAGCGTGAGATACGCGATTGCGCAGAAGCCTTACGTAAAGATCATGTCTTGCAGCAACGCTTTCATCCCGAAATTCTGAGTTTATTTGCTCGTCAATCGGTGGCTGAGCAAGAGAGGGTCTTTAGCCCAGGTAATGGGCGGCGCATCATTCTGACAACCAACGTTGCAGAAACCTCGTTAACAGTGCCGAACATTCGGTATGTGATCGATAGCGGCCTGGCGAGGGTCAAACGCTACTCCTATCGCAATAAGGTAGAGCAGCTACAAATTGAACCCATCTCGCAAGCTGCTGCCAATCAAAGAGCAGGGCGTTGCGGTCGTGTATCCGATGGTATCTGTGTTCGTTTATATAGCGAGCAAGATTATCTAGGGCGGCCTAAATTTACTGATCCAGAGATATTGCGTAGCTCGTTAGCTGCAGTGCTGTTGCGCATGAGCTCCTTACGCTTACCCAAGATCCAGCATTTCCCGTTTATTGATAAACCCTTGGGTAGAGCAATTGCGGATGGTGTGCAGCTTTTGGATGAATTAGGTGCAATTGAATTTGATGAATCAGAGCCAGCAGATGGCAAGGATATTAATAACAGCTTCAAACTCACCGCAATTGGTAAGCAATTAGCAGACCTACCACTTGATCCGCGCATTGGCAGAATGCTCTTAGCTGCTAAAGAGCAGAATGCCTTAAAGGAAGTCACCATCATCGCATCTGCTTTGGCAACTCAAGACCCGCGCGATCGCCCCATGGAGCAGGCTGCAGCAGCGGATCAAGCTCACCTTCAGTTTGCTGATGAACGCTCTGAATTTCTGAGTTTCGTCAAACTCTGGAATTGGTATCAAGACGCTCTACAACACAAACATAGCAATCGACAGCTTGAGAATCTATGCAAGAGTAAATTTCTGTCACCTCGTCGCTTACGTGAATGGCGCGATGTACATGGCCAGTTGCATACGATGCTTGGTGAAAAGGGTTGGAAAGAAAATGCTTTGGCCGCAACGTATGAACAGGTACACCTTTCTTTATTAACTGGCCTGCTCGGATATGTAGCCAAAAAAGAAGAGGACGAGAAATCTCAAGATCGCAATAGCAAAACAGGTGGTTACGTAGGGGCGCGGGGTATTCGTCCATTCATTTGGCCTGGTTCTACTATTGGCAAAAAGGCAGGCGCCTGGATTTTGGCTGGAGAGTTGCAAGAAACGAATCGCATGTATGCCAGAACAATTGCGAAGATTGAGCCGCAATGGGTGGAGCGTGTTGCTGCGCATCGCCTAATCAAATCCCTTAGTGATCCTTTCTGGGATAACCGTCAGGGCGAGGTGATGGCGTTTGAGCGGGGCACTTTGTATGGCTTGCCGATTTATCATGGCCGTAGGGTTCGATATGAACCACACAATCCCGAGGAAACTAGGGAGTTATTTATTGGCCAAGCCCTGGTACAGGAAGAAATGTTTGGGCGCATGGATACGCCTGCACTCCAGCGTGAAACAGAAACCGATGCCAAGAAAAAATATCCTAATGTGTTTGGATTCTTTTGGCATAACCGACGCTTGATTAAAGAAATCGAAGCCTTAGAACATCGCTCTCGTCGACCAGATGTATTGGTAGATGATGATTTGCTATTCGCTTTTTATGAGTCTCGAATACCTAAAGAAGTGCGTAGTCGTGAGAGTCTTAAGGCGTGGTTAACGAAAGATAGAAATACCGAAAAAGGTCTTGATACTCAACTTCGCCTAGAAAAAGCGGACTTGATGCGCCATGAGGCGGCTGGTATCACCGTAGATCGCTATCCAAAGACGATGTTAGTCGGTGGTGCACAGCTGAGTCTCACCTATCACTTCGAGCCTGGCAGCCCGAAGGATGGTGTAACCCTGGTCGTTCCTTTGACGCAACTTAATCAAGTGGATGGCCGTCGTTGCGAATGGCTTGTTCCTGGCATGTGTGAAGAGAAGGTGTTGCTGCTTCTTAAATCATTGCCGCAGAAATTAAGACGCCATTGTGTGCCATTGCCTGATTACGCAAAGTCCTTCCTTGAGCGCAAGTTAGAGGAGAAGCAGTTCGGCGTTGGTGACTTTCTAGATAGTTTGATTGGCGATATTCGCAAAGAGCGTGGCCTAGAAATTAAACGCACAGACTTTAGGCCAGAGGCATTGCCACTACATTCCTCGATGAATTTCCGTCTGATTGACGAACATGGACGCCAGCTCGAGGTAGAGCGCAACTTGGCTCGCTTACGTTCAGAGTATGGGCAGACTGCCCGTAATGCCTTCCAGGCCATTGCTCAAGAGACTGCTCAGGTCGAATTGGGAGTGGAGCCACCAAGAGGCGAAAAATCTAAATCTCACGCAACCAACCCTGATGCGACTCGTAAGATCGAACAGGGTGGCTACCGCGCTTGGGAGTTTGGTGAGTTGCCAGAAACTTTAGAGATCCAAAAGGGGAATAAAACTCTGTTTGGCTACCCAGCCTTAGTAGATCGTGTTGACTTTTGTGATCTCGAGGTATTTGATGATTTAGAGGAGGCTCGCAAACAGCATGCTTTAGGACTACGTCGCTTATTTGCGCTGAGTAATAAAGACACGCTCAAAGCCCTACAAAAACAATTGCCTGGTATACGTGAATTGGGTTTGCTATTTATCAATGTGGGATCGGTAGAGGGCTTGATTGATCAGATTCTGAATATTGCCCTTGAGCGTGCTTTTATGACTGAGCAACTTCCAGTGAATGCAGAACAATTCGCCGAGCGCCTTCAAGCCGGAAAACCAAGATTGGCACTCATTGCCCAAGAGATTTCTCGCCATGCATTAAATGCATTGCAAGCCCATGCAGATTTACAGAAAAAGATTGCTAGTGCAAAAGCGGCTTCGCCTAGCGCCTACACAGATATACAAGCGCAGATGCAGGGATTGATCTTCCCTAAGTTCGTGGCTGAGATACCGTATTCGCAATTGGTGCATGTGCCACGCTACTTAAAAGCAATTGCGATGCGAATTGATAAATTGCGATCAAACCCTAGTCGTGATGCCCAATGCCAAAAGGATTGGGAATCGGTTGCTCGTCCGTGGCAAAAGCTGATGCAAGGTAACAAGGGGTCTGCCTCTTATGCGATGGCTGAGGATCAGGCTTTAACGGATTTTCGTTGGCAGCTGGAAGAGTTGAGAGTGGCTTTGTATGCTCAAGAGCTTAAAACCCCAACCCCAATGTCCTTAAAGCGGCTCGAAAAGGTTTTAGCAAGCTTGCGCTAGGTCAAATCCAAAGCATATCCACTGGATTTTGAGGCCTATTCAGTCTCCCCAATTGCTTACAATGGAGGGATGTACAAATTTATCAAGATTAGAGGTTTTCGCACAATCGCGACCTCTGCATTATTGGCGCTTTTGTTGGCCAATCAAACTGCTTCTGGGCAAACCACTAGCCCCGTAGCCTCAGCAACTCCTGCAAATCAACCCAAGTTGGCGGTGATTCTGAATTCTGGTTCTGCATCTGTCAGTTTGATCGATATGAACACACGTGAGGTTGTTAAAACAATCCCGGTTGGTAAAGAGCCTCATCACCTCATGATGACCCCTGATCAAAAATCATTATTGATTGCCAATGCTGCAGGTAATGATGTTGTATTGATGAATCCAACTACGGGTGAGCTGACTGGCAAGATTCCGAACATTATTGATCCATACCAAATCGGTTATTCCCCAAACCACAAATGGTTTATAGCCAATGGCAATCGCTTGGATCGAGTGGATATTTATGCTGCCGACAGTGCAAATCTCAAATTAGCTAAGACCGTAAAGCTAGGTAAGACACCCAGTCATATTGCTTTTACATCGGATAGCAAAATTGCATTTATTACTTTGCAAGACTCTAGTGAACTTGCTGCAATAGATCTTGAAACACAAAATGTATTGTGGGTGATTCCTACGGGTAAAGTGCCTGCTGGTTTGTGGATGACGCCTGGAGATCAATACCTTTTAGTTGGCATTACTGGTGAAGACTATGTTCAGGTGATCGACTGGAAAAATCGCAAAGAAGTGAAGCGCATCCCTACAGGTAAGGGTGCTCATAACTTTCGCCCTTTAGGGGATAAGAAGCATGTATTTGTAAGCAACCGTATTGCTTCTACGATCAGCTTGATCAATATGCAAACCTTGGAGAAGGTGGGCGATATCACTGGACTGCCGGCCGGTCCAGACGATATGGAAATTACTCCAGATGGTAAAACAATGTGGGTTACTTTCCGCTTTTCCAAAAAGGTTGGGGTAATAGATATTCCAACAATGAAGTTGGTAACAGTGATTCCAGTTGGTAAGTCACCACATGGTGTGTTTTTCACTCCAAGGGCTGGATGGGAATAATTAATATCATGAAGCGCCTAAGTCCTAACGCATTCATTCGTATCGCAGCCGTGCTGATGCTCGGCTGTTTTTCATTGGGCGCCAATGCTCAAGTCGCAGAATGTAGCAAGAAGGTCTACCTCACCTTCGATACCGGCAATATGTCAGTTGCTGAAAAAGTGGCTGAGATTCTCAAGCGGCAAAACGTAAAGGCTACTTTTTTCTTGGCTAATGAAAAAACTTACCGTGGTGACTTTGCCTTAGATGACTCTTGGAAACCCTTTTGGCAGCAATTGGCAAAGGAAGGCAATCATTTTGGTAGCCATACTTACGACCATGATTACTTTGTAAAGGATGGCCCTAAGGGGCAGGTTTTTGAGAAACAGCAATTTGGTCCAAAGGCAGGAGAAACTGTTCTATATAACGAGGCAGCAATGTGTAAACAGATTCGTCGGGTTGATCAGCGCTTTCAAGAAATGACGAGCCAGCCATTACAGAAAATTTGGCGTGCGCCAGGTGGTAAAACTTCCCCTACCTTGATTCGAATAGGGGATATGTGTGGCTATCAACACATTGGCTGGGCTCCCGCAGGTTTCTTGGGGGATGAGCTGAACTCAGAAAAGCATCCAAACAGCGCTCTGTTAGAAAGGGCGAGCAGAGACCTCAGGGATGGCGATATCACGATGGCTCACTTGGGTATTTGGTCCAGAAAAGATCCATGGGCACCCGCGGTTTTGGAGCAGTTGATTGTTAACCTGAAGGGCCGTGGTTTCTGTTTTGGGCTACTGCCCAAAGATTCTGCAAATCAGTCAAAATAAAGCATGGACCTCACTACCGTCACCTCCATGATTGCGAATGCTTATGCCAGCGTTCAGGAGTTTCTATTCGCTAATGTAGTGGGTCCGATTCTGTACCAATTCGACTTAATGTCTTGGGCTGAGGATGTGTTTGATGGGATCGATTGGTTCTTGTTTGGTTGTGTTCAGCTCTTCTTAATTCTGGTTGTATTAAGAACGTGGGAGCGCCTAGCCCCAGCAGAAAAGCAAGAGCGTTTTTCAAAGTCGAGTAGGGCGGACGTTCTGTACACCTTATTTCATCGTCTGGGAATATTTCATGGCTTGATTTTTATATGCCTATCTGGATTCTTTTTTGAGATTGATTCCATCCTGCATGATTTTCGTTTTGATCGCCTGAATGTAGAGTCCTGGTGGCCAGGCGTGACCTCAGTCCCCGTTGTTAGCTTTTTGATCTATCTCATCATTCTGGACTTTGTAGATTATCTTTACCATCGCGCATCACATGCATTTAATTGGTGGTGGCAGTTACATGCCTTGCATCATAGTCAAACAGTGATGACTGCCTGGTCCGATAATCGCAATAACATTCTCGACGACATCATGCGTGCAACCTTCATGGCTTTCTTCGCGCTATTGTTTGGCGTTTCCCCGGGACAATTCATCATGTTGATTGCGCTAAGCCAATTTATTCAAAGTTGGCAGCATGCCAATATTAAGGTTCACTTAGGGTCCGTTAAATACTTATTGGTTTCCCCAATGTTTCACCGCATGCATCACGCTGTGGGCTATGGGCATGAGGCTATCGGTAAGCCCGGCGTATTAGGCGGTTGTAATTTTGGTATTTTGTTTCCGTGGTGGGATATGTTATTTGGAACGGCCATCTTCACTAAAGAGGTCTATCCTACGGGAGTCAGAAATTTAACTGTTTCAGAAAATATCCTCACTCAACAATGGCAAAGCTTGGTTCGTGCCATTAAAGAATTTAAGCCTAAGTAGACTGCACGTCTGCAGGCAATAGGAGTTGTATGGTTGGATTACCGCAAATATTTAAGTCTTTTGGAATGGCTTTAGTTGGAACCATGCATCCGCGAATGTTATGGCTGAGCTTCAGGCCATTTTTGATCGTCTCAGTTTTATGGGGTTGCCTCATTTGGCTCACATGGACTCCAGCATTAGAAACATTAAGCATCTTTCTAACAACTTCTGTCTTTACTAGTTGGATACAAGAGGGTTTAGTGTGGGCGGGCTTTGAAAATGCCAGGGCATGGATTGCGCCATTATTTTTTGTCATGCTAATCATCCCTTTGATTACGATTAGCTTGTTAGTCTTTATTGCGTTTTCAACGGTACCCTCGATTGTGAAGATTGCCTCTAGGCAGTCACAATTTCAGGATCTAGAGTGCAAGAAGGGCGGCGGCTTCTTTGGCAGTTTGATTTACAGCCTATGGTCAGCCCTCATTTGTCTTGCATTGGTGATGCTCACCTTGCCTGTGTGGTGGGTTCCTCCGTTGGTGGCCGTCTTGCCTCCATTACTATGGGGCTGGTTAACGATGCGCCTGATGTCGTATGACGTTCTGGCAAAGCATGCCAGCTCGGAAGAGCGCGATCTTCTGCTTCAAAAGTATCGCTGGCCATTGCTCTGTATGGGTATCGCATCAGGGATGTTGGGCGCAGTGCCAACCTTCTTCTGGGCTACCTCCGCATTGGCTTTGGTGTTATTTCCAATAGTGAGTTTTATAGCTCTTTGGATTTATTCTCTGATTTTTGTGTTTGCTGCTTTATGGTTTAGCTATTTCTTATTAGATGCACTCAAGCAATTGAGAGAAGAAGAGTTGGATCAAGCGCTCACAGTGCAATCTCGCGTTGTTGATATGGAACTGCCCTACCATGGTTGATGCAATTAAAAGAGTTGAAATAGAAGTGCCGAGCAAAGCCCAACGTCGCTTTGGGTTAATCGTGATTGGTGATGAGATCTTATCTGGTCGTCGTCAAGATAAGCACATGAGTAAGCTTATCGAGCTGCTCAATGAGCGCGGCCTCAGTCTTGCATGGGCTAAATACGTTGCTGATGATCCCGAGCAAATTACTGCAACACTCAAAGACAGTTTTGCAAGTGGTGATGTTGTGTTTAGTACTGGCGGCATTGGCGCCACGCCAGATGATCACACCCGTCAATGCGCGGCACTTGCTCTGGGTACAAAAACTGAGTTACATCCAACTGCGCAAGAATTAATTGCTGGTCGCATTCAGTCGATGGCAGAAGGTGATCCATTCAAGTCAGATTTAAGCACTCCAGAAAATCAGCATCGCTTCAAGATGGGGGAGTTTCCGATTGGCAGCGAAATTATTCCCAACCCCTATAACCAGATTCCGGGCTTTCGGATTCAAGAGCATCACTTTGTGCCGGGCTTTCCGGTAATGGCTGCGCCGATGATGGCTTGGTGTTTGGATACTTACTACAAGGATCTATTCCATCAAGAAAATTTGGCAGAGCAAAGCTTCATTGTTCCTAAGGGAGTTGAATCTACCTTAACCCCCTTAATGGAGCGCATAGAGGCTAATTTTCCGGGGGTGAAGGTCTTTAGTCTCCCTTCTGTCGGTGACGCCTCTAAGGGGGGTGTTTATGCCCAGCGTCATATTGAGCTGGGGATTAAGGGCAATGCCAACCTTCTAGAAAGCGCTTGGATTGCCTTGAGAACAGGCACCCAAGAGCTGGGTTACGAAATCCACGACATCGGCCAGTCTTAGTTGCACTAAAAAGGTGCAAATAGGGGTATTTAGGCTTGTATGAGGGGTATTTCAGCACTTAAACAGTGCAATAATGAGAGTTCCCATTTGTTTGCTTCAGTAAATTAGATACATCCAGTAGGCGTGTTTGGTGCCTGGAATGAATAAGGGTGTATGCCTTAAGTTTTGATTCTGAATTTAGTTAATAGAGGAGATTTGCATGACGAAGACCGTCGCTGATGTGATGAAGTTGGTTAAAGAGAAAGAATGTACTTTCGTTGATTTCCGCTTTGTGGATACAAAGGGTAAAGAACAACACACGACAGTGCCCATCTCTGCTTTTGACGAAGATAAATTTGAGAGCGGCCATGCATTTGACGGTTCCTCTATCGCGGGTTGGAAAGGTATTGAAGCTTCAGATATGTTGCTCAAGCCAGATCCAACAGCTGCATACATCGATCCATTCTATGAAGAGCCAACTTTGGTTCTCACATGTGACGTTATTGAGCCAGCTGATGGCAAAGGTTACGACCGTGACCCACGTTCTATCGCTAAGCGCGCTGAAGCGTATTTGAAGAGCACCGGCTTAGGTGATGCCGCTTACTTTGGTCCAGAGCCAGAGTTCTTCATTTTTGATGGCGTGCGTTGGGGTGCCGATATGCAGGGTTGCTTCGTGAAGATTGATTCCGAAGAAGCTCCATGGTCATCTGGTGCAGAAATCGAAGGTGGTAACACTGGTCACCGTCCAGGTAAAAAAGGCGGTTACTTCCCAGTTGCTCCTGTAGATACATTCCAAGATATGCGTTCTGAAATGTGCTTGATTCTTGAGTCATTGGGCATTCCAGTTGAAGTTCATCACCATGAAGTTGCTGGCCAAGGCCAAAACGAATTGGGCACTAAGTTCAGCACATTGACTCAACGCGCTGACTGGACTATCTGGCAGAAGTACGTTGTTCAAAACGTCGCGCATGCTTATGGCAAGACAGCAACTTTCATGCCTAAGCCAGTAGTTGGCGATAACGGTTCTGGTATGCACGTACACCAATCCGTTTGGAAGAACGGGGAGAACTTGTTTGCTGGTAACGGTTATGCAGGTTTGTCAGAGTTTGCATTGTTCTACATTGGCGGCATTATCAAGCACGCTAAAGCATTGAATGCAATTACCAACCCAGGTACAAACTCATACAAGCGTTTGGTTCCAGGCTTTGAGGCTCCAGTGAAATTGGCTTACTCAGCACGTAACCGTTCTGCTTCAATCCGTATTCCACACGTTCCAAATCCTAAGGGCCGTCGTATTGAGACTCGTTTCCCAGATCCATTGGCTAACCCATACCTCTGCTTCTCAGCATTGCTGATGGCTGGTTTGGATGGCGTACAGAACAAGATTCATCCAGGCGAAGCTGCGGACAAGAACTTATATGACTTGCCACCAGAAGAAGATGCAAAGATCCCAACCGTTTGCGCAAGCTTGGAAGAGGCATTGGACGCATTGAAGAAAGATCACGAGTTCTTAACTCGCGGTGGAGTATTTACTGAATCTATGATTGATGCATATATCAATTTGAAGATGGAAGACGTCACACGTTTCCGTATGACTACTCATCCAATCGAATTTGATATGTACTACTCCCTGTAAGCGAAGGAGAGAACTTGAGCGCAGGTCTGTTGCGCAATTCGTTCAAGGGAGCAGCTACGGCTGCTCCTTTTTTTCCGACATTGCTTGATCAGATGCCCAATGCCATCGTGGTATTTGAGGCTGAGAACCAACAATTGGTGTACGTGAACCCGGCTGCCGAGTCAGCCTTGGACCTCTCGCGTAAATCACTTGAGGGTCAATCTGTGCACAACTTATTTGGTGACAACGTAGCATTAAGTGACATGATTTCTGAGGTGAAACAGGGTCATATATTAGCCCAACGCCAAGAAATGGTTTTGCATTCATTGCCGGGTAGCATTCATCAAGATTCCACTCCAGCGCATGTAGTGGTTGCAGCTTTAGAGGATCCCGCGCTGATCATGATGGAGTGGTTTCCGATCGATCAACAGTTGCGGAGTGAGCGCGATGAACGTGTGACACAGCAAGTTGAAGCAAATAAACAATTGATGCGTAATTTGGCGCATGAGATTAAAAACCCATTGGGCGGTATTCGTGGGGCAGCGCAGCTATTAGAGTTTGAGTTACCAGACAATGACTTGCGCGAGTACACGCAAGTCATTATTAAAGAGTCAGATCGCCTGCAGACTTTGGTTGATCGTCTCTTAGCGCCGCATCGCAAGGCGCATGTGATGGAATCCTTCAATGTGCACGAAGCATTAGAGCGCGTGCGTAGTCTAGTCTTAGCAGAGTTTCCAAAGGGTTTACGAATTATTCGTAACTACGATACAAGTCTGCCCGATGTCTTAGGCGACCGAGAGCAATTGATTCAGGCAACCTTAAATATTGTGCATAACGCTGCACAAGCGCTTTCTGAAGAGATTAGCAGTGGCATTGCACAAATTGAGCTGAAGACCCGCGTGGCACGTTCGGTCACGATTGCAAAGCATCGCTACAAATTAGCGATGGATCTGCATGTGATTGACAACGGCCCTGGCATTCCAGAAGAAATTATTGAGCGCATCTTCTTCCCATTAGTTTCGGGAAGAGAGGGTGGCAGTGGGCTTGGTCTTACCCTAGCGCAAACCTTTGTTCAGCAACACCAGGGGTCTATTGCTTGCAATAGTCGTCCAGGACGCACCGATTTTCATATTCAAATTCCATATCGTAGGCAGGAGAAAGCATCATGAAACCAATTTGGATCGTTGACGATGATCAATCTATTCGTTGGGTCTTAGAAAAAGCTCTAGCGCGTGAAAATATTCCGCACAAGAGTTTCTCTAATCCAAATGACGTTCTGAATGCCCTAGAAAAAGAAGCTCCACAGGTGCTGATCTCCGATATTCGTATGCCGCGTGGCAACGGCTTGGATTTATTGCAGCACGTGAAGGCAAGTCATCCGAATTTACCAATCATCATCATGACGGCGTATTCTGATTTGGACTCCGCTGTCTCTTCATTTCAAGGTGGTGCATTTGAATATCTCACCAAACCTTTTGATGTCGAAAAGGCGATTGAATTAATTCATCGTGCGGTAGAGCAGGGCATCCGCAATGACTCTGGTGCGAAAGAGTTAACTGCGTGGAGACAAGACGCCACTGAGATTATTGGTCAAGCACCAGCAATGCAGGAAATTTTTCGTGCCATTGGGCGCTTAGCGCAATCTAACGCCACAGTCCTGATTACTGGAGAGTCCGGCACTGGTAAAGAGTTGGTTGCCCACGCCCTGCATAAGCACAGTCCATGCGCCAAAGGGCCATTTGTCTCATTAAGTACTTCGGCTGTGCCAAAGGATTTATTGGAGTCGGAGTTATTTGGTCATGAGCGCGGTGCTTTCCCAGGCGCGCAGACTTTGCGTCGAGGTCGTTTTGAGCAGGCTGACGGCGGTACTCTATTTTTAGGTGAGGTAGGTGACTTACCTTTTGATCTACAAACCCGTTTACTGCGCGTTCTGACTGACGGACATTTTTATCGCATCGGTGGACAAGACCCGATTAAGGCAAATGTTCGGATCATTGCTTCGACACATCAAAATCTAGATGCAAGAGTCACCGCTGGTTTCTTCCGTGAAGACTTGTTGCATCGGTTGAATGTGATTCGTTTGCGCATGCCTTCATTACATGAGCGTAGTGAAGACATTCCAATGTTAGCTAGACATTTCATGTTGAGCTGCGCGAAGTCTTTGGGCGTTGAACCTAAAAAATTGTCCGATGAAGTCTTAAAAGAAATGAGCGCAATGCCATTTCCGGGAAATGTACGTCAATTAGAGAACTTATGCCACTGGTTAACGGTGATGACGTCTGCAAACGTAATCGGCGTAAGCGATCTCCCGGCTGATATTGTTTCAGAAACGAGTGAACAACCCATCGTTATTCACGGCGAGTCTTCGCCAAGCAATCCCGTTGCTGCCAAGGTTGCTGTAGGTGACTGGGAGAATGGTTTAGGACGTCTAGCTGTCAAGATGTTGCAAGATGGCGATAAAGAAGTTTTTGATGCCTTGACCGCACGTTTTGAAAGGGCAGTATTGCAGGCAGCTTTAGAAGTTACTCGTGGCAGAAGAGTAGAGGCTGCCCAGCGTCTAGGTATTGGCCGAAATACGATTACCCGTAAGTTGCAAGAGCTCGGTATTGATGACTGATTCAGTTCGAATAGCTGCGTGGAATGTGAACTCCTTAAAGGTTCGCCTTCCACAAGTGCTTCGTTGGTTGCAAGATCAAGAAAGCAAGAAACAACCGATTGATGCGCTCTGCTTGCAAGAGCTTAAGCTCACGGATGATAAGTACCCCCATAAAGAGCTTGAAGATGCGGGTTACCTCAGTTTGGCTGCTGGTCAAAAGACTTATAACGGCGTTGCGATCATCTTGCGTAAAGCGGCACTCGCACCTATCGCTTCAGATATGGAAACAGCCTTTCTGAAGCCCACTAGAAACATACCCAACTACGAAGATGAGCAGCAGCGCATTCTCGCGGCGACAGTTTGCTTTGCTGGTACGAAACCGATGAGACTGGTATCAGCCTATTTTCCAAATGGGCAATCGCCCGATAGCGACAAGTTCCAATACAAACTAGGCTGGTTGAAGGCATTACAAACTTGGTTAACAGAAGAGCTCCAACAGAACGAACGCTTAGCACTCTTGGGTGACTTCAATATTGCTCCGGCAGATGATGATGTTCATGACCCTAAGGCATGGGAAGGGCAGAACCTGGTTTCACCACCAGAGCGTGATGCATTTCAAGATCTGATCAAGCTTGGGCTCCATGATTCATTCAGAATGTTTGAGCAGGCACCGAAAACCTTTAGTTGGTGGGATTACCGCATGATGGGTTTCAGAAGAAATGCCGGCATGCGCATTGATCACATTTTGTTGAGTGAGGCGCTCAAGGGAAGATGTAGTACTAGCACGGTGGATAAAGTGCCTAGAGCCTGGGAACAGCCGTCGGACCATGCTCCAGTGATCGCGCAGATCCAAAAGTCTTAATCCGTATAAGCCTAGGGCTTACACTAGCCCAGCATTCTGAATCTTGCTTTATCCTTATGATTAGTATCGATAATTTCCACCCTTAGACAAGGCAATCAGTTTAAAAATTAAGCACTTGAATGCCGTTACCTAGAAACACGATTACTCATGCTCTCATTATTTCCGGCACTTTGATGCTTGCCGGTTGCATGATGGTTGGCCCAGATTTTGCAAGACCCCCTGTTAAGGCAGTGGATCAATATAAATCAACAGCACAAACTGAATTTACCGAATCTTTGGGTGAAAACTCAAACAAGATTCTGGACCCAGTAGAGTGGTGGAAAAGCTTTAATGACCCGACGCTCAATGCCTTGCTAAAGCAAGCTACTGCGCAAAACCTTACTTTGCAACAAACTGCGCTGCGGATATACCAACTGCAGGCCCAACTTGGCGTGAGCGATGCCGCATTATTGCCATCCGCCAATTTAAGTGCTTCGTATTCCAATACCCGCAATAGTGCAATTCAAGAAGCGATTAATGATTCTAATAATTTGGTCTCTAAAAATGCTTTGGTGCAGGTGAGTTGGGAGTTAGATTTTTGGGGGAAGAATCGCCGTGGAATTCAGAGCTCATTAAGCTCCTATTTATCTGGGGTTGCAGCCTTCTACTCGGCAGACGTATCTTTAACTGCGGATGTTGCGAATACTTACATCAATATCCGCAACTATGAAGAGCTGATCATGGTTGCTAAAACCAATCTAGCTTTGCAAAAAGAAAGTTTGCGTATTGCAGGTGCGCGCTTTAAATACGGTGCCACCTCGATGTTGGATCTGAGTCAGGCGCAAGCCCAGTATGAGCAGACGAAGGCCCAGATTCCGGCTTTGATCGCGAATTTAAAGAAAAACCAGCATGCCATGAGTATTTTGCTGGGTGAGCCTCCTGAGTACTATGAAAAGACTTACGGCAACACTAAGGGAAGTCTGAAGCCTCCATCTGAGCTTGGCGTTGGTATGCCAAGGGATTTATTACGTCGCCGCCCAGATGTTCTGCAGGCCGAATTTGATGCTGCTTCTAAGTCCGCCTTAATTGGCGTAAGCAAGGCGCAACTGTTCCCGACATTTACCTTGGGCGGCCTCTTTGGTTATGCCACCTCAAATTACGGAACCTTATCCTCCGCTAATTTATTTAGTTGGGGCAATAACTCTTCTGGGGTAAACGCTGGAATTTCCTTGCCGCTGTTTTATAGAGGCGCAATTGTGGATCAAGTCCGCGTGCAGGATGCTATTTTCCAGCAGAGTCTGTTGGCCTATCAAAACCAAGTCTTGAATGCCCAGAAGGAAGTTGAAGATTCGCTCATTACTATCTCGACCACTAAAAGTTCAAAAGAAGATTTAACTCGCGGTGTCGTTGCGGCGCAAAGTGCCGCAGATTTAGCTCTTGAGCGTTATAAGGCGGGTCAGAATGATTACACCACGGTGATCACTGCACAGCAGAATCTATTAAATATCCAAAACTCCCTAGTCCAAACTTCATCAAACGAGCTCATCGGATATGTAGGCGCATTTAAAGCACTTGGCGGCGGCTGGACTGCGGACATGAGTCCTCCTAAGTTGCCAGATCAGATGGTTGCCGATATGACCGACCGAACAGATTGGGGTTCTGTCCTCACTAGGACAGGTGATCCACTAACGGTGAAGGCTAGCAAGTTTTTGGTAGATGCTCCTGATCCATTAAAGCCCACACAAACTACAGTGCCGGCGACTTTAAATACACCTTCAAATACAACGACTCCGCCGACCCAGGGAAGTGCTGCGCCATGAAAGATCTATTAATAAAAGCCAAACTTTTGCTGATGCCCTTGTGGGGCAAGCTTGTGACTCTATGGGGCTCACTCTTGGGAAAATGGAATGCATTCCTAGTAAAGCTAAGCACGGTTGAGATTCCTATTCTCAAGAAGAAACTTTCACCACGAACAATTGGGGTTTCTTTATTAGTGCTCGTTGCTTTGATTGCGCTGATTTGTTTGAAGTCTTGTGGCAAAGAAATTAAGCAGACCCCAATTCCAGTGACAACCGCTCAACCACTGTCTCAGGAGATCCGCAGTTTTGCGACCTTTGATGGTCTGGTGGACCCATACCTCACGGTGAACTTGGATGCACGCGTTAAGGGCTACCTTACTAAGATTGGTTTTGCTGACGGAGCGATGGTGAAGAAGGGCGATCTTCTGTTTGTCATTGAGCAGGACCAATACATACAAGAGGTGAAATTAAAGCAGGCAATTTATACCGAAGCGAAGCTTGAGTATGGTCGTCAGAAATCTTTACTCAAAGAGAATGCAACCTCTCAAGCAGCCGTTGATAAGGCCTTATCGCAATACCAGCAATCGGAGGCTAATTTAACGCTCGCAAAGATTAATTTGGGCTATACCGAAATCAGGGCGCCTTTTGATGGACTGATGGGAAGACACTTATTGGATGTTGGTACCTATTTAGATTCCACTACAAAGGGTGTACAACTCTCTACTATTCAGCAGATCTCACCCATTTATGTGTACTTCTCTATTAATGAGAGGGATTACTTAAAGTTTCAAAAGGGTCAAGATGTAAACGCAGAACGCAAGTCTGAAGTAAATACCTTGCCTATCTATGCTGGTCTTCAAGGTGAAGTTGGATATCCTTTTGAGGGCGTCTTGGATTACGCCGCTAATTTGATTTCCACAGAGACTGGGTCCTTGCAATTGCGGGCAATCTTCAAAAATGAGAAGTACGAGTTAATCCCTGGTTTATATGCTCGAGTTATGGCTCAGTATGGCGCGCCAAGACAGGCTTTGCTGCTACCCAAGACTGCTGTAATGACAGATCAAGTGAGTGACTATGTTTTTGTTTTGGATAATGCCATGCGCGCACAACGTCAAGACATTAGCTTGGGTCAGCGCTTTGAGAAGTATGTCGAGATTAGCAAAGGCTTGACTCCCGACAGTAAGGTGGTCATTAATGGTTTTATTAATCTGAGCATGAATCAAATTGCTAACCCAACACAGGTCACACTTGAGGCAATGCCGGCTCGATAATCATGCTCTCTAAATTTTTTATCGAACGGCCGGTACTGGCCAATGTGATTGCTCTAGTCATGCTATTGATTGGAGCAGTGTCCATTAATAGTTTGCCGATCGCTCAGTACCCAAATATCGTTCCACCCACGATTCAGGTAACAGCACGATATCCAGGTGCAAGCGCCACGCTTGTACAGCAATTAGTAGCGAGTAATATTGAAACTCAAGTGAATGGTGTTGATGGCATGCTCTACATGGAGTCTGCATCCACCAATGACGGAAACTATACCCTCACCGTGACTTTTAAGGTTGGTACGAACCCTGATTTAGCTCAGGTCAATGTACAAAACCGAGTGGCTATTGCACTCCCCTCCTTGCCGCAGGCAGTTCAAAAGCAGGGCGTCACTACTAAGACGCAATCGACTGCCATTCTGCAGTTCGTTACCCTCACTTCATCCAATCCAGATCATGACGGCCTATTTTTAAGTAACTTGGCAAACCTCAAGTTGCAGCAACGTTTAGCGCGATTACCAGGTGTAGCGGCTGCCAATGTATTTGGTGTGGGTAATTACAGTATGCGAGTTTGGCTTGATCCTGCCCAACTCAAGATGCGCAATCTGACGCCAAACGATGTCATTGCCGTTATTAATAAGCAAAACGTCTTGCTAACAGCAGGTCAAATTGGCGCCCCGCCCACACCGATGGGTCAAGATTTTCAGTTAACGCTTAATGTTACCAGCGCCATGACAACCCCTGAGCAGTTCGGCAGAATTGTTGTCAAGGCTGGTAACAAGGCTGAAATCACGTACTTGCGTGATATCGCTAGAATAGAAATGGGTAGTCAGAACTACAGTCAATTCTTCAAGATTGATGACAGGCCTGCAGGTGGCATAGCCATTTACCAAATGCCGGGTGCCAATGCGATTGCTACTGCACAAGCGGTTCAGGATGAGATGAAGAGTATTGCCAAGATACTTCCAAAGGAAGTTACTTGGGCTATTCCGTTTGACACCACGATGTTTGTGAAGGCCTCTATTCATGAGGTTTATAAAACGCTTTACGAGGCGGGCATCTTAGTTCTTCTCGTAATCATGATTTTCTTGCAGAACTGGCGCGCCACATTGGTGCCTGCAACAACGGTGCCTGTCACGATTATTGGTGCGTTTGCTTGTATGGCCGCACTGGGCTTCTCTATCAACTTGCTGACCTTGTTCGCGATCGTTTTATGTATCGGTATTGTTGTAGATGATGCGATTGTGGTGGTTGAAGCGGTTTCTAAGAAGGTAGAAGAGGGTGAAGACCCCAAGCAGGGTGCAATTGATGCTATGACTGCTTTGATGGGTCCAATTATTGGTATTACCTTAGTATTAATGGCCGTGTTTATTCCAGCCTCGTTTATTGCTGGTATTACTGGACAAATGTATCGGCAGTTTGCTTTGGTGATTGCAGCAACTGCTTTGATTAGCGGCATTAATGCGATTACTCTGAAGCCAACCCAGTCAGCGCAGTATCTCAAGCCGATTGACCCTAACAAGGTTAAAAATAAGCTCTATCAAAAATTTGATTTGTATTTCAACCGCCTAGCAACTTGGTATGGACACAAGATTGAAGGCTTGATGAAGAATCGAGCTAAAGCATCGACGGTGGGCATTGCGATTATTGCCGCCTCTCTCATCGGCTTGATGTTTGTGCCATCTGGCTTTATTCCAAACGAAGACCAAGGCTACTTGGTGGTTTCAACTACCTTGCCTGATGCAGCTTCTTTGCAGCGGACTGAGGATGGGATGAAAAAAGCAGTTGATGTCATTAAGAAGGTTCCTGGTGTTGATACGGTTGTGGTGATCGGTGGCATTAATTTGCTGAACAACAGTAGTTCCCAATCCAATGCGGGTGGCTTATACGTCATTATGAAGAAGTGGGAAGAGCGAGGCAAGGGCCAGAGCCTCAAAGAAATTTATATGAATATGAACGAAGGGCTTAAGCAGGTTCAAGAGCTAAAATCCTTCGTGCTCTTACCGCCAGCCATTCCAGGTTTGGGTCTATCGGGTGGTTTTGAGATGAGACTGATGTTGACGGATGGTAGCAATAATTTTGCTAAGTTAGATGCCGCTGCTAAGACCTTTATTGCTGAGGCGCAAAAGCATCCAGAGATCATGGCGATCTTTACGCCATTTCAAAACAATGTGCCGCAGTTGCAACTGAGCTTCAATGTAGGCAGGGCCGAAACTTTTGGGGTTGATATTGGGGATGCTTACGATGTATTGCAATCCTATCTTGGGTCCTCTTACGTCAATCAATTCTTCAAATATGGCCAAACCTACCAAGTGTATGTTCAAGCTGATGGTAAATACCGCAATGCTGTAGAGCAGGTGAATCGACTCTATGTCAAGAATAAGAGTGGCAATATGGTTCCGCTTGGATCCTTCATTGATGTCAAAGACACTACTGGACCTGCGTTTGCTTCACAGTTCCAGCTTTATCCTTCTGCTGCCGTTCTAGGTGCTGCCAATGATGGCTATAGCTCTGGACAGGCGATGAAGGTGCTAGCGCAGGTAGCCGCCAAGACTTTGCCAGATGGGGTCGCGTACCAGTGGGCTGGCATGTCTTATCAAGAAGATTTGGTAGGAAACACCGTAATCTTAATCTTTGCGCTATCGATCTTGTTGGTGTACTTAGTGCTCGCAGCGCAATATGAAACTTGGATAGCGCCGCTAGCTGTTTTGACTGCAGTGCCACTTTCTTTATCGGGTACGGTATTGGCCTTATTGCTTACGGGCCTATCAAATAACATTTATGTGCAGATTGGCCTGGTGTTAATGATTGCGCTCTCATGTAAAAACTCTATTTTGATTGTTGAGGTGGCTATTGAGTGCAGACATAAGGGCATGAGTTTTGTTGATGCTGCTTTAGAGGCTTCAAGAGAACGTTTTAGGCCAATTGTGATGACATCGATTGCCTTTATTTTGGGTGTCATGCCCTTGCTTCTATCTACCGGTGCGGGTGCAGCAGCGCGTATCTCCTTAGGCATTACCGTATTTAGCGGCATGATTGCCTCTACCTGCCTTGCAGTGGCATTAGTGCCAGTCTTCTACGTTGAAATCGAAACCTTCTTTGAGCGCCGCGCGAACAAGAAAGCGACCAAGGGTCAGTAATATAAACGAAGCAAATAGGATGTATTGCTGCCCACTCGATCTTACTTAATGATATTTTTGGATCCTAACTTACCCATTTAAGCTATGAAAAAAATGACTCCTATTTCCACTTTGATTTTAATGCTCGGCACTGCTTTAAGTATTCTTTCTACTGCCGTATATGCTGATCCGCCTGTTCCTCCTTTTTATGATGAGGTTATCAAAATGAGTCCCGATGGTAAGCTCGGACAAATTCTGAAAAAGGAAAAAATTAAGACGTCTGTTAAGGGTGCTCAAGCTTGGAAGATTGCCTACGTCACATCTGATGTTGGCGGGCGTAAGCATCTTGCTACTGGCTTGGTAGTAGCCCCGATTGGCACTCCACCGAAAGAGGGTAGGCCTATCATGGCTTGGGGGCATGGGACTACTGGCGCCGCACAAAATTGCGGCCCTTCACAAGTTCTTAATCCAACAGCACCCCTCAATGAATACTTTTTAGTTGGCGGAAATTCTTGGACGGATTACGGCATCCCTAGTATTGAAGAATTTATCAAATACGGATATGTAGTAGTTGCAACGGATTACCAAGGCCTGGGTAGTGGAGGCGAGCATCAATATGCTTTAGCGGCAACCAATGCCATGGATATGATTGATTCGGCTAGAGCTGCTAGTGCCTTAAAGGAGGCTGGCGCCGGTAAGAAGACGATTATCTATGGTTGGTCGCAGGGTGGTGGCGCTGTAGTTGCTGCAGCAAGCATGCCAGAATACATCTCCAAAAAGGGAACAATTGCCGATGGCATTGAGCTCGTTGGCGTGGTTGCCTTGGCTCCAGATGATATTGCCATCATGATGCCCAATTCAACAGTAGATGAAGTGAACGCACAAAAATCATTAAGTGGAATCGTTAAGATGTTCACTGACAATGTTTTTGATTTTTCACATATGGCAATGAGTATGTGGGGTGTGAGGGCTGGTAATCCAAATCTAAAACTCACCGATATCTTTACAACTGACGGCGCTAAAGTGCTGGATGAGGTTATCCGAAACAAATGTATGCATGCTGTGGCAGATACACTGAATTTCAATTACAGCAGCCAATACAAAACATTATTAAAAGATCAATTCACCAATTCTCTTGACTGGACAAAAGCCATGGTCAAGGGCAGCGTGAATCCTGAAAAACCTATTGCACCGGTAGTGATCTATTGGGGTAATAAGGACACCACGAATCCCCCAATCATGGGTAAGCTCTATCAGGAGCAAATGTGTAAATTAGGGGGCAATGTTAATAGGGTTGAGTTGCCAGGCGACAACACTCACTTCACAACCCCCGGATCTTCCAAGCAGTTCTACCTACCCTGGATTAAAGATCGCTTGGCCGGCAAGCCTGCTATAAATAATTGCGCACAGGCAGCTCAGTTAGCAAGTTAAAAGATTCTTGGCGATATAAAAAACCACCTTCGGGTGGTTTTTCTTTGACTGTCAAATAATGCGCCAATGTGATACTTGACCAAGGTCGAGTAATGAGACATTCTCGATTAGCGCTATATTGAAATGCTAGTATGACTCTTTAAAACCAATCCAACCTAGGACCTTATGACAGCTCTTAATAGCTCCCTAAGCGTTTTGACTACCGCTTTAATGCGAGGCATTTATTTAACGGTTGCCATACTTTTTATTTTTTTAAGCCTCAGCATTCCAGTGCAAGCCCAAGAAAAACCTGAGGTTAAGTATGCCCAAGTAGGAGATGTGAAATTAGCCTACTACCTAAAAGGCAAAGGTGATCCCATGATCCTCATCATGGGCTATGCCGCCACCATGAGCGCTTGGGATCCAGCCCTGCTCGGTGAGTTGTCAAAGAATAACCAGCTGATCATTTTTGATAACCGCGGCGCTGGACTTTCTACCGACACTAAAGAAAACTACACAACCATTCCGCAAATGGCAGATGATGCCGCAGGCTTGGTGAAGGCCCTGGGTTTTAAAAAGGTAAACGTATTCTCGTGGTCAATGGGTGCACGAATTGGTCAGCAGCTTGTTATCAAACACCCAGAGCTAGTCAATAAAGTCATTCTGTGCGCCCCAAATCCCGGCGGAAAATATCAGATTGCTATTGATAAGAAGGTTGGGGAGGAGTTGAATAATCCGAGTCTTTCTCCTATGGAGAATTTCGAGTTGTTGTTCCCAATTACGCCTGAAGGTAAAGCGGCCGCTAAGGTTGTATACGGGAGATTTATGGCAGCAAAAGCTGCGGGAACCATCCCTGATGATTTCGTAATTTCTAAAGAAGCTAAGGAACGCCAGGTTCGTGCTCGTATCACTCTCTGGAATGCTGATAATCAGAATTACCAGGATTTAAAGAAGATTAAAGTTCCCGTTCTAGTGGCTGACGGTCGTGAGGACATCATCGACAATCCAAAAAACTCAGTTGTGATTGCCAATCAAATTCCTTTTGCCTGGTTGGCTTTTTATGAGGGTGGCCATGCATTCTTATTTCAAAGCTATAAGAAGCTTTCTGAAACTGTGAATGTATTTCTCCAAAAAGACTAGTTAGGTCTGCATTGCTGAAGTTAAAAGCCACTTATTGAGTGGCTTTTTATTTGTCCTTCAAAGCCATTTGATGTTGCCGTCATGCAAATGGCACCTCAAGGTAAATTGCTTAATTCGTCTTCAGGTTATCAAGCATCTGCAATGTTTCTTGAAGTTTATGGGGTTCGACTCGATTCCAGCCACGGTATGGCGATACAGCGATAAATAAAAATATCACTGCAGTCACAATGCACAAAGAGGCTATAGATAAAGACACCTTCATTGCTTTAATGCTTCCCAGATGGACTATGCCCACTGATAACAGCAGCAAGAATGAGAAGACTGGTATGGATGGCCATTTTTTAAGGCTATCGTTATCGTATGCCAGTGATTGCCTAGCTTGCCGGTCATGGCGAATAGTACTAATGGCTGTCAGGAGCTGGCTTTCAATGCCGCTACGTTGATTGGGCTGATAGGCGATGTCACTAATGATTTTATTTAAAGCTAAAAATTCAGGCGTTGAAATTCCACGTTTACTGGCATCTCTGTTTTCCATAGCGGGCCATTCTTTTTCGATGACTGCGGTCAGATAGTTTTTCATTCCTGAAATTATTTTTACCTGATCCTTCGCAGGAAGGACTGTCGCCGTACTAATTATGGTCTCGACTGCAGTGGATTCGGTGATGACATTTGAGATGGCTGATTGATGATGCTCAAATGAGTAGCCTGCTAGAGTGGAGATCGCCAGACCGAAAATAAAGGAGGTAATGGAAAGAAAAGAGGGCACTACTGCATCTGAATCATGGAGCCATTGTGATATGGGCGAATCATTCAATGCCCAGTAAATTGCATAAGCTACGCCAGCTGTTATGAGCGTTGTTGCAACAATTAAAATTAGTAATTCAGTAGTGAAGAGGCTCATTGAATGCGTATAAATTAGTTATTTAGAATTGAAATCGCAAATCTCATTGTTAAGCGAGTCCACCATGTCTTAGCAGGGCATCGATACTTGGCTCTCTCCCTCTAAAGGCTTTAAAAGATTCAGCTGCAGGGCGACTGCCACCAACCTCTAAAATCTCTTCACGATAACGAGCACCTGTTTTCTCATCTAAGACGCTGCCAGTGAGTTTTGCTGCTTCCTCAAAGGCTGAGTAGACATCAGCAGATAACACTTCCGCCCACTTATAGCTGTAATAGCCAGCTGCATAACCACCAGCAAAGATGTGACTAAAGGTATTGATCCAACGAGAGATGGCTGGTTGTGGAATAACGTTAAATTGATCAGCAATCGCTCTGGAAAGGTCTAATACTGCGTGACCTTGAGCATTCTTCGCATCAAAGCTCGCATGTAAGCGCCAGTCGGTAAGAGACATCACGATCTGACGCAGAGTCATATAACCATTCTGGAAATTCTTGGCAGCAAGGATCTTGTCAAATAATTCACGTGGAAGAGGCTTGCCAGTTTCGGCATGTGCAGTCATCTTTTCCAATACTTCCCACTCCCAGCAGAAGTTTTCCATAAACTGACTTGGTAACTCTACCGCATCCCATTCAACACCATTGATACCTGAAACCCCTAAAGCGCTCACTTGAGTGAGAAGGTGGTGTAAACCATGGCCACTCTCATGGAAGAGGGTGATGACATCATCATGAGTAATGGTGGGTTGACGCAACACACCATCGACCTTGACTGGCGGCGCAAAGTTGCAAACCAAATAAGCAACAGGCACTTGGATTTCGCCATTAGGTAAAACTCTACGACCACGGGCATCATCCATCCAAGCCCCGCCACGCTTGCCAGGGCGAGCATAGGGATCCAGGTAGAAGTAGGCCACGATATTACCCTTGGCATTTTTCACTGAAAAGGATTGCACATCGGCATGCCAAGTTGGCAAATCTGCCGCTTCAATCTTGACGCCAAACAGAGTCTGAATAACTTGGAAGAGACCATCTAACACCTTAGGGAGAGGAAAGTATTGCTTGAGCTCATTCTCCGAAAAGGAATAGCGTTCTTGCTTCAATCTTTCGGATGCAAAAGCAACATCCCATGGCTCCAATCCATCAGCAATAGATAGCTCGGTCTTGGCAAACTGAGAAAGCTCTTGCCAATCTTTTAATGCAAATGGTTTTGCTTTCTGGGCGAAGTTGGTCAGAAAGGAGTCAACTTCATCAACGCTGCTGGCCATCTTCGGTGCCAAACTCAGTGCGGCATAGTTGTTGAAGCCTAGCATGTGAGCTTCCTCATCGCGCAGTCTTAACTGATCGAGCATGTTCTGAGTATTGTCCCAATCCAGTTTACCTTTGGCATATTGGGGTGCCAGTTCAGAAGCGCGGGTGACATAAGCTTCATACATCAAGCGACGCAGCGCCCGATTCTCTGAGTACTGCATGACTGGGTAGTAAGAGGGGAAGTGCAGAGTAAAGGCCCAGCCCTGGAGACTCTTCTGCTGGGCAGTATCTGCAGCAGCTGCAATAGCGTCCTCAGGCAAACCTACCAAATCAGCTTTATCAGTGATTAGATGAACAAAACCATCGGTAGCATCTAAGACATGGTCTGAAAATGCTTTACCTAAGGTTGCCTGCTCATCCTGAATTTGTGAAAAGCGGGGCTTATCTGCATCACTGAGTTCTGCGCCACCCAGACGAAAATCTCGCAAGGAGTTTTCAATGACTTTCTTTTGAGCTGCGCTGAGTTTTGAAAAGTCAGGCGCTTTGCTGAGTTCTTTAAACTTTTTGTAGAGCTCTAAATTTTGACCAAGGCTTGAGAAGAAAGCGGTGACCTTAGGTAGCATCTCGCCATAGGCAGCGCGCAACTCCGGGGTATCGGCAACGCCATTGAGATGGGATATCACGCCCCAAGACCTACCAAAAAATTCAGTAGCATCTTCTAGTGGTTCAGCGAGGGCATCCCAAGTAGATGGAGTGCTTGGATTGACTGCTACATCCACAGCATCTTGCGCTTGCTTGAGTAAATATTCAATCGCTGGTGCAATGTGCTCAGGCTTGACTTCGGCGTAGGCAGCAATGCCGCGCCCAAAAGTAGTCAGTGGATTATTTTGCAATTCTGCGGGGAGGGTGCTGCTCAGGAAGCTAGATGTGGATGTAGTCATCCCTCTAGCTTAATGGACTGGGAGCAATTTTGCCAAAAGTCCCAGTAATTCCTCAGAGCTTGGCGGCCTTTTCAGCAGCTTCCAAGGTATTCATGAGAAGCATGGTGATGGTCATCGGGCCAACACCACCTGGAACCGGGGTAATCCAACCGGCGATGTATTTAGCCGTATCAAAATCCACGTCGCCACAGAGTTTGCCATCAGGCAGGCGATTAATGCCCACATCAATGACAACTGCACCATTCTTCACCATGTCGCCGGTAATCATTTTGGGTTTACCGGTGGCAACCACCAAAATGTCAGCATCCTTGGTGTGATGTGCCAAGTCACGAGTCTTGCTATTGCAAATGGTGACCGTTGCTCCGGCTTGTAATAGCAGCATCGCCATTGGCTTACCCACGATATTGGAGGCACCAACAATCACAGCGCGAGCACCACGAATAGGGTAATCAATGCTTTCAAGAATCTTCATGCAGCCATAAGGGGTGCAAGGCTTGAATTCTGGTTGACCAACCATCAAGGCGCCAGCATTAGCCACATGAAAGCCATCCACATCTTTTTCTGGAGCAATCGCTTCTAGTACGCGCTCAGAGGCAATGTGCTCTGGTAGCGGGAGTTGCACCAAGATCCCGTGTATTGCAGGATCCGCATTGAGAGTGGCAATACGCGCGAGTAATTCTTCTTCGCCAAGTTCTACAGAATAGCGCTCTAAAACAGAATGAAAGCCAACGTCTTCACAGGCTTTTACTTTGTTGCGAACATATACCGCGCTGGCAGGGTTGTCGCCAACCACGATGACTGCTAAACCAGGTCTGGTGCCTTTGGCGGTGACGATTGCACCACGTGCAGCAATTTCCGTACGTAGTTTTTTAGAAAGGGCGTTTCCGTCTAATAATTGAGCTGGCATAGAAAACCCCGGTAATTAATTAGGCTGGGGATCAGACAAAGCCAGGCGGAGTAGGTCGGCAACTGTGTTGACGTTGAGCTTTTCCATGATGTTGGCGCGGTGTGCTTCAACAGTCTTAATAGAAATACCGAGGTCATCAGCAATTTGTTTATTCAAACGGCCTGCAACAATGCGCTCTAGAACCTGACGCTCACGACCAGTTAACTTGCTGAGTAAGCTCTGGGTAATTTTGCGTTGGCTGGCTTGTGAATAATCGATGCGCGCTTTAGCAAGCATGCGATCCACTAAACCACAAAGATCATTTTCTTTAAAAGGTTTTTCAATGAAATCCACTGCGCCACGCTTCATCGTGGAGACGGCCATCGATACATCGCCGTGACCAGTAATGAATGCAACTGGCATTGGTAGGTTTTCGCTGGTTAAGCGCTCTTGCAATTCAAGGCCTGACATCCCAGGCATGCGCACATCCAAAATGGCGCAAGAGATGGTTGACTTATCGGTGCTTTGCAAAGACTGTAAGAAACGTTCGGCGCTGGCATGGCACCGTACAACATAACCATTGCTTTCTAAGAGCCACGTAAGCGAATCTCTTACCGCTTCGTCATCATCCACTACATAGACAACTTCAGCTTGGTTTGGTTTTGCAGTAGCGCTTAAGTTCATATCAGTTCTCGTGAGGTGAATCTATAAATTCGAAGTTAAACAGTAGCCTCGGATCCAGGGGATTCCAGTGGTAGAAGTATTGTAAAGGTGCAGCCAGCCAGCTTGGTCTGTTCTGAGTCTTGGACATTGGTAGCCCAAAGCCTGCCATGGTGAGATTCAATAATGGAGCGGCAAATATTGAGCCCCATACCCATTCCATCGGACTTTGTGCTGAAAAACGGCTCAAATATGCGTTCCAGGACGTTTTCCGAGATTCCGTCCCCAGCATCGGTAACCTGGATTCTGAGCATGGCCGGGAAGATGCTGGTGTCTAAATCTGCACTAATCCGAACTGGCGGGGCTGACCAACGGGAGGAAAGGGGGTAAGCCTCGCGGACGCTATCTAAGGCGTTTTTAAGAAGATTGACTACTACCTGCAGGATCAGGACTGGATCCAGGTTAACTACGGGCAGATTTTCGGCAATTTCCGAGCTAATGACTAAGCGATGGCGGTGGGCTTCAATTTCAACCAAGCCAACTGCATCATTAATAATTTCAGTGATGTTTGCCGCTTTACGTTGAGGCTCACTGCGTTTTACAAAACCTCGAATGCGCTGAATGATGGTGCCGGCTCGATGGGCTTGCTCAGAAGCTTTTTCTAGAGCTGGCAAAATTTCTTTGGTCAGGATAGGATCTAGGTGCCCATCTAAACGCTTAGCAACACCCATGCAGTAGTTTGATATAGCTGAAAGAGGTTGGTTTAGTTCATGAGCTAAAGAGGATGCCATTTCACCCATTGTGGTGAGACGACTGGTGAACTGCATACGCTCTTGTTGTTGTAGTGCCAAATCATCTGCTTCTTTACGAGCGGTAATGTCAGTGGCAATCAATAGCTGCGCAAGATGTCCATCTACCCACGGGATATAACGACGTCTAACTTCAAACCATTGATTATTGTCATCGCCTAGCTGAACTTCTTCTGACTCTGACTCTTGATATAAAAATGGCGTTGGAATTCCAGGGGGAGAATCCTCAAGATCTTCTGCAATATCTCGCATCGTCGTGTTGCTGGTATCGCTGCCCGCTAATTGGAAGTGACCTTTAGAGTTGTCACCAAAGCGCTCCCGATAAAAACGATTGGCAAATAGCAGGGCGTTAGTCTCTAGCGAGACCACCGACACAGCGGCATCTAGACTTTCTAGAACGGTAGTGAAGCGATCTTGAGAGGCAGCTAATTCTTCGCGAATCTTTTTAGGTTCGGAAATATCAATTAATGAAGTAACCCAACCAGTCTGCTTGCCTTTTTCATTAATCAGCGGGGCAATAAAGGTGCGGGTCTGTATCAAGGAGCCGTCTTTCTTTAAGATCACTCCTTCGATGCCGACCCTCATGACAACGCTGATGTCGGACTTCATTGCCCGATTCATTTTCTCAACAAGCTCATCTCTTCTGCTATCTGGCCAGAATGGAAAGGGCGGAGTGAGACCTATTAACTCATCTGATGTCCAGCCTGCCATTTCGCAAAATGCTCGATTCACATATGTAATCCGCTTTTGCATATCATGCGCACGAATACCCACAGGGGTGGAGTCTTCCATTGCATTACGAAAGCTGGTTTCTTTGCGCAGGCTTGCTTCAGCCTCTTGGCGTACTTGCATTTGCTTTAGTACAGACCACAAACTCCAAACTACGAATGCGCTTAATCCAATCACGACGCCAATTAACATCCTGAAGGTGAGGTTGGTTGGCGGAGGATAGGTATCTATGCGTAAATTAATGTTGGGGCTTAAGACCCCAATATCTAAGCTTGTCTGATTGCTAAATGCTCTTTTAGGGGTATCTCTATCGGAAGAGATGCCTAAAACTCTTTCATTGTCAGTGAGCAAGGTAAAGCGGTAATGGGATTTGAGGTCGCTTGGTAGAGCATCCAATATTCCTTGAGTCGTATAGAGTGCCGCCAAGAATCCAACAACTTCTCCGCCAACGATATTGGGCACCACTTGCCAAAGAACGATTTTTCTATCCGTGGAGATCGGTGCATCACCCGGTAAATTTAAGGAAACAAACTGGCTAAAAGCTGCTCGACTAGTTACTCGGCTAAGCTCGATAGTTGATGCAAGACTAGAATTAATGAGCTGATCATTTTGAGTTTTGCTAATCCAATCCGATTTGTTACTTTCAGCAGGAGCTGCCCATAGCCGCTGATTTTGATTATTTAGCCAAATGATTTTGACGATCTCATGGTTATTTAAAACAAGATCTTCTGCTTGCTCGCGCGCAATTTGTCTGAGCTTCAATTGATCTTCGCTTGCAGCCATTTCTCGATTAATCGTTGTTAATGCATCAAGGTTGCTGGCGAAACGAGATTGAATACGCTGTTTGGCAAATGACAGCTCTCTAAATAGGGCAGCCTCTTGCTGATTCTTTTCTTGTAAATGCAGCGTTCCCAAAATAATGCCCATGACTGCTGTAAACAGAACAATGGCTAAAAGCGGGGTGTAAACAATCCTAAATCCACGTATTTTGCGGAGCCACCTAAGGGGGCTAAGGACTAGGCTGGAAAATGCTGTTTTTCTCATGAATACAGAGCATTTTGCCTTATTTGCCCTTCCAAAAAGCCAATTCTGACCGTTTTATAGCTTCTTATTTGCACCGCAATAAAATACCACATTATGAGAAATATTATCATTATGTGGAAAATTGCTTGTTTACACCCATATACCTTCCTAGAATATTGCCTATAAAGTTGATGACAAATTAAGCACTATTTAATGGAGACAAAAGATGGCAGCAGTTCCAGACCAAGTATTAGGTAAACAGAACACTCAGGATGCGGATCCTGGTGAGACACAGGAATGGTTACAAGCGCTCGATGGCGTGATTCGTAACGAAGGTCCTGAGAGAGCTGCCTATCTCATCGATCAACAAATTTCTCATGCTCGTGTAAACGGAGTGGTGCAGCCATTCCATGCTGAGACTCCTTATATCAATACTATTCCTGTTGAAAATCAAGCGCGTTTGCCTGGCGATCAAAATGTGGAGCATCGTATTCGTTCATACACTCGCTGGAATGCCATGGCGATGGTGCTTCGTGCCAACAAAGACACAAACGTTGGTGGACACATTTCATCGTTCCAGTCTGCAGCTACTTTGTATGACGTTGGCTTTAATCATTTCTGGCACGCACCGTCGCCTGAGAATGGTGGCGATTTGATATTTGTTCAAGGGCACTCTGCTCCCGGCGTCTATGCACGTGCTTATATGTTGGGCCGTCTCGAAGAAGGTCAGCTCAACAACTTCCGCCAAGAAGTTGGCGGTAAAGGCATCTCTAGTTATCCACATCCTTGGTTGATGCCAGACTTCTGGCAGTTCCCAACCGTATCGATGGGCTTGGGCCCGATCATGGCGATTTACCAAGCGCGCTTTATGAAGTACCTAACAGACCGCGGCTTCATTCAAGAGCAAGGCCGTAAAGTTTGGGCATTCTTGGGCGATGGCGAAACCGACGAACCAGAATCCTTGGGTGCGATTGGTATGGCCGGTCGTGAAAAACTCGATAACCTGATTTTCGTAATTAACTGTAACTTGCAGCGTCTAGACGGACCAGTGCGCGGCAACGGCAGCATCATTCAAGAGCTTGAGAGCGAGTTCCGCGGTGCCGGCTGGAATGTGATCAAAGTAGTGTGGGGCGGTCAGTGGGACGCTCTCTTTGCGCGCGACAAAAAAGGTATTTTGATGCAACGCTTAGGCGAGATCGTTGACGGCCAGTATCAGACTATGAAGTCTAAGAACGGCAGCTACGTTCGCGAGATCGTTTTCAATACTCCAGAATTAAAGGCTTTAGTAAGTGACTGGAGTGATGATGAAATTTGGCAACTGAATCGCGGTGGCCATGATCCCCATAAAGTTTATGCAGCATTCCATGCGGCAGTAAATCACAAGAATCAACCTACAGTGATCCTAGCCCACACCATTAAAGGTTATGGCATGGGCGGCTCAGGTGAGGCGATGAATATTGCCCACCAAGCGAAGAAGATGAACGATGACGATGTGCGTCGCTTCCGTGATCGCTTTGAGATTCCCGTTAAAGATGAAGAGTTGGACGAAATGCCTTTGGTCAAGTTTGCCGAAGGTAGCCCGGAATTAGAGTACATGAAGGCGCGTCGTCAAGAGTTGGGTGGTTACTTGCCGCAACGTCGCACTAAAGCGGAGAGCTTGCCAGTTCCTGCTTTAGAAGTATTTGCTCCATTGCTTGAGGCAACTACTGAAGGCCGTGAGATTTCTACAACTATGGCATTTGTGCGCATACTCAATACAGTAGTGCGCGATAAGGTGTTGGGTAAACGGGTGGTACCGATTGTTCCTGACGAGTCCCGCACCTTTGGTATGGAAGGCATGTTCCGCCAATTAGGAATCTGGAATCAATTAGGCCAACTTTACACACCAGAAGATCATGATCAATTGATGTTCTATAAAGAGGACAAGACCGGTCAAATTCTGCAAGAGGGTATCAATGAAGCGGGTGGTATGTGCGACTGGATCGCTGCCGCAACTTCGTACTCCACACATGGTGTGCCCATGTTGCCTTTCTATATCTTCTACTCTATGTTTGGTTTCCAGCGTATCGGTGACTTAGCCTGGGCTGCAGGAGATATGCGTAGTCGTGGTTTCTTGCTAGGCGGTACGGCCGGTAGAACCACCTTGAACGGCGAAGGCTTACAGCACGAAGATGGCCATAGTCATCTGTGGAGTGGTGCGGTTCCCAACTGCATCAGCTACGACCCAACCTTCTCATTTGAATTGGCTGTAGTGATTCAGGATGGCATGCGTCGAATGTTGGAAGTTCAGGAAGATGTTTACTACTACGTTACTTTGATGAATGAAAACTATTCACACCCAGCAATGCCTAAGGGTGCGGAGAAAGACATCATCAAGGGTATGTACAAGCTCAAGTCTGTTGGTGACGACAAGGCAAAACTACGTGTACAACTCCTAGGTTCGGGAACGATCTTCCGTGAAGTGATTGAAGCGGCAGAGATTCTGCATAAAGACTGGGGTATTGCTTCAGATTTGTGGGGTTGCCCAAGCTTTACTGAACTAGGTCGTGATTGGACTGCAGTTCACCGTAGCAATCTATTGAATCCAAGTGCTGCACCAGCCTTATCTCACGTAGAAAAATGCCTGAAAGATACTACAGGCCCAATCGTTGCTGCTACCGACTATGTTCGTCTATTTGCTGAGCAGATTCGTCCAGCAATTCAGCATATGGGTCGCCGTTATGAAGTATTGGGTACTGATGGCTTTGGTCGTTCTGATACTCGTGAAAAACTCCGTGACTTCTTTGAAGTAGATCGTCGTTGGGTTGTTCTCACTGCCTTGAGATCTTTGGTTGACGCTGGTCAGCTTGATCGCTCTAAGTTGGCTGAGGCGATCAAGAAGTACAACATCGATACTACTAAACCAAACCCAATGACGGTTTGATAAGAGACAAATACTATGAGTCAAATAATTGAAATCAAAGTCCCGGATATCGGCGACTATAAAGATGTACCAGTGATCGAAGTCTTGGTTAAAGCCGGTGACAAGATTGAGAAAGAACAATCCATCGTTGTGCTGGAGTCTGATAAAGCCACCATGGATGTTCCTTCTTCACACTCTGGCATTGTGAAAGAAGTCAAAGTCAAAGTGGGCGATAACCTTTCTGAGGGATCCCTTGTAATTACCTTAGAAGAGGGCGCGGCAGCAACAACTTCTGTACCAGCGACAGCAGCAGCAAGCGCTCCTGCGCCAGTAGCAGCTTCCAGCGGCGGATCCCCCATCGAAATCAAAGTCCCGGATATCGGCGACTATAAAGATGTACCAGTGATCGAAGTCTTGGTTAAAGCCGGTGACAAGATTGAGAAAGAACAATCCATCGTGGTGTTGGAGTCTGATAAAGCCACCATGGATGTTCCTTCTTCACATTCAGGCATCGTCAAAGAAGTCAGAGTTAAGGTGGGTGACAACCTTTCTGAAGGTTCAGTTGTAGTGATCTTAGAAGGTGGAGCATCTGGCGTATCAACTCCTGTGTCTACTCCTGCAGCTGCACCTGCCGCGCCAGCAATTAAAGCGGTAGAGCCTCCGATTGCGCGCGCACCCGCACCACCTCCTATCAGCAATACTCCTCCGCCAGCAGACACCGCAGTAAGTCATGCAAGCCCATCCGTGCGTAAGTTTGCGCGTGAGCTTGGTGTCACTATTACGCAAGTTAAAGGATCGGGCCCTAAAGGCCGTATTACCCAAGAAGACGTCCAAGCATTTGTGAAGGCGGCTATGAGCGGTGGTGCGGGTAGTCCTGCTGCTGCTTCTAGTGGCGGCAGCTTAGGTGGTTTGAATCTGATTCCTTGGCCGAAGGTTGATTTCACAAAGTTTGGTGAGATCGAGCGTCAACCACTCAATCGTATTAAGAAACTTACTGCAGCCAATTTGGGCCGTAACTGGGTGATGATCCCAGCCGTGACTTATCACGAAGATGCTGACATCACTGATTTAGAGGCATTCCGCGTTCTCACCAATAAAGAGAATGAGAAGAAGGGCGTCAAGATTACGATGCTGGCTTTCTTAATGAAGGCTGCAGTCGCTGCATTGAAAAAATATCCAGAGTTCAATAGCTCTTTGGATGGTGATGATCTGATTTTGAAGAAATACTTCAATATTGGATTTGCCGCAGATACTCCAACTGGACTGGTTGTACCGGTCATTAAAGATGCCGATAAGAAAGGCATCTTTGAGTTGGCGAAAGAAACTTCTGACTTGGCGGCACTCGCTCGTGATGGCAAGTTAAAGCCAGATCAAATGCAAGGCGCTAGCTTCACGATCTCATCACTAGGTGGTATCGGAGGAACGTATTTCTCCCCAATCGTGAATGCTCCTGAAGTGGCGATTATGGGCGTGAGCAAGGCAGCTATGAAGCCAGTGTGGGATGGTAAGCAGTTTGTGCCACGCCTCATTTGCCCACTGTCCCTCTCTGCAGATCACCGCGTGATTGATGGTGCTTTAGCTACCCGCTTCAATGTGTACATTGCACAGCTCTTGGCCGACTTCCGTCGCGCTAGTCTGTAAGGGGGATCTATGGCTAAGCAAATGATCCTTGTGCCGGATATTGGTGACTATGCAGATGTACCGGTCATTGAAGTGCTGGTTAAAGTAGGCGACGTGATTGAAAAAGAGCAGCCGCTATTAGTTCTTGAATCCGATAAAGCAACCATGGAAGTTCCGGCCGATGCTGCAGGTACTGTTACTAGTATTGCAGTCAAGCTTGGAGATAAAGTGAGTAAAGGTTCTGTGATTGCCGAGATAGAGGCTAGTGTTGCAGTGCCTGTGCCTCAACCAGCTCCAGCAGCAAAACCTGCAGCACCAGCCACACCTGCTGCTATTGCTCCTGCCCCAGTAGCAGGTCAGTACAGCGGTAAGGTTGATCATGAATGTGAAGTGTTGGTACTTGGTGCTGGCCCTGGTGGTTATAGCGCAGCGTTTCGTAGTGCAGACTTGGGTATGAATACTGTTTTAGTGGAGCGCTATCCTACTTTGGGCGGGGTTTGCTTAAACGTTGGGTGTATTCCATCTAAAGCATTGCTGCATACCACCTCAGTCATGGATGAAGTCAAAACCATGGCTAAGCACGGTATTACTTTTGGCGCACCCAAGATTGAGATCGATCAACTCCGCGGTTACAAAGAATCCGTCATCGCGAAGTTGACTGGCGGCCTTGCTGGTATGGCAAAGGCTCGCAAAGTAAAAGTAGTGCGTGGCCTAGGTAAATTCTTGGATCCAAACCACGTTGAGGTTGAATTAACTGATGGCACTGGTCAGGATCTCACAGGTAAAAAAGAAGTAGTGCGTTTTCAGAAGGCGATTATTGCTGCTGGTAGCCAGCCAGTGAAGCTGCCATTCTTGCCAGAAGATCCACGCATTGTAGATAGCACTGGTGCTTTATTACTCAAGAGTATTCCAAAGCGGATGCTAGTTATTGGCGGTGGCATTATTGGCCTAGAGATGGCTACGGTTTACAGCACACTAGGTTCACGCATTGATATCGCCGAGATGATGGATGGTTTGATGGCAGGTGCCGATCGTGATTTAGAAAAGGTCTGGGAGAAGTTCAATGCCGGACGTTTTGAAAAGATCATGCTTAAGACTCGTGCTTCTAAGGCAGAAGTTAAGTCTGACGGAATTCAAGTTTCTTTCGAAGGCGAGAACGCACCGGCTGAACCGCAAACCTATGACTTGGTATTGGTTGCAGTAGGACGCACTCCAAACGGCAAAAAGATTGATGCCGGTAAAGCGGGTGTGCAGGTGGATGAGCGCGGCTTTATTCCTGTAGATAAACAAATGCGGACCAACGTCTCTAATATTTTTGCAATTGGTGACTTAGTTGGTCAACCGATGTTGGCACATAAGGCGGTGCATGAAGGTCACGTTGCTGCGGAAGCTGCTGCTGGCGAAAAATCCTACTTTGATGCTAAGCAAATTCCATCGGTTGCCTACACTGACCCTGAAGTAGCGTGGGCTGGTTTGACAGAAGAGCAATGTAAAGCTCAAGGCATTGCTTATGAGAAGGGTTTGTTCCCATGGGCAGCTAGTGGACGTGCGATCGCTAATGGACGTGATGAAGGTTTCACAAAACTGATTTTTGATGCTACCACCCATCGCATTATTGGTGGCGGCATTGTGGGAACACACGCTGGCGATTTAATCGGCGAAGTGTGTTTGGCAATTGAGATGGGTGCTGATGCGGTGGATATCGGTAAAACGATTCATCCACATCCAACGCTAGGTGAATCAGTAGGACTTGCGGCTGAAGCAGCTCACGGCCATTGCACTGATTTGCCGCCTGTCAAGAAAAAATAGATTTCAGATAGACCCCCGCAATTAAAAGCCCTGAGAACTTAGGGCTTTTTCTTTTGCAGTGCAATATAAAAATGCATATCACTATGGTCTGTGTATGAGATGATTTAACGCATGTCAAAAGTAATACGACTTCTTCACGGCGATTTTGGTAGGGTGGCGCTTCTTGAGATGGATGCGCCCTTAGTCACCCATGCGCATCATCACTGCCACATCTTATGCAAGGTGGCGGGTCCAGATATTGCTTTTCAGGTTAGGGGACAGCTATGCCCCCTGACAGATGACAATGCAGTTCTCATCAATGCCTGGGAAGAACATTCCTACCTTCATTTACCAGTGAATGGTGAAAATCCCATTTTGCTTGCGTTGTACCTGGAACCAAAGTGGTTGGCATCGTTTAGCAAAAAATTCTTAGCAAGTAGTCATCCTCGTTTCTTTATCAATAATCTATCTGGCTTAGGCGCCCACCAAAAGCAGGTATTGGAAAAGATTTCAATGGAGCTTTGGTGGGCCGATCAGATTACCCATGACTATCTTGAATCCATCTTGCTTGAGCTCGTGCTGAGTTTTATGGATGATGCCGACCTTCTAACCCAAGGTGATTTGCGTAATTCAGGCAATTCATTGGCATTTATGGATCCAAGAATACGAAAAGCAATCCATATCATGCGCACATCTCCTCAAGGGTTTAGTGATATTTCAATGGTTGCTCAAAGTGTCGATCTTTCGCGCTCTCACTTTTTTGAGCTCTTTAGGCGCTGCACTGGACTTTCACCCGTTGTATTTGCGAATGTACTCAGAATGGAGTTTGCATTTGATGCGCTCGCCGATAAAGGGGAGAGCCTGATTCATATTGGTGATGAGCTCGGTTTTTCTGCTCAAAGCCATTTCACCCGATTCTTTAAGCAGCATCAAGGGGTCACCCCGAGCCTCTATCGTCAGCAGGTAGAAAAGGCGCCCAAGCTAGACTCTTAGGGTTTCCCTGATACACATAATCGGACTCTAGGGTAAGTAATCGGACTTTAAGGTAAGCGTCCTCTTAGTCTGATCATTAAGCTTCTTTCAGCATTAATTATTCTTAATTTAGCTGAAAAGATTGCATTGAAAACAAGTTCAAACTATTTAGGCAAGGCATGTGAGCGTGTAGAAGATATTGCTCTTCTGACGGGTGGGGGTCGCTATCTGGATGATCTTCCGTTGCCAGTTGGAACCTTATATGCTGCTGTGGTTCGTTCACCAATTGCGCATGGAAAAATTATTTCTGTAGATATAGAACCAGCATTGCAGATAAAGGGGGTCAGGGCAATCCTGACAATCGATGATGTTCAGGCCTGGTCCAATCCATTGGTCGTTGCCGTTAAAACTCCAATGCGTCAGTGGGTGCTGGCCAATGAGTATGTGCGCTATGTGGGCGAGCCTATAGCAGTAGTCATCGCTGAATCAAGAGCTTTGGCAGAGGATGGGGTTGAGAAGGTTGAATTAAACATTCAGCCACTTCCTGCGGTTGTCGATGTAGATATTGCACTATCAGATACGTCGATTATTCTTCATAAAGACATTGGTAGTAACTGTGTTTTAGATCGATCACATCAATACGGCGACCCTGAGGGGGCATTTAAAAAAGCTGCCAGCGTCGTTGAAGTTGATATTCGTTATCCCCGTAACTCCTGCACACCTTTAGAGACTGGTGGAGTTGTTGCTCAATGGCGAGGTGCAGACTCCTCGTATGAAGTAACGTCAAATTTTATGGGGCCATTTTCACTGCATGTAGTGATGGCTGCTGCTTTGAAGGTCCCGGGAACAAAGTTGCGTCATCACGTTGCCCCTGATTCAGGTGGTAGCTTCGGAGTTAAGCAATCTGTCTTGCCATACGTCATCATGTCTTGCTTGGCATCGCGTAAGGCAGGCGCCCCAGTGAAATTTATCGAAGATCGCTTAGAGCATCTTCAAGCAGCCACTTCTGCGACCTCCCGCCATACTCATTTACGTGCAGCTGTGGATGGGGATGGAAAAATATTGGCATTAGACTACGATCAAATTGAAGATTGTGGGGCTTATTTAAGGGCGCCTGAACCGGCAACCCTATATCGTATGCATGGGTGTGTTACTGGCCCTTACCAAATTCAGAATTTAAAAATTCGCAATCGTGTCGTATTAATTAATAAAACTCCAACTGGATTGGTTAGGGGGTTTGGCGGTCCTCAGGTCTATTACGCACTTGAGCGTTTAATTCAAAAAATCGCAAAAACTTTAGGTAAAACGCATCAAGAAATCGCGGCATTAAATTATGTTCAAAAAGAGCAGTTCCCTTACCGGGCGGCTGCAGGAGCATTGCTAGACTCAGGCGACTATCAAAAAGCCTTAAAAACACTGGAGAGCTCACCAGAATTTAGAAAATTATTAGATCGTAGGGATCAGGCAAGGAAAGAAGGGCGTCACTACGGAATTGGCATTGCGTCGATTGTTGAGCCTTCAGTGTCCAATATGGGCTATATCACTACCGTCCTTACAAAAGAGCAAAGAGCAAAAGCGGGCCCTAAAAATGGCGCCATTACCTCTGCGACAGTCAGTGTGGATCCCTCTGGAAATATTGCCGCAAATATTGCTTCAGCCCCTGCTGGACAGGGTCATCAAACGGTCATTAGTCAATTATTGGCAGATGTTTTTGGAGTCGCGCCATCCCAGATCCAAGTCAATGTCGATTTTGATACTGCAAAGGATGCATGGTCTATTGCAGCTGGGAATTATTCGAGTCGTTTTGCTGGTGCAGTAGCAGGAACAGTATTTTTGGCTGCGGAAAAGTTGAAGGCTCGAATTGCGGATTATGCTGCCCACCTACTTAAGGTCAAGCCGGATCAATTAATTTTTTCAAATGGCAATATAGCCGTGATTGGTTCTGAGGACAATGGCATACCTTTCTCCAGAGTTTGTGGAAACTTTCACTGGTCACCTGGATTAATTCAGGACGCTCTCGGTAGAGAGACAATTCTTGCGCTACAGGAAACACAGTTTTGGAGCGCAGATGTTTTAGAGGCTCCCGATGAGGCTGATCGAATTAATACTTCTGCGGCATATGGATTTGCTCTTGATGCTTGCGGCATAGAAATAGATACCGAAACCTGTTCTGCAAAGATAGACCAGTACATTACCGTGCATGATGCAGGCAGGATATTAAACCCAGCCTTAGCGGATGGGCAGATATATGGCGCGTATGCCCAAGCAGTGGGCGCAGCCCTTTTTGAAGAGTTTGTTTATAGTAGTGATGGCAATTTTCTCTCAGGTACTTTTGCTGACTATCGTTTGCCTACTGCAAGTGATATTGGCACTCCAAAAATTTATCATCAAGAATCTCCAAGCCCATTTACACCATTAGGTGCCAAAGGCATTGGCGAGGGTAATAGCATGAGTACCCCTGTTTGTATTGCAAATGCAATTGCAGATGCTTTAGATGTTGAAGAAATTGTTCTGCCTGCAACCCCCAGTCGAATTCATACGCTTCTTGTGGGGAAAGGTTTGTTAAAGCTTGATAAACCTTCTAGTCAAGTTTCATCAATGGCTATAAATACCGACTATCCTTTGAAAGCTCAGGGCGCGGTTAGATTGCAAGTACTACCTGAGGATATTTTTGCTGTATTGCTTGATCCAGAAAGATTAAAGAATGTCATACCAGGTTGTGAGTCTATTCATAAAAAAACAATTGCAAATGGTATTCAGTTTGACTGCATTGCAGTTGTGCGCATTGGTATTGCAAAGGCCCGATTTGCGGCTAAGGTTGAATTAACGAATGTACAAAGCCCTAATAGTTTCACCCTAGGCGGTGAGGGTCGGGGCCCCCTAGGTATGGCTCTCGGAATGGGACAAGTTGACCTTACAAAAGATGGCAGTGTGACTGTGCTGAAGTACGACTACCAAGCGCAAGTATCGGGAAAGCTTGCGGCAATTGGAAGTAGGTTATTGGAGGGCGCCATTCGATTGGTATTGGATCAGCTATTTAGAGCCCTTGCAAAAGAAGCTGGAGCAAAACAAGAAGGCATATTTAAAGCTCTGATTGGCAGACTATTTGCTTTATTAGGAGCAAGCAAATGAAATCTGCTCCTTTCGTGATGCACCAAGCCAGCTCTAAAGAAAATGTTTTGGAGTTGCTGGATAAGTATGGCGAAGATGCCCGCATTATTGCCGGAGGGCAAACCCTTATTCCTGTCTTGGCAATGCGGGTGGCTAGTCCTGATCACTTAATTGATATTAATAAGGTTGAAGAGCTTAAAACCTTCAGTGTATTGGGCCATGCGCTTCGGGTTGGGGCGGGCGTAAGGCAGTCTGAATTAGAGCATTGGAGTGATCTTGGTAAAACCCAGCCATTATTAAGCATGATGTTTCCTTGGATTGCTCACGCCCCTATTCGAAATCGTGGAACTGTATGTGGGTCGATTGCGCATGCTGATCCTAGTGCCGAGCTGGTCCTTGGATTGTCAGTACTAGAGGGTTCGGTCTCTCTCGTAAGTAAGAAGAAGAAGCGAGTAGTTCATGCCAAAGACTTTTTCCTGGGAGCCCTTCAAACCAGTCGTCAGCCAACGGAATTCATTGAGTTTGTCGAGTTTCCTATTCGTGGGCCAAATGCTGGTTTTGGGTTTGCTGAATATGGTTATCGCCACGGAGACTTTGCAGTAGTTGCCGTAGCAGTTATTAAGGAAGATGATCGCTGGACTATAGGATTTGGCGGCATTGATGATGTTGTGAGGGTTTATAAATGTATTGCAAGTTCATTAGATGGGGTCTATCAATTTATTGATGATTTAGCGGCCAAAACTGAGGCGAGAGAAGATCCCACGGCCACCGCAGGATTACGTAGACATTTGATGCGCTCACTTGGAATGCGCGCGTGTCAACAAGCCATAGATTTTAAAAGTGAAGAAATGAAATGAAGAGCCACTTGATAAAGCTGAATTTAAATGGGGTAGAGCGTGAAGGTTCCTGTGAATCACGCACAACATTGCTAGATTTTATTCGCCATGATTTGGGGGCAACGGGTACTCATGCAGGTTGTGAGCATGGCGTATGTGGCGCATGTACGGTTGAGGTTGATGGGCAGATCGTACGTTCTTGTCTCATCTTTGCATGTCAGGCTGATGGCGCCATAGTAAAAACTGTAGAAGGCCTTGCAAAGTCAGGGGAGATGTCTGATTTGCAAAATGCCTTTAAGAAGCATCATGCATTGCAGTGTGGATTTTGTACTTCTGGATTTTTACTATCGGCAGAGGATTTTCTCAAAAAGAATCCCCATCCAACTGAGCTAGAGGTGCGAGAAGGTTTATCGGGAAATTTATGTCGCTGCACTGGATACGTTGGAATTGTCGAGGCAGTTTTAGAGGTTGCCGCATCCAGAGCGCACAAAAATGGAGGAGAGCATGCTTGATTTAGGTCGAACTTTTTTGCAGGCTGTTGAGCGTGAGCCCAATAGACTAGCGATTGTAGATGGAGACAGGCGCCATACATATGCTGAGTGGGCACTTCATATTGGCGCTATTCAACAGTTTTTTTACAAGCAAGGCCTAAAACGTGGCGATCGTATTTTGACTGTTTTGCAAAATCGATACGAGGCGGCAACAATTCATTGGGCATGCCAGATGGCAGGCATAGCTATTGTTCCTTTAAATTGGCGTTCCAAGCCAGATGAAATTGATTATTGTGCGCAAAATGCTGATGTGAAATTAGCATTTCTTGAGGAGATATCTCTCAACAATTACCTTGAATCCGAAACAAGTAACTCTATCTCTGTAATTCTTTGTATGGAGAAAGCTGCCTTAGATGGATATACCTATTTTGATCAGTTAATTCAGGATGGATTCGAGCCTGAGGCATGCGGCCATGTTGAGGATATATCTGTCATGCTTTTTACTTCTGGCACTACAGGGAAACCAAAAGGGGTCCCAAGAAAGCAGCGAGCAGAACGCGCGGCAGGAATTGCACACGTTGCACAAAATCAGTATGCAATGGGTGAGGTGACTTTAGGGGTAATGCCGCTCTATCACACTATGGGGGTAAGAACGCTGTTGTCTTTATGTATTGTGAATGGTACCTATGTTGCAGTACCACGTTGGGATGTGAATAAAGCGATAGAGGCAATCGAGAGTGAGGCTGTAACTCACCTTTATTTGGTGCCAACGCTATATCACGACATGATTCAGTCAAGTCATTTTAATTCGGCTCGAGTGAAGACTGTTAAGAAGCTTGGGTTTGCTGGGGCCCCTATGCATGATGCTTTATTACTTAAATTAAACGAAGCCTTTTCTCCTGAATTATTTGTAAATCACTATGGTTCAAGTGAGATTTACACATACACCATCAATCAGATGGCGGCATTAAAGCCAGGCTGCGCTGGAAAGGCCGGTATCAATGCGCGTATTAGAGTGGTGCAACTGGATCAAGGTTCCGTGCAAACATCACCAAGTCAAGTAGCAGCTTCTCATGAAGAGGGGCAGATCATTTGCGATCTCTCGGGTGATGAGGCATTTGAGGGTTATTGGAAGCGACCTGATGCTGATCAAAAGTCTATTCGTGACGGATGGTATTTCACAGGAGATACGGGCTACTTTGACGAGTCTGGTGACTTATTTGTTACTGGTAGGGTCGATGACATGATTATTTCTGGGGGAGAAAATATTTCTCCCGTTGAAATTGAATCTATTTTGTCTTTGCATCCTTCTGTGAGTGAAGTGGCCGTTGCAGGATTAAAAGATGATCGCCTTGGGCAAAAAGTAGTTGCCTTCATTAGAGCTTCGGGGAGTGTAGATTCTGATGTCTTAGATGAATATTGCCGAGGATCCGATTTGATTAACTTTAAACGCCCTCGAGAGTATGTATTTGTTAAAGAAATTCCCAAGTCGCCAGTAGGAAAAGTGCTGCGACGCATGTTAGTTGCCGGCGAATACGAAAGAGCTTAATTTTTTTACTAGGAAGACCATATGACTACTATTTTGAAACACCCTTTTAGCAATATCCTCGATAACCTTGATGGTTTCTATGTGGAAATTGATGAAGCCCATCAAAGGGCCGACATTGTTTTAAAGAGACCTCCATTCAATGTCATACAAATGCCTCAGCGTGATCAATTAAGAGCTGCATTTGAGTCTTTGGATGCTAACGATCGTGTCCGCATTATTGTATTAAGAGCGGAAGGTGAGCATTTTTCCAGCGGAGGAGATATTAAAGGCTTCTTGGAAGCAACGCCAGAGCACGTCTCCAAGCTTGCTTGGAATATTGCAGCACCTACGCGTTGTACTAAACCTGTCATTGCTGCAAATCACGGCTATTGCTTTGGGGTGGGTTTTGAAATTTCTCTAGCGTGCGATTTTCGTATTGCCGCTGAATCAACCTTGTATGCCCTGCCAGAGCAAAAGTTAGGTCAAATTCCTGGTTCAGGCGGATCAGCGCGATTGCAAAAAATGGTGGGCATCACCAGAACTAAGGATATTGTGATGCGCTCCCGACGCATTAAGGGTCAGCAAGCATACGAATGGGGCGTTGCAACTGAATGCGTTCCAGACTCAGAGCTTGCTAGTGCTGTATCTAAGTTAGTGGATGAGCTGCGCGCATTCTCACCAATGGCTCAAAGAACTGCCAAAAAGATGCTTAATGAAACGGAGGATTGTTTATTAACTACAGCAATAGAAGTTGAGGGTCACTGTTATAGCCGTTTGCGTAATTCTGAAGATTTTAAAGAAGGGGTTGAGGCATTCCATGGAAAGCGGCAACCCAATTTTGTCGGTCGTTAATTTTTTTAAAGGAGACGTACATCGTGAAAAAGAAATTTCAAACAAAGAAAATCGCTCTAGCTGTTGCTTTAAGTTTTGGTGCTTCGTTGGTTTTGGCACAATCAGGCCCAATTAAGATTGGTGTGGTAACGCCTTTATCTGGCACTTACACGCCAATTGGTGAGCAAGTAAAAATGGGTTTAGACCTAGCGGCAAAGGAAATTAATGCAGCAGGCGGTATTAATGGAAAAAAAATCGATTTAATTTATGAGGATGAAGAGGCAAACCCAGCGGTTGCTACCCAAAAGGCTGAGAAGTTATTCCAGGTAGAAAAGGTAGACTTTTTAACTGGAACGGTTAATTCAGGTTCAACCTTGGCTGTAGGCCAGCTGGCTGAGAGAAACAATAAGCTAATAGCGACAACGGTTTCATTCGCCGATTCAATTACAGCCGATAAATGTTCGCCGAACGTATTTCGCGTAAATGCTCGCGCTGGTATGCAGTCTGCTGCATTGGCAGCATGGGTAGATAAAGAGATTCCTAAGGCTAATATTTTCTTTATTGGCCCTGACTATGAGATGGGGCGTAGTACGGTCTCAGCTTTTAAGAAGGCATCTACAGAAAAAGGCGCTAAGGATGTTGGCGAGGTTTTCGCACCGCTCGACAACAAAGATTATTCACCATATTTTGGCCAAGTAAGAGCTGCCAAGCCTAATGTTATTTACACCTCTGTGGCTGGTAACGATACAGTGCGCTTATTTACTCAAATGGATGAATATGGCGTCAATAAAGGCGTAACAATTGTTGGGGCCTCTGGTACCGTCACCTCTCAAAATATGGGCGCAATCGGAAAATCTGCAAATGGATTTGTTACGGGTGTAGGTTACTCCCCTAAATTAGATAACCCGGCTAATAAAAAGTTTGTAGCAGATTTCCAAAAGGCCTACAACAAGCTTCCAGATCTCTATGGTGCTGATTCCTATGGCCTCTTATATTTTTATAAGGCGGCGGTTGAAAAAGCGAAGTCTACAGAAACAGACAAAGTTCGCAATGCCATGAATGATTTAAGCTGGCAAACCCCTCAGGGCACTAAGAAGATGCGCGCTGGCGATCACCAGGCTATGCAAGATATGTTTGCAGTTCGAGTAGAGAACGGCGAGTTCAATATTGTTGGAAGAGTACCTTCTGATCAGGCAATTGGCCCTGATACATGTACTCGTTTTTAATTAATTAGTAAATTACTCCACATCCACCCTATGCGGGTGTGGAGTTTTTGGCTTTTGAATTTCACTAAGGGATTGGATTTTCAATGCTAGAGAGCTTGCAATATATTTATGCACCACAGATAGTCAATGGGCTTTCAATTGGCGTTGCTGTGGTCCTCATGGCTTTGGGGTTGACTATTATTTTTGGTTTGCTAGACGTAATTAATATGTCGCATGGCGAATTCTACGCAGCTGGAGCGTTCATTAGTGTGAGTCTGATGGCAATGGGCGTTTCATTCTGGTTATGTCTATTGTTAGTTCCCTTGTTCTTGATTCCAATTGGTTTTGCAATGGAAAGGCTTTTGATTCAAAAAGTATTTCACTATAAAGACCGACATATTTTGACTCTGCTGCTGACTTTTGGTGTTGCGATGGTTTTGGAAGATGGATACAAGATTATTTGGGGTGCAAATCCAATTAAGCCTAGCGCCCCAATCTCAGGTGCCAGCGAGTTATTAGGAGTGATGTTCCCAAATTACCGACTATTTCTGATGGGGTTTGGTGCCTTAATTATTTTCTCTGTATGGGCGTTGATTTATAAAACTCAGCTGGGAGCAATTGTGAGGGCTTCAGCATATGACAAAGATATGAGCTCTTCACTAGGCATACCGGTGAAGCGAGTTTATGCGCTGACTTTTGCATTCGGCGTTGCTTTGGCTGGCATAGCAGGAGTCTTGCTTGCTCCAATCTATTCCGTTTTCCCCACGATGGGACGAGATTTTATTTTGATGGCTTTTAGTGTTGTCATTGTTGGTGGTCTTGGAAGCATTAAGGGTGCAGTCATTGCCGGAATTTTATTGACACAATTACAGTCAATATCCTCTTTATTCATTTCGCCGGTTTGGTCAGATCCTCTGGTATTTACAGTAATGGTTTTGGTGTTGATGTTTAAGCCAACGGGTTTGTATGGGGGCATGAAAAATGCATAATCCACAGGCCAAGGCTATCCGACTAATTGAGATACTGTTATTAGTCTCTGCGGTAGCCTTATTTGTCATTGGTAGTATTTTGGGCGATACCTTCTTTCTGAGGTTAGCCACCGAATCATTAATCTTTGGCGGATTAGCGATGTCCGTTGATTTATTGCTTGGAATAGTTGGGTTACTCTCTCTTGGGCAGGCTCTGTATTTTGGTTTTGGTGCTTATTTATCCGCCTTAGTTTTAAAAGAAATTTCCCCATCATTTTTCTTGGCAATAGGCGTTGTAACTTTGTCGTCTATCGCACTAGGGTGGGTGGCAAGTTTTGTGGCGCTTAGATCAAAGGGCGTCTACTTTGCGTTAATTACCTTCGGACTGGCACAAGTAGCTGCTAAGGTTGTTTACAACACGAGAAGTCTCGGAGCGTCTGACGGCATGATGGGCGTTCCTATTTTGCAAATCTGGACTCCATTTGGCATTGTGGATGCCGGCCAACCCGGCATATTTTTTGTTATCACCATGATTACTATCGGTGCACTATATGCAGTCCTAAAATATTTTTTGACGACCCCTATGGGTTCCATTTGGCATGCAATTCGATCCAATGAGGATCGTCTAGCTTATGTTGGGTATAAGTCTAAAGGTCCAAAACAAGTGGCATTTATTTTGGCTGCAGTAGTAGCGGCTGTGTCTGGCGCTCTCTATCCGATGCTAAGAGGTTTTGTTTCTCCAGAGCTGATGTTTTTTAGTGTTTCAGGGAATGCTGTTGTAACAGTTGTCTTAGGTGGTGTCGGCACTTTGATTGGACCCATACTAGGAAGCGTTCTGTTAACTTCCTTTAAATCCATTATTGGAACTTGGACAGTTCATCACCATATTGTTATTGGACTTATCTTTGTAGTTGTAGTTGTTTCTGCACCTAAAGGAATAGCGGGACTACTGGCTAAATATTTCGGAAAAGCTCACTCTGGTAAGGGAGGGGAATGATGAGCAATAGTGAGATCATTCTGAAGGCAAGGAGCCTCAGCAAGCGATTTGGAGGCCTCAAAGCGGTCGATGATGTTAGTTTTGAAGTAACTCGTTTAGGCGTTACTTCAATTATTGGTCCAAACGGAGCGGGTAAGAGTACGCTATTTAACTTGCTTAGTGGAACTTTTATGGCTGATTCGGGATTGGTTGAGCTTGACGGTCAAAATGTTACGCGCATGAGTCCCGAGGGACGTCTGTCATCTGGAATGGCTAGATCATTTCAAATTACTAATTTATTTTTCGATCTAACAGTAATTGAGAACTTAAGAATTGCAAGCCAGGCATTAGAGCCACATTCCAATTTGTTTTTTCCTTTGAGCAAAAGTACTGTCGCAATTGATAGGGCTAACGAATTATTGACGGAATTTGGATTGCTTGAGAGTCGTAATCAGCTTGTGGGAGCCCTATCGCATGGTCAGCAAAGACGCCTAGAGATTGCGGTGACATTGGCAACCCGGCCAAAACTTTTGTTATTAGATGAGCCAACCCAAGGGATGTCTCAGGGCGATACTCAGGATACCGCTGAGCTCATTAAGCGCCTTGGATCAAAAATAACAGTGCTACTGATTGAGCATGATGTAGACCTTGTAATGGATTTATCCAAAATAGTGATTGTCATGGCGCAGGGTAAAAAATTAGCGGAAGGTATTCCGAGCGAGGTTCGTGCTAATCCACTTGTTCAAACAGCATACTTTGGTGAGGAGTTGGCATGATATTGGAGATGCATGATGTACATGTCAATCTTGGCTTGTCTCATGTTTTACAGGGTGTGAATTTATCCATTCACCCTGGTGAGACTGTGGGCTTGTTTGGTAGAAACGGCGTTGGGAAAACGACCATTGTCAAAACTATTGCCGGCTGGCATAGACCTTCTCGGGGAGAAATACTATTCCGAGATCAATCCATTGGAGCTTTACCTCCAAATGAAATTACCCGCTTGGGCGTGGGCTTAGTTCCTGAAGATCGCAGAATATTTCCCGGTTTAAGCGTTGAAGGAAATCTGAAGCTTGGATTGATGCAAGTCCAAGCAGGCGAGCGTAAGGAAGCTGAACAAAGAATACAGATGGTCTTTGAAAGGTTTCCACGTTTGCGGGAAAGGCGAAATCAATCGGGTATCACCTTATCTGGTGGCGAGCAGCAAATGTTAGCAATGGCTCGCGTATTGGTGGGTAATCCAAAGTTACTGTTAATTGATGAGCCTACAGAGGGTCTTGCGCCAATGGTGGTGGCTGATATCTTTCGCTTGATGGAAGAGCTTAAAGCACAGGGGATATCAATTCTATTAATTGAACAGAATATTCATAAGGCTATTCATTTGTGTGATAGACATTATGTAGTTGAGCGAGGACAAGTTGTGCTTGAGGGTAACTCCCAAGATTTGGATCAGCGTAAAGAATTAATTAGGCGCGTTAGTGTTTAAAACAATATTGGAGATACTTATGAGATTAAAAACAGTGGCTTATTGTCTTGCATTAGTAGTTGGCATGTTTGGGTTTACTTCAAGCCAATTATTTGCGCAAGGCTCTGCCGCGTACCCAGAAAAACCGATCACCATCATCGTCCCTTACCCGCCTGGCGGTTTTAACGATACCCTTGGTAGGATTGTTGGGAAAAAATTGAGCGATGCTTGGGGCGTAAATGTAATCATAGAAAATAAGCCGGGTGCAGGCACTACTATTGGTACTAACTTTGTCGCCAGATCTGCGCCAGATGGTTACACAATATTAGTTGCTCAATTCCCATTTGCTGCCAATCCATTTATATACAAGTCGCTTCCGTATGACACCAGCAAGGCATTTTCACCGGTTGTGCTGGCAGGTAGAGCCCCTATGGTTTTAGTTGTGAATGAAAACTCCAAGATTAAATCGCTTGGTGACTTATTGGCTGCTGCCAAGAAAAGTCCTGGCAAGATCGACTATGGTTCCTCGGGGTCAGGATCTTCGGAGCATTTAGCAATGGCCCTATTTGAGAATATGGCCAATGTTAGTCTCAATCAAATTCCTTATAAGGGAAGCACTCCATTGTTAACGGATTTAGCTGGTGGTCAAGTAGAGGTTGCATTCGATGTATTTCCAATGGTTCGTCCATTTATTCAATCTGGAAAAATTAGGCCTATCGCTATTGCCACGGATATGCGGTCTCCGCTTTTACCTCAGGTTCCTACTGTTACTGAGGCTGGATTAAAGGGGTACGAGGTATCTTCATGGCATGGGTTTATGGTTCCCTCAGGTACTCCACCTGTAATTATTGATAAGTTAAATAAGCAGATTAATAGTATCTTGACTCAAGAAGATATTAAAAAGACGTTTAATGAGCAGGGGGTAGTGCCTGATGGTGGAACAGCCAACCAATTTGATGTGTTTATTCGAAAACAAATGGAAATCTGGAAAAAAGTTGTTGCCCAGGCAGGAATTATTCCAGAGTGATATTTATTCTCTATATCTTATAGGTTGCATTGATGAAAAAATTTACCCAACTTCGAACATGGCTATCCCACCTTGCCGATACCAATCGTTTGGTTGTTACCAAGAAGAATGTCTTGCTCAAGCACGAGCTAGCAGCCATTGCTAAAAAGCTAGATGGAAAAAGTAGCGTTTTTTTCCCGGGCCCAGATGGGCACTCAATGCCAGTAGTTTCCGGTTTTATGTCTTCGCGTTCATGGATTGCCGAGGCAATGGGTGTGAGTGAGGCTGATTTGCTAAATGCATATCGTTTGGCGGCCGATAACCCCTTGCCTTGTAATTTAGTTAAAGAGGGCCCTTGCCAGGAGGTTGTGCATCGTGATTTTGATGTGAGAACTTTATTGCCGGTTCCTACACACAGCGAGCATGATAGTGGGCCGTACATCACTGCCGGTTTGGTAATTGCAAAAAACCCCAAGACTGGCGTCCAAAATGTCTCAATCAACCGTATTCAGGTAAATTCAAAAGATCGCATGGCAGTGCTAATTTTGCCTAGACATCTGCATGCCTTTCAACAGGCTGCTGAAGAGTTGAATCAGCCATTGCCTGTTGCGGTGGTTATTGGCGTAGATCCATTGACACTTCTTGCCTCTCAGGCGATTGCGCCGATTGATTCAGATGAGCTAGAAATTGCCGGTGCCCTACATGGACAGCCTTTAGATGTAGTGAAATGCTTAAGCAATGATGTTCTGGTGCCAGCAAATGCAGAAATTGTGATTGAGGGGCATATTCCGCCTAAAGTGCGTGAGCTGGAAGGCCCCTTCGGCGAGTATCCTAAATACTATAGCTCTCAAGAGAAGCGCCAAGTAATTGTGGTGGATACAGTGACTCATAGAAAAGATCCAATATTTCACACCATTGTTCCTGCAGAGCTAGAGCATCTATTACTTGGATCCATTCCTAGAGAGGCAACAATTTTGTCCCATCTGCGGAGAAGCTTCCCTGGCGTTTTAGATGTGCATTTATCGCTCGGTGGCGTCGGAAGATATCACCTTTATGTTCAGATTAAAAAGACGCATGAGGGCTTGCCTAAGAATGTAATATCAGGCGCTTTTAGTTCTCACTATGATGTGAAGCATGTTGTGGTGGTGGATGAGGATGTCGATGTCCATGACCCTGCTCAGGTTGAATGGGCTATAGCTACAAGATTTCAAGCTAAACGTGGCTTGATTGTTATCCATGATGCACAAGGATCTGTTTTGGATCCCTCTACGACTGTTGGATTGCCTATCGATGAGGATGGAGTTATCCCCGCTCAATTTCAAGGTATGAGTTCAAAGATGGGCCTAGATGCAACTAAGCCGCTCACATATGAAGGGCACGTATTTACCAAGGTCAAGATTCCCGGGGAGGAAGCAGTAAATTTAGATGCCGTGCTTGATCCTCAGTTTCCAATAGCCTCACATCTGAAATCAAATTAATTACTGGGACTTATTTTGAACAAACGCTTAATTGTTGCCATTACAGGTGCATCAGGAACGATTTATGGAATTCGTATTCTGGAGGCTCTGAAGAATCTTGGCATTGAATCTCATCTGGTAATGAGTGACTCAGCGAAGTTGACTATGGCAGCGGAAACAGATTACAAGCCAGCCCAAATTGAAGCTATGGCTGATGTTGTTCATTCTGCGAAAAATGTTGGCGCCTCCATCTCTTCGGGCTCCTTTAAGAGTCTTGGCATGGTTATTGCCCCATGCTCAATTAGAACGTTGTCAGAGATTGCTAGTGGGGTGACTAGTAGTCTGGTTTCTAGGGCTGCTGATGTAGCGTTAAAAGAGCGTCGTCGTTTGGTCCTGTTGGTCAGAGAGACCCCCCTACATGCGGGTCATTTACGCTCTATGTCTCAGGTTACCGAATGTGGTGCAATTGTGATGCCTCCAGTACCTGCCTTTTATGCCAAGCCAGAGTCTATTGGGGATATGGTAAATCACACTGTTGGAAGATGCCTAGATCTTTTCGACCTGGATAATACGCTGGTAACTCGCTGGAATGGAATGGATGGCAGTAAATGAACTTATATGTTTACTTTAAACTTGTTGTTTCAGAATATCCTCTGGTCTTAAGTAATCTTAGAAAAATGCATGCTCAGTTATCGCATGAGTTCCCGGGTTTAGTTTGTGAGTTACTCAAAAGACCATTGCCAGATCAAGATGGCAAGGAGACTTGGATGGAGGTGTACCGTGGAGCAGCAGCTCAGGAGTCTGAGTTCAATGAGCGACTTTCAGAATTGGCTTTAAAGAATCAATTGCCTCAGCCTAGAAGAAATGAAGTCTTTATTCCGATCGAGTAGGGCGCTCTGAAAAGAAAAGGCCCCGACTGCTCGGGGCTTTTGCGTTCGAAAGAGTTTTCTTGATTGGGCCCTCGAGGGAGGCCTACCTAGATTGCTTCTTCTTCGGAGCTTTGCTAGCTGTATCGGCAGTCTTCAACACTGTTTCAGTGGCGGTGCTGAGGTTGGTTTGCGCAACTTCGACCGCATGCTTCACAGCCTTTTGGCTAGTTTCGAATACGTTATTTGCAGAAGCAATTGCTTGCTTCATTGCTTGCATAGCTGCATCTGATCCAGCCGGTGCATTTCTAGTCCACTCTTCTACTAAAGAGTTAATTTTCTTTTGGCCGGCTTGAAATTCTTTTTCAGCAGATTGGGTAAAGCTGTTTTGTGTTTCGTGAGCTAACTCATATAAATGACGGCTATAGGCCATAATTTTTTCTGCCATTGGTTGCACTGCTTCGGCTTGATGGGCTAGCAACTGCTGAATGTCTTTCACTTCCAATGCTTTCTTGGCGCTATTCATGCTATCGCTCAAACTTTGTTTCGCAATATGCATATTGAGCTCAACCAACTTTTCAATGCTTTGCAAAGCTTGATTGGTCAATCCACTCAAGGTCTCTAAGTTTGCTTTTTGTGCGGCTGCAATTTGTTCTGGAGTTAAGTTCATCTGCATCTCTTTCCGTTTAACTGTTTTGAATATTTTGATCTTCGGCTTTTACCTAATGTACTCTCTTTGCACCATTGTATGGCATAGATGTTGCGTTGCAGCATAAATGGCTTGCCATGGAGATGAAGGGTTCAAATGAGAAAAGAGCCTAAAATTAGAGTCTCAGTAAAAAAATCTCAATATTTTCAGTAAGTTACCCATGAAGCTTTCGCTTGATAACGCCATTGCACCGATCTTTGTCCTCATTTGGAGTACCGGCTTTGTGATTGCGCGTATGGCAATGCCATATGTAGAGCCAGCCACCTTCCTATTTTGGCGTTTTGCAGGGGTTCTAGCGGCTATGGCAGCGCTCAGCCTCGTCTGGAGAATCACCTGGCCCAGTCGGTCTCAATTCAAGCACATTGCTATTGCCGGGATCTTGCTGCAGTTTGGTTATTTGATGGGTGTTTGGGTTGCGGTTAGATTGGGTATGACCGCTGGATTAGTGGCTCTGATAGTTGGTCTGCAGCCTATTTTGACTGCTTGGTTCGCCGCATGGGTTTCCGAGAAAGTTACAACCAGGCAATGGATCGGTTTGGTGTTTGGATTTATGGGGGTTGCTTTAGTTGTCGCTGCAAAAGTGGGGTTATTGAGTATTCCGCTTATAAGTTATTTTCTGGCATTTGCTGCTTTGCTCTCAATTACTTTTGGGACGATATATCAGAAGAAATTCTGCCCCATATTTGACCTGCGTGCCGGATCTACAATTCAATTTGGCGTGTCCGCCATCCTTTCTTTCTTTTGTATGTATTTCTTTGAAACTGGAGTGATGGTTTGGAATGCGTCGGTCATTGGTGCGCTGCTATGGGCGATATTCCCCATATCAATCGGATCCATCAGTTTGCTATTTATGATGATTCGCAAAGGGGCAGCCACTAAGGTGACTAGTTTGCTCTATCTAACCCCTCCGACTACTGCTGCGATGGCTTGGCTCTTATTTGATGAGCCATTTACATTGCTGATGGCGGTAGGTTTGTGTTTGACGATGACTGGCGTGGTGCTGGTGAATGCCCGTCAGACTAATACAGTAGCGACGATTGCCGAGTAGGGTAGTCATTTGGTGGGATAAATTATCTGGATTGGGGCGAATAAAACCGCTTTGTCTTCGGAAATTAATTATCATTCCGTATGTTGAAAGTTTTGGAAGGTATTTTGGGATGCGTTTGAATCGATTTTGGCCCCTAGTTATTGCATTGCTCTTTTCAATGGGAGTGCTGGGTAACGCACCTGTTCAGGCCGCAACAAAAGATAAGCAGAAGCAAGCAAAGTCAACAAAAGTGGTGACTAAGTCACCCAAAAGAGCCAAAACCGTCCGTGTCACTGTTACTAGATCATCTGCACCCGTAGTTGCAGGACCTCCATCATTGGCTACTGCATTAGGTTTACGTGGACAGCGCGATGAGTTAAATCTTAAATCCACTGTAGTGATGGTAGTTAATCAGGATACAAAGGAAGTCTATTACGAGAAGAATCCATCCGTCAGCTTGCCCATTGCCTCCATCACCAAGCTTATGACAGCCATGGTGACATTAGACGCAAAATTGCCGATGGATGAGGTCGTCGTAATTAATGCTGAAGATGCTCATATCTATAGACACTCTCGTTTGGCTGAAGGTACTGCACTGACTCGTGAAGATGCGCTGCACTTAGCTTTGATGTCCTCTGAGAACCGCGCTGCATATACCTTGGCCAGAAACTATCCTGGTGGCCTACCAGCATTTGTTTCTGCTATGAACCGCAAGGCAAAAGATCTCGGTATGGAGCACTCCCACTTTGAAGATCCTACCGGACTGACTAGTGAGAACGTTGCTTCGGCAGAAGATCTCACGCGGATGCTAAATGCTGCTTATCAGTACAAAACCATTCGTGAGTTCTCAACCTGGCCAGATTTAACTATGGTCATCGCCAATCGCCCGCAAAAGTTTTTGAACACAAACCGTTTGGTACGTTCCGGGGATATGGATATTGGATTGCAGAAGACGGGCTTCATTAACGCTGCAGGTCGATGTTTAGTCATGCAGGCAAGAGTAAACAACACACCATTGCTATTGGTTTTTTTGGATTCTGTAGGAACGCAATCCCGTTTTGCCGATGCAGTGCGGGTGCGCGATTGGTACGAGCGCATGCCATCCGGCGCGCAACCCATTCGTCGCTTGATGTAACTGCTTAATTAAGCTGCTGAGCCTGGCTCGGCAGATTTGGGTTTAAAACCCATGCCTTTGGATATCTGTAGGGCAGTCTCTTGAAGGGCGCGGAGCCAATCGGCCTGAATGCGATCCGTTGGGGCGCTCAAAGAGAGGCCAGCAACCAATTTCCCAGTGTCATCCAGAATGGCTGCAGCTAAACAGCTCACGCCTAACTCTAGTTCTTCGTCATCGCGAGCATTACCCACCTTACGCACGTGATTGAGTTCGGTTTCGAGTTTGCCCAATTCGGTAATACTGTTACGAGTATGTCCAGACAAACCGGTGCGAGTGACATAGGCGCGTACTTGTCCGGGATCGTCGCTCGCGAGGAAGAGTTTGCCAACCGAGGTGAGATGCAAAGGGGCGCGACCACCAATGGCACGAACTACCTGCATGCCTGAGCGTTCGCTATAAGCACGATCAACGTAGACAATTTCATCGCCTTGACGTACGGATAGGTTAACGGTTTCACCAGTGAGCTTATGCAGAGTACGCATCGGTAGCTGAGCGGCCTCACGCACGGATAAGCGTGCCTTCACTAAATTACCCAGCTCTAAAAGTTTTAAGCCAAGGCGATAGGTGCCACCATCGCCACGCTCAACCAATCGGCAAGCAACGAGGTCATTCAAAATTCGGTGGGCAGTAGAAGGGTGCAGACCAGTTGTCTCTGCGAGATTCTTCAGGCTGCTGGATTCTTCTTGCTCAGCAAGAGCGTCTAGCAAATTCATCATGCGCTCCACTACCTGGATGGCTGTCTTGCCAGCCTCGCCGGTAGATTTAGGAGTTTTGATGGTCTTGCTGGTGGTCATAGGCCTCATTGTAGCGATTTCAGACGAAATTGCATATTATGAAATCCTATTTTACAAAGGCATCTGCTGAAAATATCCCGTTTTATGGGGAAACAGGGGATTAAGGCTCTTTTAGGCTTGCCTTAAAGCGGTGGCGCACTCTTTTACTAAGTCAGGGCCTCGATAAATCAAGCCGCTATAGAGTTGTACTAAGCTTGCACCTGCCATGATCTTTTCACGGGCATCTGCGCCACTCATGATGCCGCCCACGCCGATGATGGGTAGTTGATTACCCAATCTGGCTTTTAAAGCTTTGATGACAATATTAGAGGCATTTCGCACGGGCGCGCCAGATAAGCCGCCAGCCTCTTCACCAAACTCCATTCCCTTGACTGCATCGCGAGAGATGGTTGTATTGGTAGCGATCACAGCATCAATGCCAAACTCGAGCAGGAGATCGGCGATGAGATTAATGTCGCTATGGTCTAGATCGGGTGCAATTTTCAAAAAGAGTGGTTTGCGTACACAGTAACGATCGCTTAAGCGCTTTCTGGCTTCATCAAGACTTCCCAATAATTCGCGGAGCATTTCTTCGCCTTGTAAGGCGCGTAGATTTTTGGTATTCGGAGAAGAAATGTTGACGGTGATATAGGTAGAGATTTCATAAACGGCTTCCATCGCCAGGATGTAATCTCGAGAAGCCTCTTCAATCGGGGTGCTGGCATTCTTGCCAATATTTAAACCAAGTACACCACCACTTTGCCAAAACTGAGAGCGACGCACTCTAGCTACACAGGCATCAACACCATCATTATTAAAGCCCATGCGATTAATGATGGCCTGAGCTTCAGGCAAACGAAACATGCGCGGCCTAGGATTGCCAGGTTGTGGTCGTGGTGTGACTGTGCCGATCTCTAAAAATCCAAATCCTAATGCAGCCAGTGCATCTATATGCTTGCCATCTTTATCTAAGCCTGCAGCCAATCCAACTGGATTAGAAAAATCAATCCCACAAAGTGTTTGTGGATCATTCATTGGTTTGCTAACCAATTTTTCCAATAAACCCCAACGCTGGGCGCGGTCCATATTACTTAAGGTGAGGTTGTGCGCCTTTTCAGGGTCTATGCAAAACAGCCAGGGGCGAATGAGTGAGTATCGATCGATCATGGGTAGATATTATGACTCAGAGAGTGCTTGCCAATGATCGTCAATCAAGCCTTCCATCGGCTGGTATTTCACTTTATAGGACATCTTTTCACTTTCCTTGATGTAGTAGCCCAGATAAAGGTAAGGTAAACCTAAGATGCGAGCTTGTTCGATCTGCCACAGAATGCTATAGCTACCATAACTTGCAGTAGGGCTTGTGGTGTCGTAAAAGGTATAAACAGAGGAGATTCCCTGTTCCAGAATATCGATCATGCTGACCATCCGCAATCGACCCGGATGTGGGTCATGAGGACCATCCCGAAACTCCACAATGCGGGAGTTCACTCGGCTTTGTAATAAGAACTGCATGTATTGATCTTGATCATCGCTATCCATGTCGCCACCCGCGTGCCGCTCAGTTTGATAGCGTTGATAGAGTTGGTAATGTTCCTCTTGGTAACCGAGATTGAGGACAGAGGCTTGAAGATCGGAATGTTTTTTCTGGGCGCGGCGCTGGCTGCGAGAGGGAGTAAATTGATTTACCAAAATACGTGTAGCAATGCAGGCTTTGCATTCATCACAATAAGGTCGATAGGTATACAAACCACTACGCCGAAAGCCTGCGTTGAGTAAATCGTTATACACATCCGCATGAATCAGATGCGATGGTGTAGCTACTTGTGAGCGAGCTGTTTTATTGGGCAGGTAGCTACAAGCATAGGGAGCAGTTGCATAGAACTGCAGAGCGGTTAAGGGGAGTTCTTTAAGTTGAGTCATAACCAGTGATGCAAGATTGCTTTGTCAAATGCCCAGGATTTCTCAATCTTAGTTTGATTTAAGGATGTTTGCAGTTGCTCTAAAAAGACTTGCCTAGCTATTGGGGCGGCACCTAAAGACAGAAGATGGGCTGTTTCTTGCTGGCAGTCGATCATCTGGACTTCATTCATCAGGCACCATGCACTCAGGGCTGCTAAGGCGATTTTTGATGCATTTGTCTTGCGACTAAACATAGACTCACCAAACACCATTCCCCCAAAGGCAACGCAATAGAGTCCGCCAGTAAGTTGGCCATCCTCTATAACGGCAATGCTATGAGCATTTCCTTGTTCATAAAGTGCGGTGTAGGCATCAATAATTTCATGGGTAATCCAAGTGCCATCTTGATTTTTGCGAGCACTTGTAGCGCATGAGCGTATGACTGCGCCAAAATCAGCATCAACCAATATCTGTGATTGCGTATTTTGACAAAAGAGTCGAATATTCTTTTGCAAAGATTCACTGCATTTAAACGCGCAAGGCTTCAATACCATTCTGGGATCTGGCGACCACCACAGAATAGGTTGGTTATCCGAGTACCAGGGAAAAATACCTTGTTGATAGGCGCGAGCTAGTTGCCCTGGGTATATTTGTTCACTGACTGCAATGAGTCCGGGGACGCTGGGATCAGGATCTGCCTCAAGCAACGGACTTGGGAAAGGGTCGTTGGGCCCTAGCCAGGCAATCTGACCCATATTAACTCTTTAGATCCTCTCAGAAGGTAAGACGTCACGACTGCGCACATGAAATTCCTTACCAGCCTCTAAGTTGCCAGCAGCGCGGTCTGCAAAAAACCATTCAAGGGTTTGCTTGACAGTTGGAAAGGCCAATTCTTCCCATGGAATCTCATGCTCATGAAAAAGGGCTACTTCAAGACTTTCTTCGCCGGCAGAAAATTCTGGATTAGTCATCGTGGCTAAATAGAATAGGTGCACCTGTTCTGCGTGGGGCACATTCAGTAAAGAATAGAGTGGCCCAATTTCTACAGAAGCGCCAGCTTCTTCAAGAGTCTCGCGCGCAGCTCCGTGACTTGTGCTTTCGCCTAACTCCATAAAGCCCGCAGGTAATGTCCAAAAGCCATGACGAGGTTCAATAGCGCGACGACATAAGAGAACTTGTTTGCCGTATACCGGAATACTTCCAACCACGTTGCGAGGATTTTGATAATGAATACTGCCACACGCTTCACAGACATGACGCTCACGAGAGTCATCCGCTGGAATCTTGATGGTTAATACAGATGCGCAGTTAGAGCAATACTTCATACTGACTTTCTAAAAATGGGCCTTGATGGCGCCGCGTAGTGCATTGCTAAGCATAATCTCATCTGCCATTGAAACATCATTAATAGTCAGGTTAGCTTCGCGGGCATTCATGGATGGATCGGCAAGCAGGGCGGCGCGCATTACCCCGGGCAAGAGGCCAGCTGACACTGGCGGTGTAAGCCATTCAGAGCTACCGTGAGGTTTGACAAAAATGCTAGTCCTCCCGCCCTCAGTAAGGAAGCCTTGCTCATTGATAAATAAGGCATCAAATCCACCTAACTTAACGGCTTCTTGCCAAGCTTGGTCATAGAGAGATCGATTGCTGATTTTATGACGCAGTAAAGCGTCTCCAGAAAACATCGTTGTATCACCCGGCAGAATATCTTTTGCCCAGAATATTTTGACGGGTTCATTGATCAAATCTATCGCAGCAGTTGTAACCAATAGCTCACCAGTAGTTGAGAGATCAAGCCTTAATCGGTATAACAATTTTTTATCAAGTGATGCACAGGTGTTCGAAATCAAATACTGGGCAGTCTCAAGTTGAAAAGGCATTCTTAACGCTATTGCGGATAGAGACAGACGATTTAAATGAGCATGCAATCTCTGGGGTTCGCCATTCCGAACTGCAATGGTTTCAAATAAACCGGTAGCGCTTGGCAGATCCATCAGAAACGCTGATTTAATGCGACACTCTTGCCATTCTTGGCCTGCATCTGAGTCATTGGTGATTCCGGCGCCAACCCCTAGGGTGAAGCTTGATTCATGAGAGTCGGGATCTTGACTGATTTCCACCGTACGGATCGGCACACTAAAGGCAAAATTACCATTGGGGTCAAGCCAGCCTAAAGCACCACAATAATAGCCACGATCCTCGGGTTCTAGTTCTTGAATAATTTCCATACTGCGCTTTTTAGGGGCCCCTGTAACAGAGCCACATGGAAATACCGCTTTGAAAATATCGAATAAAGAAATCTCAGGTTTGATCTGACCCTGCACTGTGGAAGTCATTTGCAACACATCACCATGTCTTGCCACTTCAAATAGATTGGGTACTAGTACCGTACCTGGAAGAGAGATGCGACTGAGATCATTGCGTAGCAAGTCAACAATCATGACATTCTCAGCTTGATTCTTTGGGTCATCCGATAAGGTGCTCGCAATAGTAGATAGGGCACTTGCGGTACCCTTCATTGGCATAGCTTTTATCGTGTCGCCATCTCGCGCAATAAACAGTTCAGGGGATTGCGACAGTAAAAAGTTGCCATCATGCTCGATAAAAGCACCAAAACGCCCAGGCTGGCGGTCCCTTAGGCGGCTATATAAGGCGAGTGGAGCACCATAAGTCTTGCCTGTGATTCGATAGGTGTGGTTAATCTGGTAGCTATCACCGCTGCGGATGTATTCCTGTATCACTGCAATATCGGCAGTAAATTGCTCCTCGCTCAAGGATTGTTGAACATCCATTACTCCGGCGCTTGCTTGAGCTAAATCTAGCGAAGCCAACCTCTGAGCAATGAAACTATCGACATCCTGCTTAGACAGTTTTTTGAATTCTGCAAAAGACCAGGCTTCAATGAGCGGATGGTGATGATCTGAGTGATTGATTCGCTCAGGTAGATTATGAATTTGTCTGCCTAACTCGTAAGCAAAGGCAGCAACAATAAATTCGCCCTTTGCAAGCGCGGCAGAAATTTCAGTAAGACACTGCTGGGTGGCGGTTAAATCTACCGCATGATCGCCGCTTGGAAGAACACGCCAGTACTGCAGTGCATTTTCATATTGGCGACTAGTGGGTAAGGCCGCGGTGCTTTGCGCATCATCGAGCAAAATCATCGCGGCTTACCTGGCAATTTCTACTTACTTCAGAATCGTGGCGGATTCGATGATGACAGTCTTGGTAGGAACATCAGACATTCTGCCCATACGTGGGGCTGGCGCAACCATGGTTGGTACTTTGCGAATGGCATCTATGGTTTGTGTGCCAGAGATTACTTTGCCAAACACGGTATAGCCATTACCCATCGCATTAGGATAGTCGAGCGCCGCATTGTCTTTCACGTTAATAAAGAACTGCGAAGTTGCAGAATCTGGATCAGATGTGCGAGCCATCGCAATCGTGTAAACATTATTCTTCAAGCCATTTTGCGCTTCAGAAACCACTGGGGAATCAGTTGGCTTTTGAACCAAATCCGGCGTAAAGCCGCCACCTTGAATCATGAAGCCATCAATCACACGATGAAAAATAGTGCCGTTATAGAAACCGCTCTTGACGTAGTTCAAAAAGTTAGCAGTGCTCTTAGGTGCTTTTACATCATCTAATTCAACGACGAAGTTACCCATCGTAGTTTTGAATTCAACCTTAGGACCTGCAAATGCAGCTTGAGCGGTAAAGCAAGAAACAGCAACAACGAGGGTGGCGAATAGCTTACGCATAAGAGCTCCTTAAAGAATAAATAAAGTTAGTTAATTAGTTAGTTTTCTTGCGCAACGGGTTACCAGTTGAGCGTTCTTATTTGAAAAGAAATCAGAACCTCCGCCCGAGGTTGAAAGATTACTAAACCATGCAAAACCACTAGCGGCGTATTCTGTAGAGCTCCAATAATTTGCATTTAACGGGATGATATTGGTTGTAATAAGTTTTGACTGAATATCGTTTTGTGCGCTGCAAGTTACTGTTGATGAGGAGTTCATTTCGCAGATAGCAGGTAAGTACCAATCAGCATAGCCATTAATTGTAGATTTGCATAAACCAGCGGCGTAGCTATTTGATGGAGTGGAGGAGTAATAACCAACAATGAGAGAAGTATTGCATTGTCCGTCACTGGCTCCATTGCAAGGTGGGGCAGTAGAGAGCTCAGTTACTCCAATGCCGAAATTATCGGGACTCCAGTGTGCGGCCGGGGATTGATTGCTTAAGGAAAAAACTTTTCCGCCTATGCTGCTTGTAGTGGCGGTTAAGTCATCAATTGAAAAAATATACCCAGACTGATAGATATTTCCATAAGTAAGAACATAAATATCGGCACTCACATTATTGGTATTTGAGCCGCTAATAGCCATTGCACTTGCTACTGATGTTGAACCAACGGCTGAATTCGGTGTGAAGCCGGGTGTAATGGTAATGGCGCAAGACGAGCCTGGCGCAAGTGATGCGCTACATGTGGTGCTTTTGCTTGTTCCTGTGGGAAGGGCTGGGGTGGATGTCATGTTTATGGATGAAGCAGTCTCTGTACCCGTATTGGTAAGAATTAATATGCGTGGATTTCCACTAGCCGCAAGAGCAAGTGAAGTTGTGCTTATTGATAATGTTGTGGTTGCCGGAGGATTGTCGACGCAACTAATGACGATGGTTGTGATATTTGCGGTAACGTTAGTTCCAAAATAATTTGTGAGGGTGCAGATTTGAGTGCTTGGCTGTGAAGTAATAGTGACGTTGTATTGTCCACCCTGAGCTGTGGGTGTTGCAAATATGAATTGTCCTGATGTATTCACAGTCAATTGATCTGTTCCATTATTTTTAATACTCAGAGATCCGTTTAACCCAGATACAGTTCCGCCGACGGTAAAGGAGGTGTTGCTGGGGGTTGTGGCAGAGGTGGGAGCGGCAGCTGGTACGTTTTCGGTATTTGAGCTTCCTCCACCACAGGCCGTAACTAGTACCCCGAGGCAGTAAATTAGGGCTACTAAAAATATCTTTCTCACTTATGCGGTCTCCGCCCAATGCTTTTTAATGACTAAAGAATACCTTAATTGCAGTATGCGACTTTTTAGCTATACGAGCCCATTCGGAATATTGCTAGCGTAGCTATAAGAAGCCTCTGCAAACATCCCAGGCCTTGCGAGGTAATCCAAGGTCCAGTCTATGGTGTCAACACCCCAAAAGCAATGCTGATTCACTATCAGGGCGGGCACTCCAAAGGCACCATCGGCTTTTGCTTGATTGGTATTAGCGATCAGCTTTGCCTTCACTTCTGGATTTTCAGGTTTAGGTGTGTCTGCGGAGAGCCCTAAGTAGCTACAAAAGTCTGGCCAAGATAGATTGGGGTCCTTCCCTTCCACCCAAACATAATCAAAAGCACGCTCAACCATCACCCAATCGGCATTCTGTTCAACTAGAAGGCGTTGTGCAGCAACCGTCATAAAGGGGTGATGTTCTGGGAAGCGAAAAGGAATACCTAACTTCTCTGCCTGCCATACACAGAGCTGATAGGTATGCGGACGTTTTGCTGCAACTTCTCCCGGCCCCTTATTTTCAGTAGCTCTGAGTAGGCCGCCCAACAAAATCGGAACAGGTTTGATATCCAGCTTGACTTCAAGACGCTGTCGTTGCTTGATATAAAGATAAGCAAACGGCGAAACAATATCGTAATAAAAGGTGGCTGCAATCTTTGTACTCATATCGCCTTATTTCTTCTTGTGCTCTTCATCGAGCTTTTTCAAGTACGCCAACTTTTCTTTGATCTGCGACTCTAGGCCACGCTCAACTGGCTCATACCAATGCGGCTCCTTCATGCCATCCGGGAGATACGTTTCACCGGCGGCATAGCCATGAGGCTCATCATGGGCGTAGCGATACTCTTTGCCATGACCAAGCTCTTTCATCAATTTGGTAGGTGCATTGCGCAGATGATTCGGAACGGGTTTGGATTGATCGTTTGCTACATAAGCGCGAGCAGCATTAAAAGCGTTGTAGCTTGCATTGCTCTTTGAGGCTACAGCCAGATAAACCACGGCTTGCCCAAGAGCCAACTCACCCTCAGGGGATCCCAGTCTTTCATAGGTCTGGGCCGCATCGTTAGCTAATTGCATTGCTCTTGGATCTGCCAGACCAATATCTTCCCAAGCCATCCGAATAATACGTCTGGCTAAGTAACGGGGATCGGCGCCGCCATCTAGCATGCGGCAAAACCAATATAAGGCTGCATCGGGGTTGGATCCGCGAACGGATTTGTGTAGAGCGGAGATTTGATCGTAAAAGTGATCACCACCTTTATCAAAACGCCGCGCTTGAGCACTCAGTGCGTTCTCTATAAATTTCTGATCAACGATTGTTACTTCCGCATTTGGTGTGAGGACAGCATTGCGCACTTGTTCAACTAAATTGAGAAGGCGTCGCGCATCACCATCAGCATTGGAGATAAGGGTATCGATTGCTATTGATTCAAATTGCACATCGGGCATCGCGTGCTGATGGGCTCGATCAAAGAGTAATTTCAGCTCCTCGGGAGTAAGCGATTTCAAGACATAAACCTGAGCACGCGATAGGAGCGCTGAGTTCACTTCAAATGATGGGTTCTCAGTAGTGGCGCCAATAAAGGTGAATAAGCCTGACTCTACATGGGGTAGCAGCGCATCTTGCTGGCTTTTATTGAAGCGATGAATCTCGTCAACAAATAAAATCGTTTGCTTGCCGTACTGAGCCATATTTTGTTGGGCTTGCTCAATGGATTCCCGGATTTCTTTAACGCCAGCTAAGACTGCTGAGATTGCAATGAATTCGCGATCAAATGCCTTAGCGGAGAGACGTGCCAGCGTAGTCTTACCAACGCCTGGAGGTCCCCACAAAATCATCGAGTGAGGTTTGCCGGAGGCAAATGCTAGATTGAGTGGTTTACCACTTGCTAATAAATGGCCTTGTCCAATGACTTCTTCAATCGTTTTTGGACGCAGTGCTTCTGCTAGAGGTGGAGGCGGTGCGCTATCAAAAAGACTGCTCATTGATCATGCTTGAATAAAGAGAATAACTAAGGATGCCCAGGTTAGACAGGCTGCTGCAACATAGGTCAAGCGATTGCGCATTGTCATAAATGCAGAGCGGGTAGCTTCATCGGCAAAATAATATTGATAGGTATTTTGATCAATATTGCGCTGAATGATCAGAGTAGAAGCCAAAATAAGTAGGCCTACTGGAATATAAATATGAAGCGCTAACCAAGCAACCAAAGCGGGGATAACGCCCCAGATCCAAGCATTTCGGTCTTCCCAGCGGTCACCGGCAGGTGCTTTTCCCAGAAGATGTAAATTGGCACCCCAATGCAAAGCTCCCATAAACGAAGTAATCACAGCCCCATAACCCGCTAAAGACTCGGCGCTTAAATAATTCACGGGTGTTGGCGCTAATTGCACCATGAGAGCTAGCCCAATAAATGGAATAAGACCGGCATAGCCAAGTTTTCGAACTAAGGGTGGGATGGGGTTCACGATGGAGGTATCTAGGTTAAGGAGTTGTAAGTGAAATTATTTATCGTAGGTGTATACACCGCGACCTGTTTTGCGACCGAGGTATCCAGCAGCAACCATTTCACGAAGCAGTGGGCAAGGGCGGTATTTAGAGTCGCTGAAGTTTTCAAAATAGACTTCCATCACTGCCAAGCAAGTATCAAGACCAATGAGGTCTGCTAAGGCTAGCGGTCCAATCGGTTGATTGCAACCCAACTTCATTCCTGCATCAATATCTTCTGGGCTAGCAAGACCTTCCGATAAAACAAAGAAGGCTTCATTGATCATTGGTAGCAAAATGCGATTCACTACAAAGCCAGGGGAGTTTTTAACAGTAATAGGCTCTTTGCCAACGCGCTGAGCCATGTCAATAATGGCGGCATGAGTAGCATCACTAGTTTGCAAGCCGCGAATCACTTCCACCAGGGCCATCAGGGGCGGGGGGTTGAAGAAGTGCATGCCAATAAAGCGCGCAGGGTTGGAGTCAAGTGCCGCTAGTTTGGTAATCGATAGGGAGGAGGTGTTGGTGGCAATGATGGTGTCTTTGCTCACGATCTCGTCTACTTGCTTGAGAATCTTTTCTTTAATTGCTTGGTTCTCGGTTGCAGCTTCAATAACTAAACCCAAACCTTTGAGGTCAGTATACGAAGTACTGCCTTTGATGCGCTTGAGTGCAGCTGCTTTTGCGTCAACGGTAAGCGTTTCTTTTTTAACGAGTCGATCCAAGCTCTTGCTAATTTGCTCAAGTCCACGTTGCACTGCTGCCTCATTAATATCAACCATCACGACATCAAGGCCTGCAACCGCACACACTTGTGCAATCCCATTGCCCATAGTGCCCGCACCAATGACGCCTACTGATTGAATGCTCATCTTATTTCCTCTTTTGATATTGGGTAGAACCAAATAACGTCTCTCTAGCCTTGTCGTCATGCAAGGGTTTCCGCAATGCAGTTAATACTTGGCAGCCACGCATCACTCCTGGTCGTGCCCCAATCTTTTCAAACCATTTTTTGAAATGCGGGTAATCATTGATTTCAATGCCTTGATTTTTCCAATTACGAGTCCATGGATAAATCGCAATATCAGCAATGGAATAAGTTTTGCCTGCAATATAAGGATTATCTTTCAGTTGACCATCCAATACTCCATAGATGCGTTTGGCTTCATTGGTGTAACGATTAATGGCGTATTCAATTTTCTCAGGTGCGTAGAGTCTGAAGTGGTGGTTTTGCCCAAGCATGGGGCCAAGGCCACCCATTTGGAACATCAGCCATTGCAGCACCTCGTACTTACCGCGGGTGCTTTGGGGCAAGAATTTGCCAGTCTTGCCGGCTAAATAGAGAAGGATGGCGCCAGACTCAAATATATTGATTGGTTTTCCGTCCGGCCCATTAGGATCAACGATTGCTGGAATCTTATTGTTAGGGCTAATCTTGAGGAATTCAGGCGCAAATTGATCGCCGGCACCAATATCAATCGGATGAGCAATCCAGTCGCGACCTAGGCGGTAGCCGCATTCTTCGAGCATGATGTGCACCTTATGGCCATTTGGGGTTGGCCAACTGTAAACATCAATCACTTCTTTTGATTTTGGGGTTGCCATTTTTTCCTCTATAAATTTTGTAAGCGCTGTAAAGCATTGGCGAGAGTTTGCTCTTGCTTTGCAAAACAAAAACGAATGACGCCAGACTCGGTAGGTTGATCATAAAAAGCAGAAACTGGAATAGCGGCTACCCCAACTTCACTAGTAAGCCATTTGCAAAAATCAGCCTCATTCAATTTAGCCTGAGGGATTCCCAGCGCGGAGTAATCAGCGCATTGAAAATAACTTCCGGGACTGGGAAGCAATCTAAATTTGGTTTTACTTAAGCCAGCCCTAAAAAAATCTCGCTTAGCTTGATAAAAGGCGGGAAGATTTAAATAATGGTTTTCATCTGCAAGATAAGTAGCTAAGCCATATTGCATAGGGGTATTGACAGCAAATACATTGAACTGATGTACCTTGCGAAACTCTTTTGTTAGCGCAGATGGCGCAGCCACATAACCCACTTTCCAACCAGTGACGTGATAGGTCTTGCCAAAGCTAGAAACTAGAAAGCTCCTGGCTGCTAACTCTGGATGAGAGGCGATGCTATGGTGCTTGGCACCGTCATAGACCATATGCTCATAGACTTCGTCACTCAGAATCAAGGCGGAAGTATCGCGAACTAAGGCTGCTAGGTGATCAAGATCTGATTTATCCCACACCATACCAGTCGGATTATGCGGAGTGTTAATCAAAATGAGTCGCGTTTTAGGGTTGATAGCATTTGCTAATACATCCCACGGAATTTGATACGAAGCTACTTGTCCTGATTCATCACGTACGACCTGTAATGAAACGGCAATCGTTTTTCCTACAGCTAAATCTATTGCAGGTCGGTAGCAGTCAAAGGCGGGTTCGATGATGATGACTTCATCACCAGGGCCAATGCAAGAGAGTATGGCTGTAAATATGGCCTGTGTACCACCTGCAGTAATTGTGATTTCAGTATCAGCGTCGTAGTGGTGACTATATAAACGGCTGATCTTCTGACTAATGCTATGACGAAGCTCTGCAACTCCAGCCATAGGGGGGTATTGATTGTGATCTGCCAACATGGCGGCATTCACATCAGCAATCAGTTTTCTGTCGCATGGAAAGTCCGGAAAGCCTTGCCCAAGATTAATCGCCTGATGCTCTGCGGCCAGGGAGGACATCACCGTAAAGATGGTGGTTCCAACTTTTGGTAGGCGACTTGGAAAAGAGGGTGTCTCTAGCGGGTTCATGAGGGCAGGGGTAATGATCGGCCTTTTACAGCGGATATATTCGGTAGTCGCTAGAATGGTAAAAATACATAAACAAATTGTGCCATGCTGATCGTTCTTTCACCTGCTAAATCCTTGGATTACAAGACCCCCGCCAAGGTCAAGGCGCCTACTTTGCCCGAGTTTGTCTCGGAATCAGCCAAGCTTATTGCTGATCTCAAGAAGCTAGCACCGCAAGACATTGCCAAATTGATGGGTTTATCCGATCAGTTGGCTATTCTGAATGTCGGTCGCTACCGGGATTGGTCCAAGAAATTCACAGAAGAAAACAGTAAGCCGGCGATCTATGCCTTTGGTGGGGATGTCTATGATGGTTTTGACGTTAAAACACTGAATGCCAAAGCGGTAGAGTTTGCCCAAGATCACATTCGAATTTTGTCCGGCCTTTATGGCGCGCTAAAGCCTCTGGATTTGATGCAGCCTTATCGCTTAGAAATGGGCACCTCATTCAAAAACGCCAGAGGTAAGGATCTTTATGCATTCTGGGGGAGTCGCGTAACCGATTCCATCAAAAAGGTTTTAGAAAAGCAAAAGAAGCCAGTACTACTGAACCTGGCTTCAGAGGAGTATTTCAAGGTACTTCAACCTAAAGAATTAGATTGCCAGGTCATTTCCCCGGTGTTTCAGGATGCTAAGGATGGTAAGTACAAGATTATTTCTTTTTATGCCAAGCGAGCCCGCGGCTTGATGGCTCGCTATGTGGTTGAGAATCGCATTACTGATCCCGCTGATTTAAAGGGCTTTAATTTGGATGGCTACAAGTACTATGCCGCTGAATCAAAAGTAGATAAGCCTGTATTTAGAAGGGCAGAAAGAAAATAATGGCCGTGCATCGCACTAAAGCATCGCAACGGAATTCTCCAGAAGTGGAGAAGATGGTGGCTGACGCTATTTCTTTGGCCGCATCTGGCAGTCAGATCGAGGATCGCTTCTGGGAAGAGCGCCTGAACGTACGCTTAATGCGCTTGCTCAAAAGTCAAAATCAAAATGTGATTGATGCCGCCCTAGATCAAACCTTCCGTATCAATACAGTAGCCTTTGAAGTACTTGCCGACATTGCAGAAACCTTGGCTGAGTCATTGAGGGTTGAGCATGAAGGGCAGGAGTGGGATGTATTGTTACTAGCAATGCCTATCGTTGCGCATACTCGTTATCAGATTCCATCCGGGCCATTACCTGTCAATATTATTGAGTCAACTGCTCAGGCCCTACATAGCGCTATTGCCTCAACTGACACGCGCATTGCTATTGTTCCTTGGCTTTACAGCATTGATCAAATGCCGCATTCCCATTGTCAAACGCGCGTGCTGACAGAAGCATTGGCAACCGCGGCAATCTCTGGAAAAGATGTCAAGCTTGAGTTGCGTAACATGTCGGAAACGATTGCCGTATTAGCGGATCCACGCTTTATTATTGCCGCCTTAAGTGCGCCGAGCGGCTCTCCCATTTTCCGATGGCAGGCTGAGCCACCAGCCCGCCAAGAGCGGGGCGTGAGTTTGATTGGTTGGCAAACTGCTATGCAGGAGCCGATTGCATCCCTACTCCCTGGTTGTGAGTTTGAGTTGCTCTTACCAGAGGCGTATTTCACAAACTGCCGTTTGGCTGATAAGCATGTGCGACCTTTGAGTATTCGCGCAGCAGTCAATTTCTTAGAGAGCACTCTCGGGATATTGCCGGCTGGCTTATCTTGTGTGGTCGGTGCATTTGGAGAAGAGCAGGCGGATGAGTATCGAATATCGTTCAGTGTAAAAGGTTCATCCGAAGTAATGTATGGAGTGATTTGGCCGCTGTACGACAGGGAAAGCGTGGCAAACGACGCTTTAAACGACCTGTCAGATGATGAGAGTCCAATTAAGAAGATTTGTGATGCCTTGCATGACGCAGGAGTAGAGGATATATTCCGACATGCAATGCTGTTTGATCCAGAGCTTTGTGATGACTGTGGTGCACCTTTATTCCCAGATCGCTCAGGCGAGGCAGTGCATGCTGAAATGCCAGACGATGCACCATCACAGCAACCTTTGTTTCACTAGATTAAACAAAGAGGCAAAACAAAGAAGCAAAAGAAAAATATATCAATAAAATAATAGAAACACTAAGCAATAAAAAAGCCGAGAAATCTCGGCTTTTTTATTTGATGCAGTGCGAGAAATTAATTCTGCACAAAAGGTTCTGCGCCAGCAAACAAGTGTGGCAACTTACCAGATCTCATATCTGCTGTTTGGCAGAAATCGGCAAGACGTACACCCGCTTTAATGTTAAATAGCATTGCTTTGTTCCCCAATACCACTAGGTCGTAACCTGAATTGGTATTTTTGTAACGCAGGCTGCCCGGCAATGAAGTTTGGCGATCCAAATCATACGTTTTGGATTCCCAAGTTAAGCGGATCTTTTCAGTTGAGCCAGTAGTTTTGAACTGCTTGCTTTCTTGACAGGTCCAAGTAAATGCTTCCTCATCAGCAAATGCATTTGCAGCGCCTAAAGCGCTAGCAAGCACAAGGCTAATGGCGAGAAGGTTTTTCTTCATCTAGTTTTCCTTATGAGAGCAAGTGCTTAACGCCAGCTTGCTCTTCGAGTAACTCATTCAGGGTGTGGGTCATGCGCTCGCGGGAGAATGCATCGATCTCTAAACCTTCGATCATTTTGTATTCACCGTTTTCGCAAACAACTGGGAAGCCATAAATCACTTCAGCAGGAATGTCGTATTCGCCTTTAGAAGGAATGCCCATCGTTACCCACTTACCGTTAGTGCCGAGAACCCAATCGTGAATGTGGTCAATTGCCGCATTCGCTGCAGAAGCTGCAGAAGACAGGCCACGCGCTTCAATGATGGCTGCGCCACGCTTACCAACAGTTGGAATAAATACATCTTTGTTCCAAGCTGCATCGTTGATAGAGTCTTTGACTGACTTGCCGTCGATCGTTGCAAAGCGATAGTCTGGGTACATTGTTGGGCTATGGTTGCCCCATACAACCAATTTCTCAATATCAGCTACCGGCTTGTTCAACTTGCTAGCCAATTGTGAGAGGGCGCGGTTGTGATCCAGGCGCAGCATTGCTGTGAAATTCTTCGCAGGAATATCTGGAGCAGATTTCATGGCGATGTAAGCATTGGTATTTGCTGGGTTACCAACAACCAATACTTTTACAGTCTTCTTAGCAACTGCATTTAATGCCTTGCCTTGAGCTGTGAAAATTTGTGCGTTAGCGGAGAGCAAGTCTTTACGCTCCATGCCAGGACCGCGTGGACGTGCGCCAACTAAAAGGGCAACGTCGATATCTTTAAAAGCGGTCATTGGGTCAGAGTGTGCTGACATACCTGCCAATAGCGGGAATGCGCAGTCTTCCAACTCCATCATGACGCCAGTTAAGGCTTTTTGAGCTTTTTCATCAGGAATCTCAAGCAATTGCAGGATGACGGGCTGATCTTTGCCCAGCAGGTCGCCATTGGCGATGCGGAATAGAAGGGAATATCCGATTTGACCGGCTGCACCGGTTACAGCGACACGCATTGGGGCTTTTGCCATTACTGAGAACTCCAGAAGTTGGTTAAGAGGGTTAATTAATGAAAACTTTTCTATTATCCATTCAAGTGTAGGGACTTTAGCTTTACACTGTCAATGATGTCTTATATAAGACTAGAATTACTTTGAATTTTATCCAATTGACACGGCCTGGAGTTAATTTGTCTGATGTAAATTTGCCTGTTGCCTCATTTAGCCCTCTGTACGAACAGATCAAGGCGATGATTTTGGCTAGTTTGCAAGCCTCGGAATGGCTGCCAGGAATGGCCATTCCCAGTGAGATGGAGCTTGCAGCCCGTTATGCCGTCAGTCAGGGTACCGTTCGCAAGGCTATTGATGAGCTGGCCGCCCAAAATTTACTGGTTCGCCGCCAAGGGAAGGGCACCTTTGTCGCGACCCATCAAGAGGATGATTGGCAGTACCGTTTTTTACGTTTAGCCCCGGATTCTGGTGAGAAATTTCACCTGACCAACCAGTTTTTGACCTGTGAAAAGGTCGAGGCTACGACTTATGTGGCTAATTTGCTCAAATTAAAGGCAGGGGACCCCATTATTCATATTGATCGGGTTCAGAGCTTTGCAGGCAAACCTATTGTTTTTGAAGAGATTTTTCTGCCTGGAGCCCGTTTTAAGGGTCTGGACCTTGAAGTGCTTAATGCTTGGCATGGTCCCGTCTACGCATTTTATGAGGGGCATTACGCCACCCATATGGTGCGTGCAGAAGAAAAAATTAAGGCTGTAGCTGCTGATGAAATGCTGGCAAAACACCTTCATCTGGAAGAGGGTGCGCCACTCCTTTCTGTAGAACGGGTGGCTTTCACCTACGGGAATAAACCAGTAGAAATTCGTCACGCTAGATACGACACTTCAAAGCAGCATTACGAAAACAAATTGAACTAAGTGCGTTGATGAACATATCCGTTAAAACCCCTATTAAACCCCTATAAACCCGTAAAAATCCCCACCAGCCCTAAGGTTTCCAATAGAATATGTTGCGATACAACAAAACCACAATGAACCTCCACCTAAAGATAGAGATTGCCCATGGTTGATTCACAGCAAAATGTAAAAAAAGATAGACCGGTTTACCGAAATATTGGTCTTGCCCAGTTGATTAAATACCGCCTTCCTTGGGCCGGTAAAGTGTCAATTCTTCACCGCATTAGCGGGGCAGCGATGTTCCTCTTGCTGCCATTTATTTTGTATCTCTTCGATCAGAGTCTTGCATCTGAGCTGAGCTACCAAAAATTCCAAGCTTTCACTGGCAATATTTTGGTCAAGATTATTTGTCTCGGTTTGATTTGGTGTTTCTTGCACCACTTCTGTGCTGGTATCCGTTACCTCTTGCTCGATTTAGAAATCGGCGTTGAGAAGTCTGAAGCAAATCGTTCAGCCATTTTTGTTTTGTTCCTCGGCTTGGCTTTGACTGCTGTAGTGGGTCTCAAATTATTCGGCGTGTACTAAGCGCACATCATTTAAGGAAATTTCATGCCTATTTATCAAATTGGACCAAAGCGCTTAGTTGTAGGCGCGCACTACGGCCTTAAAGAATGGATCATCCAGCGCGTTACCGCGATAGTGATGGTGGTATTTACGATTGTTTTGTTAGTGGACTATTGCATTACTGGCAGCGCTACTTATGAAGGCTGGTCTGCTTTGTTCAGCAACCAATTCATGAAGTTGTTGACGCTCTTGGCGTTTATCAGTCTGTTCTATCACGCCTGGATTGGTATCCGTGATATCTGGATGGATTACATCAAGCCCGTCAGCATTCGCTTAACACTCCAAGTGTTAACTGTTTTGTATCTCGTAGCCTGTGCGGCCTATGCCGTGCAAATTTTGTGGAAAGTGTAATTCGATGACTGCAATTAAAAAATCATTGCCACGCCGCCGTTTTGATGCGGTGATTATTGGGGCAGGTGGTTCCGGTATGCGCGCATCATTGCAGTTGGCTGAAGCCGGCTTGAATGTTGCTGTACTAACTAAGGTATTCCCAACACGTTCACATACAGTTGCCGCCCAAGGTGGTATCGGTGCTTCATTAGGCAATATGAGTGAAGACAATTGGCACTATCACTTCTATGACACCATCAAGGGATCTGACTGGTTGGGTGACCAAGACGTGATCGAGTTCATGTGTCGCGAAGCTCCAAAAGTCGTTTATGAGTTAGAGCACTACGGCATGCCATTTGACCGTAATCCAGATGGCACGATTTATCAGCGTCCATTCGGTGGCCACACAGCAAACTATGGCGAGAAGCCTGTGCAACGTGCTTGTGCTGCTGCTGACCGTACTGGCCATGCCATGTTGCATACCTTGTATCAACGTAACGTGCGCGCTAAAACAAACTTCTTCGTTGAGTGGTTAGCGCTCGATTTGATTCGTGATGATGCAGGTGATGTTGTTGGTGTTACTGCTCTCGAAATGGAAACAGGCCAGGTTTATATCTTGGAAGCCAAGATTGTGATGTTGGCAACTGGTGGTGCGGGCCGTATTTGGGATGCATCAACAAACGCGTTTATTAATACCGGCGACGGTATGGGCCTAGCAGCTCGCGCAGGTATTCCATTGGAAGATATGGAGTTCTGGCAATTTCACCCAACTGGCGTTGCTGGTGCGGGTGTGTTGTTGACAGAAGGTTGCCGCGGTGAAGGTGGTATCTTGCGTAATAAAGATGGCGAGCGTTTCATGGAACGTTATGCGCCAACCTATAAAGATTTGGCCCCACGCGATTTCGTATCCCGCTGTATGGACCAGGAAATTAAAGAAGGGCGCGGTTGCGGCCCTAATGGTGACTATGTTGTGCTCGATTTGACACACATTGGTGCTGAGACCATCATGAAACGTTTGCCTTCTGTTTATGAGATTGGCATTAACTTTGCAAACGTTGATGTCACTAAAGAACCGATTCCAGTAGTCCCAACGATTCACTATCAGATGGGTGGTATTCCTACCAACATCAATGGTCAAGTTGTTGTGCCTGCGAATGGTATTCACAATGAAATCGTGAATGGTTTGTATGCGATTGGTGAGTGTTCATGTGTATCCGTTCACGGTGCGAACCGCTTAGGCACTAACTCATTGCTCGACCTCTTGGTATTCGGTCGTGCAGCTGGTAACCATATTGTTGGCCTAGATCTGAAAAATCGCGAATTCAAGCCGTTACCTGCGAATGCTGGTGAGCAAACATTGGAGCGTATTGCGAAGTTGGATAATTCCACTTCAGGCGAGTACGCGCAAGACGTTGCAAACGACATTCGCAAGTGCATGCAGAAATATGCTGGTGTGTTCCGTAATCAAGAGTTGATGGATGAAGGCGTTCGTCAAATGGCTAAATTGACAGAGCGCGCTAAGCACTTATGGGTTAAAGATAAATCCGAGATTTTCAATACGGCTCGTATTGAGGCTTTGGAAGTGGCTAACTTAGTCGAGACTGCAAATGCAACCATGATTTCTGCTGCAGCTCGTAAAGAGAGTCGTGGTGCACATTCGCATGATGACCACCAAGAGCGCGATGACGAGAATTGGATGAAGCACACCCTTTGGTACAGCGAGGGAAATAAGCTTTCTTACAAGCCAGTTGTCTTGAAGCCTCTCACTGTTGAGTCCTTCCCTCCTAAAGAACGTACTTTCTAAGCAAAAGAGATAGAAGATGAGTGATATCCGTATATTCGAAATTTACCGCTACGATCCAGATGTCGATGCTGCCCCACGCATGCAACGTTATGAGTTAGAACTCACTGGTGAGCGTATGTTGTTGGACGCTTTGATTTCTTTGAAGAAGCAAGATGAGTCGATTTCTTATCGTCGCTCATGCCGTGAAGGCGTGTGCGGTTCAGATGCAATGAACATCAACGGTAAAAATGGTTTGGCTTGTTTGACCAATATGTTGACTTTGCCTAAGGTCATCACATTGCGCCCATTGCCTGGCTTGCCAGTAGTGCGTGATTTGATTGTCGACATGACTTTGTTCTTCAAGCAGTATTTGTCAATCAAGCCTTACTTGGTAAATGACAATCCTCCTCCTGAAAAAGAGCGTCTCCAGAGTCCTGAAGAGCGTGAAGAGTTGAATGGCTTGTATGAGTGCATCTTGTGCGCATCATGCTCAACTTCATGCCCATCTTTCTGGTGGAATCCAGACAAGTTCGTTGGCCCAGCTGGTTTATTGCAGGCTTATCGCTTTATTGCGGATAGCCGTGATGAAGATACCAATCAGCGCTTGGATAATTTGGAAGACCCATACCGCTTGTTCCGTTGCCACACCATCATGAATTGCGTGGACGTATGTCCTAAGCACTTGAACCCAACGAAGGCAATTGGCAAGATCAAGGAGTTGATGGTTCGTAGGGCAGTATGACCCTCGGCAATGCAGAGTTATATCGTTTAAAGAGTGATGCTCGTAGGGGCTTGCTAGAGAACGATTTAATTCTGCAGCGTTTCTTTGAGCGTTACGGCACTCAATTAAGCGTAGAAGATGGAAAGGTTTTAAGCCAGTTATTAGCTTTAGATGACAACGACTTGATGGATTTATTGATTGGTCGTAAAGATTCTGTAGCCAGCCTGGAGAAAGAGATGCAAACAGACTCTTTCAAGATGGTTTTACAAAGGCTGAGAGAGAAGTAATTCAGTATTTTGGTGCAGTAGTTGTATAGGTGCATGAGCGAATAGTGTATTAATCATATTTTTGAATGACTAAGGATTAGAAATGATTGAATCGGACATCAAAGCAAAACTCTCGTTTTCGGATGGAACACCAGATATTGATCTGCCAATTTATAAAGGGACAGTGGGTCCTGATGTAATCGACATTCGTAAGCTCTATGGTCAGACTGGTAAGTTCACTTACGACTCAGGCTTCTTATCTACAGCATCATGCAATAGCAAAATTACCTACATCGATGGCGATAAGGGTGAGTTGCTCTATCGCGGCTACCCAATTGAAGATTTAGCTAATAACTGTGACTTCTTGGAAGTTTGCTACCTCTTGATCAATGGCGACTTGCCAAATGCCACAGAGAAAAAAGACTTTGAAGAAATGGTCATGCACCACACGATGGTTCATGAGCAAATGCAATTCTTCCTGCGTGGTTTCCGTCGCGATGCGCATCCAATGTCAGTATTGACCGGCTTGGTTGGTGCAATGGCTGCCTTCTACCATGATGCGATTGACTACAGCCAACCTAAAGCCCGCGAAGTAGCGCAAATTCGTTTGATTGCGAAGATGCCAACTTTGGTTGCGATGGCTTATAAATATTCTGTAGGTCAACCATTTATCTATCCTGATAACTCTTTGTCATACACCGCTAACTTTATGCGCATGATGTTTGCAACACCATGTGAAGAGTACAAAGTAAATCCAGTATTGGTTCGTGCTTTGGATCGCATCTTTACATTGCATGCAGATCATGAGCAAAATGCCTCCACTTCAACTGTGCGTCTGTGTGGTTCATCAGGCACCAATCCTTTTGCAGCGATCTCTGCTGGCATTGCTTGCCTCTGGGGCCCAGCTCACGGTGGTGCAAATGAAGCCTGCTTGCAGATGTTGAATGAGATTCAAGCGAATGGCGGCGTAGATAAGATTCATGAATTTATCGCTCAAGTAAAAGATAAGAACTCAAGCGTTCGCTTGATGGGCTTTGGACACCGCGTTTATAAAAACTTTGACCCGCGTGCAAAGTTGATGCGTGAAACCTGCTACGAAGTATTGAATGAACTGGGTCTCCAAGATGATCCATTGTTCAAGTTGGCCATGACTCTTGAGAAGATTGCTTTGGAGGATGACTATTTTGTAAGCCGTAAGCTCTATCCAAACGTAGACTTCTACTCTGGTATCGTGCAACGTGCTTTAGGTATCCCAACAGAAATGTTCACCTGTATTTTTGCACTGGCAAGAACAGTAGGTTGGATTGCTCAGTGGGAAGAAATGATCACTGATCCTGAGTACAAAATTGGACGTCCACGTCAGTTGTACGTGGGTGAAACAGCGCGCAAGGTTCCGAACATCTCGGTTCGTAAATAAGGTATTTAAGGTCTCTCATGTCTCGTACGCTTTATGACAAATTGTGGGATGACCACGTTGTTTACTCTGAAGAAGATGGCACAGCCACGATTTATATCGATCGTCAGTTGCTTCATGAGGTAACCAGTCCCCAGGCATTTGAGGGTTTGAATTTGGCTGGCCGTCCAGTTTGGCGTATCTCCGCTAATTTGGCAGTTTCTGATCACAACGTACCAACGACGGATCGCTCCGAAGGAATTACTGATCCGATATCTAAGTTGCAAGTAGATACTTTGGATCAAAACTGCGATGCCTTTGGGATTACCCAATACAAGATGAATGACACCCGACAAGGGATTGTTCACGTCATCGGGCCAGAGCAGGGTGCAACCTTACCTGGCATGACCGTGGTTTGTGGTGATTCTCACACTAGTACGCATGGTGCTTTTGGTGCTCTGGCGTTCGGTATTGGCACTTCGGAAGTCGAGCATGTATTGGCAACCCAAACGTTGCTCATGAAGAAGAGCAAAAACATGCTGGTGCGTGTTGATGGTCGTCTGCAGCCAGGCTCCACTGCTAAGGATATCGTTCTTGCAGTGATTGGCAAGATTGGTACTGCAGGTGGTACGGGTTACACCATAGAGTTTGCTGGCGAAGCCATTCGCAACCTTTCAATGGAAGGTCGTATGACTATCTGCAATATGGCGATTGAAGCTGGCGCGCGCGCTGGTTTAGTTGCTGTAGATGAAACTACGATTGAATATATTCAGGGTCGTCCATATGCGCCTAAGGGCCCAGCGATGTTGCAGGCATTGCAATATTGGAGAACCTTGCATTCAGATCCTGATGCAAAGTTTGATGCCGTAGTCGAATTGCGTGCAGAAGAAATCGCTCCACAGGTTACCTGGGGAACTTCACCAGAAATGGTGCTGGCGATTAGTGAGCGTGTTCCTGATCCAGAAAAAGAGCGTGATCCAAACAAGCGTTCAGCAATGGAGCGTGCTTTGGTGTACATGAACCTCGTACCAAATACACCATTGAGTAGCATCTCTATAGATAAAGTATTTATCGGCTCATGCACTAACAGTCGCATTGAAGATATGCGTGCAGCTGCTAAGGTGGTCGATCGTCTAGGTAAAAAAGTGGCTGCCAATGTGAAGTTAGCATTGGTCGTTCCTGGTTCTGGTTTGGTAAAAGCCCAAGCAGAGCGCGAAGGTTTGGATCGCATATTCAAGGCTGCCGGCTTCGAGTGGCGTGAACCTGGATGTTCTATGTGCTTGGCCATGAATGCTGATCGCTTGGAGCCGGGAGAGCGTTGCGCCTCAACATCGAATCGCAACTTCGAAGGTCGTCAAGGCAATGGTGGTCGCACACATTTGGTTAGCCCTGCAATGGCAGCTGCTGCAGCGATCGAAGGTCACTTTGTTGACGTGCGTAAGATTTCATAAGGAAGCTGATTAATGAAATTTTCTTCACCCTCTTTAATTTCTAGACTAGCAATTATTGGCGTCGCTGGAATTATTATTTCTGCCTGTAGCAGCACCATGGAAGGTGTTGGTAAAGACTTGCAGAACATGGGAACATCCATGGGCGGATCAAGTAATACACAGCAAAACAATCAATCTCAAACCAAGGGTAAGGATGTTGTTGTTACCCCTGTGAAGTAAACATTTAGAGTAAAAATCGAATCATGGAAAAATTTACGGTATACAAAGGTTTAGTTGCTCCGCTTAATCGCGAGAACGTGGATACCGATGCCATTATTCCGAAGCAGTTTCTAAAATCAATCAAGAAGACTGGCTTTGGTCAAAATCTGTTTGATGAATGGCGCTACCTCGATCATGGTGAACCTGGTCAAGATTGCAGTACGCGTCCCATCAACCCTGACTTTGTGCTCAATCAACCACGCTACAAAGGTGCTGGCATTCTGCTGGCTCGAAAGAACTTTGGCTGCGGCAGTTCCCGTGAGCATGCACCCTGGGCCTTGGATCAATTTGGCTTTAGAGCGGTGATTGCACCTAGTTTTGCAGATATTTTCTACAACAACTGCTTCAAAAACGGTGTTTTGCCGATTGTTTTGACTGAAATGCAGGTTGACCATCTTTTTAACGAAACCCAAGCGTTTAACGGCTATCAATTAACGATCGATCTAGCAGCACAGCAGGTTATTGCCCCCGATGGCACTGCTTATAGCTTTGAAGTGGCCCCATTTAGAAAGTATTGCCTTCTTAACGGCTTAGACGATATTGGCCTAACCCTGCAACATGCAGATAAAATCAAGGCTTATGAAGCCGAGCGCATTCTAAAAATGCCTTGGCTTGCGACACAATTGCCGTAATTTCGTTGATTTAAAGGCCTTTCATGAAAATTGCAGTTCTACCGGGCGATGGTATCGGCCCGGAAATCGTTGCTCAAGCTGTTCGAGTGCTCCAAGCCCTTGGCCCAAAGTTTGATTTAGAAGAAGCTCCCGTAGGCGGAGCAGCTTATGACGTCGCTGGACATCCTTTGCCACCAGCCACCCTAGAGCTCGCTAAAAAAGCGGATGCTATTTTGTTTGGTGCAGTAGGTGACTGGAAGTACGACACGCTTGCACGCGAACTGCGTCCCGAACAAGCCATCTTGGGTTTGCGTAAACACCTCGAGTTGTTTGCTAATTTCAGACCAGCAATTTGCTATCCAGAACTTACAGCTGCATCAAGTCTTAAGCCAGAAATCATTGGTGGCTTGGATATTTTGATTGTGCGTGAGCTCAATGGTGATATTTACTTTGGTCAGCCACGCGGTATTCGTGCTTCTGAGTTGCCGCTGTTCAAAGGTGCGCGTGAAGGTTTCGACACCATGCATTACAGCGAGCCTGAAGTAGAGCGTATTGGACGTGTTGCTTTTGAGGCAGCACGCAAGCGCGGTAAAAAAGTGTGCAGCGTAGACAAGGCAAACGTATTAGAGACTTCTCAGCTTTGGCGTGAAGTCATGATTAGGGTTTCTAAAGACTATCCAGATGTTGAGTTATCTCATATGTATGTGGATAACGCTGCGATGCAGTTGGTTAAAGCGCCTAAAGCATTTGATGTAGTGGTAACTGGCAATCTGTTTGGTGACATCTTGTCTGATGAAGCTGCAATGTTGACCGGCTCTATCGGTATGTTGCCATCTGCCTCTTTAGATAAGAACAATAAGGGCTTGTATGAGCCTAGCCATGGTTCTGCGCCGGATATCGCTGGTAAGGGTATCGCCAATCCATTGGCCACCATTTTGTCTGCGGCAATGATGTTGCGTTATTCATTAGGTATGCCTGCAGAAGCGGATCGCATTGAAAAAGCAGTGCAGAAAGTCTTAGCGCAAGGTTTAAGAACGGCAGACATTTATACCGAAGGCACGAAAAAAGTATCAACGGTTGAAATGGGCGATGCTGTAGTTGCAGCGCTTGCGTAAGAAATTAACTAGAAGCAAATCAAATACATTCACTAGATAGTTCATCATGGCAAATTCAAAAACACCTTTAGTTGGTTTAGTTGGCTGGCGCGGTATGGTTGGTAGCGTTCTCATGGAGAGAATGTTGGCTGAAAAGGATTTCGATCTAATCGAGCCTGTATTTTTTAGCACCAGCCAAGCAGGTGGAGAGGTGCCTTTGCTCAATGGTCAAAAAGTGACTAAGAGCGAAAGCACTTTGCAAGATGCGAATGACATCAAAGCATTGTCACGTTGCGACATCATCTTGACTTGCCAAGGCGGCGATTACACCAATGACATATTCCCTAAGCTGCGTGCAGCAGGGTGGAATGGTCACTGGATTGATGCTGCTAGTGCATTGCGTATGAAGGATGACGCAGTATTGGTTTTAGATCCGGTTAATCGCCCGGTGATTGATAAAGCTTTAGCCGCTGGTGGGAAGAATTGGATCGGCGCTAATTGCACTGTGAGTTTGATGATGATGGCTATGGGTGGCTTGGTTAAGGCTGACATGGTTGAGTGGATTAGCGCGATGACTTATCAAGCAGCTTCTGGTGCTGGTGCGCAGAATATGCGCGAGCTTTTGCTGCAAATGGGCGCATTACGCGACAGCGTTGCTACGGAATTGGCTGACCCATCTTCTTGGATTTTGGACATTGATCGCAAGGTTACTGAAACGTTGCGCTCTTCTGATTTCCCGAAAAAGAATTTCCGTAACACCGCCTTAGCGGGGAGCCTAATTCCTTGGATCGACGTACCTGTTGAGAATGGACAAACTAAAGAAGAGTGGAAGGGTGGCGCTGAGTTCAACAAGATCTTAGGTCGTCCTGCATTCCGTACACCTGGCAGCATTCCAATTGATGGTTTGTGTGTGCGTGTAGGTGCGATGCGTTGCCATTCACAAGGTTTGACTGTGAAGCTCAAAAAAGATATTCCACTCAAAGAGATCGAGGCGATTCTGGCTGCAGATAATCAGTGGGTCAAAGTAGTGCCGAATGATCGCGAAACTACTGAGCGTGATTTATCGCCTGCTGCTGTCAGTGGTACCTTGACTGTACCTATTGGCCGTTTACATAAGATGGCAATCGGCCCAGAGTATTTGGGCGCCTTTACTGTTGGCGACCAGCTCTTATGGGGTGCTGCTGAGCCATTGCGCCGCATGCTTCGCATTCTGCTTGAGAAGTAATTTAGCCTTTATGTTTCGTATTAGCCGGCTGGGCTTAAAGCTACTTTGTATTGTTCTGCTTAGTTGGTCATCTATTGCTGGTGCGATTAGCTTAGGCGCCCCTCAACTCCAGTCACGCCGTGGTGAGCCACTCCGCGTAGAGATCCCAATTCGAGTTGGTGCAGATGAGCAAGGTGCTTTATCAACCCTGAACGTGACAATGCCTAATAAGGCATCTTATGAGCGCTTAGGTATTTCACAAAAGATTCTTGAGCTCAATCCGCAGGCAATCGTGTATCGCAATCGTCAAGAGCAGCTGATGGTTTTGGTAGAGACAGTCAATTCTGTACCGATGACCGATGATCCATTCTTAGATGTATTGGTTAATCTCAATTGGTCTAGCGGCAGTCTTACTAAGACATTCACATTGTTACTTGGTGATGTACAGAAGATCACTGTAAAGTCGGGGCAGTCCTTATCTGAAATAGCTGCCATCATGGCACCCCAATTAGATGGTGCTACCTTAGATCAAACCATGATGGCCCTATATAAGGCCAATCCCGATGCGTTTGCTAGCGGTAGCATCAATCGCTTGGCCGCCGGAGCTGAGTTGTCCAAACCCGGTCAGGCGCTGCTGCGCTCCATTAGTCCGGTAGAGGCAAATCAGTTTGTAGCAGATGCTAACGAACAGTGGCGCGCGGAACATGGCGAAAAAGAAGCAGGCACTGCTAATGGAAAATCAGGTAATGCTAAAACAGAGGAAGTTGTTCCTAAGGATCGACTGAAGATTGGTTCAAGCGCTGATGGCAACGATCAAGAGCGTCGCTACACTGAAGAGTTAGTCGCTCAAGAGAAGATGTTGGAGCAGACTAAAGTTCGGGTTGCTGAGTTAGAAAATAATATCGCTGACTTACAGAGACTTCTAGATAAATCTAAGGAGAAGAAAGCAGTCGACAGCAATTTTGGCTTAGGTGGCTTAGGTGGATTAGGCCCAGCTATTCTGGCTATTGGTTTGATAGGTTTAACCGGTTTATTGCTCTGGGGCTTAGCCCGCAATGCGCGTCGCTCAGAAGCGCCAAGCTTTCATGCCGACACACATCATGTTGCTAAAAATGAGAAGCCTGCAGCCAGCTCTCATTTTGAAATGCCGGCTCGTGCAAAGGCATTGTTTGATGGTATAGATCTTGATCTTTCAAAGCCCGCTAAAGAGGTTCCTGCAACAATAACTGCTCCAGTGTCAAATCCACTTGCAGATACTTTGCGCGTCAAATTGAATCTGGCGCGTGCTTACATCACGATCGAAGATTTCTCTGCAGCTAAAAAGTCTTTGGATGAAGTGCTTCGCATCAGTAATTCTGTTGATCCAGTCATCACCATTGAAGCGCAGGGCTTGTTGGCAGAAATCTCGCATCGCAATACCTGAACCATGCGTATAGCCCTCGGCCTTCAGTATGACGGCAGCCCATATTCTGGCTGGCAAACGCAGGTCAATCACAACACAGTACAAGACGAATTAGAAAAAGCCATCTCCGCTTTTGTAGGCGAGCAATCCTGTGCGGTACAGCCTATACAAACGATCACCGCAGGCAGAACCGATACCGGAGTTCATGCCTTAGGGCAGGTCGTACATTTTGATACCAATGTTGAGCGTGAAGACTTTTCATGGGTAAGGGGTGTGAACTCATTCTTGCCGCCATCGATTGTTATTAACTGGGCAAAGCCAGTTTCTGATGAGTTCAGTGCGCGCTTCTCTGCTTATGAGCGTGAATATATTTATGCCTTGCAAGCGGGGCCTTGTCGTGCGCCGATGTCGCACTCACGCGCAGGTTACTTACTGGTGCCCCCAAATCAATGGCTTGATGTCGAGGCTATGAAAAAATCAGCTGAGTGCTTGATTGGCGAACACGACTTTAGTTCTTTTCGCTCATCTGAGTGCCAAAGTAAAACACCGGTAAAAACGATTTACTCCATTGAGATTATTTCTGATCAACCATGGCTGTATTTCCGGATACGGGGAAATGCTTTTTTGCATCACATGATCCGCAATGTGGTCGGCTGTTTTTTGCAAATTGGTCAGGGCAGACAAAAGCCGGAGTGGATGGCCGAAGTCTTGGCTGCTAAGAATAGGCAAATCGCCGCTCCTACTTTTATGGCCGATGGCCTGTATTTGGCCAAAATCACTTATCCGGACGAATTTGCCATCCCCCAGCCTTGGTTGGAAAACTCTTGGCTGCCAGCTCAGGTCATCGGGAAGCAAAAGAAAGCGCAAGGGAAATAAAGGCCCTTGGCCTTATCATTCATTTATGGGCTTACTGACATATTCTCCGGGCCGAACTAGGGTCAAAATCTGCGGCTTACAGACGGCTGCTGACATCGATTCCGCTGTTTCTGCGGGGGTGGATGCTGTTGGCTTCGTCTTTTATCCCCCTAGCGTTCGGGCTGTGAGCCCTAATATCGCCGCTCAGCTCATTTCTAGACTTCCTGCGGGGGTAGATGCCGTTGGATTGGTTGTAAATGCTACAGATGAAGAATTTGCCGCTATTCGGGCTGCTGCCTCGATCACCTTATGGCAGTTTCATGGGGATGAGACCCCAGAGCGCTGTGCCCAGCTTGCTGCAGGCGAGCCTTGGATGAAGGCTGCTCGTGTAGGAACTAGCTTCGCTTTTGATGATTTTTCCCTACAATATGGGGATGCAAACGCTTTTCTGCTGGATGCCCTGGTTGAGGGATATGGTGGCGGAGGCGTTCCTTTTGATTGGCAAGGGATTCCACAGACATGGGTAAGCGAAAACGCGCCTCGGGTCGTTTTGAGTGGTGGATTGAACACGCACAACGTGGGCGAGGCCATTGCACGCCTGCATCCTTGCGCGGTTGACGTCAGTAGTGGCGTAGAAAGCAGCAGGGGTGTTAAGGATCCTGCGCTCATGGCCCAATTTGTTCAAGCAGTGCGCGCAGCGGATGCCAAAGCATCGTCCCAATAATTTGCTGTAGATAAATCAAAAGAGGTAGCTATGTACGACAAGCCAGATGCACGAGGACACTTCGGTCCCTATGGCGGCGTGTTTGTGTCTGAGACATTGATGTTTGCTTTGGATGAGCTTAAAGAAGCTTATGCAAAGTATCAACACGATCCAGAATTCATTGAAGAGTTTAATTATGAGCTCAAACACTTTGTTGGTAGACCTTCACCGGTTTATCACGCTAAGCGTTGGAGCGAAATGCTGGGTGGCGCACAAATCTACCTGAAGCGTGAAGATTTAAATCACACAGGCGCACACAAGATTAATAACGTGATTGGCCAAGCAATGTTGGCCAAACGTATGGGTAAGCCTCGCATTATTGCTGAGACAGGGGCAGGGCAGCACGGCGTTGCTACAGCAACGATCTGCGCTCGCTTTGGTTTGGACTGCACAGTCTATCAAGGCTCTGTGGACGTAGCCCGTCAGGCGCAAAACGTATTTCGTATGAAGTTACTTGGCGCTAAGGTGGTTCCAGTGGAATCTGGTACCAAGACTTTGAAAGATGCGCTCAATGAAGCGATGCGCGATTGGGTTACCAACGTGGACAATACTTTCTACATCATCGGAACCGTCGCAGGACCACATCCTTATCCAATGATGGTGAGAGATTTTCAGAGTGTGATTGGTGAAGAGTGCAAAGTACAGATGCCAGAGATGACTGGTCGTCAACCTGACTATGTTTTAGCTTGTGTTGGCGGCGGCTCTAATGCGATGGGCATTTTTTATCCTTACATCGATTTCCCGGAAGTGAAACTCATTGGTGTTGAGGCAGCAGGACATGGTCTGGGAAGTGGTTTGCATTCAGCGGCCTTGTGCGTTGGCACGCCTGGTGTGTTGCACGGCAACCGTACTTATTTATTGCAAGATAAGAATGGCCAGATCTCTGAAACGCACTCTGTTTCTGCTGGCATGGATTACCCAGGCGTTGGTCCTGAGCATGCATGGTTAAAAGATTCTGGTCGAGCAGAATATGTGGCAATTACAGATGAAGAGGCGCTCCAAGCATTCCATGATTGCTGCCAGATTGAAGGCATTATTCCTGCGCTTGAGTCTTCACACGCTATTGCTTATGCCTGCAAACTTGCTAAGACTCTGCCTAAAGACAAGACTATTTTGGTCAACCTCTCTGGCCGCGGTGACAAGGATATGCATACCGTTGCCCAGGCAACAGGTTCAGAAGGTTAAGAAAGAGTTATGTCAAAAATTACTGCGCTCTTCAAGGAGCTAAAAGCAACAGGCAAAAAAGGATTGATTCCTTTTATTACTGCTGGTGATCCAGATCCTAAACAAACCGTTGAACTCATGCATGCATTAGTTCGTGGCGGTTCAAGTGTGATTGAATTAGGTGTGCCATTTTCAGATCCAATGGCTGATGGTCCTGTCATTCAGAGATCATCGGAACGCGCGCTGACTCAAGGCGTCACTTTGTATAGCTGCTTAGAGATGGTGAAAGAATTCCGCAAGCTGGATGCCAATACACCAGTTGTTTTGATGGGTTATGCAAACCCAGTTGAGCAAATGGGAGCAGAGCGTTTTGCAACCGAAGCGAAGGCTGCTGGTGTCGACGGTGTTCTCGTAGTGGATTACCCACCAGAAGAGTGCGTGGATTTTGCCGCTCGTATGCGTGTTGCCGGTATTGACCCGATCTTCTTATTAGCGCCTACTTCATCACATGAGCGCATTAAAGAGGCGGCCAAAATAGCTTCTGGTTATATCTATTACGTTTCTATGAGAGGGGTTACTGGTGCATCTAACCTCAATACACAGGATGTGGCCAGCATCATCCCGAAAATTCGTGAAGAGACAGATATTCCGATTGCTGTAGGCTTTGGAATTAGCGATGCTGCCAGCGCTAAGGCGGTATCCGCTAGCGCTGATGCAGTGGTAATTGGTAGCCGCATTATTCGCCTTTTAGAGGATGCGCCCCCTGGGCAGGCGGTACAATCACTGGAAACCTTCATTCGTGAGATACGCGACGCATTGGATAGCTAAAAACTAATGAGCTGGATAGATAAATTACTCCCACCCCAAATTCAACATACTGATCCTGCAAATCGCAAGTCAGTACCTGAGGGATTGTGGGTCAAGTGCCCCAGTTGTGAAACTGTTCTGTACAGCACTGACATTGAAGCCAATTTATCGGTATGCCCAAAATGTAGTCATCACATGCGTATCGGAGCACGTCTGCGCTTAGACAGCTTGCTAGATGAAAAAGGCCGCTACGAAATCGGTGCTGATATCTATCCAACTGACCCGCTGAAATTTAAAGACTCTAAAAAATATCCAGATCGCATTAAAGAAGCGAATGATGCTTCTGGTGAATCTGAAGCCTTGATTGTGATGGGCGGCAAGATTGAAGCCATTCCTGTAGTAGCTGCTTGTTTCGAATTCCAATATATGGGTGGCTCTATGGGCTCTGTAGTGGGTGAGCGTTTTGCCCGCGGAGTACAAGAGGCAATTAATAAGAAGTGCGCCTTCATTTGTGTCACTGCTACTGGCGGTGCGCGTATGCAAGAAAGCTTGTTATCCCTTTTCCAAATGGCGAAGACTAACTCGATGTTGACCTTGTTGGCTAAAAAAGGCTTGCCTTATATCAGCGTGCTCACTGACCCAACGATGGGCGGTATTTCTGCTAGCTTTGCATTTATGGGTGATGTAGTGATGGCTGAGCCAAAAGCCTTAATTGGTTTTGCAGGTCCTCGCGTGATTGAGCAAACTGTTCGCGAGAAATTACCAGAGGGATTTCAGAGATCTGAGTTCCTGATGCAAAAGGGCGGGATTGACATGATTGTTGATCGTCGTCAGATGCGCGGTGAAATCGCGCGTTTACTTGCTTTGTTACAAAAGCTTCCTGAGCCTGCTATCGCGGGTAGCGCAGTCGTTTAAGCGCTTGAGCTCAGCACACCAAGCCCCCATATTATTTCCTAGCCTAGAGGCTTGGCTTAGCCACCTCGAGACTGCTCACCCCGTTGGCATAGACATGGGGCTTGAGCGCATCAATCGCGTGAAGGCTGCATTAGATCTCCATTTTGATTGCCCAGTAATTACGGTTGCCGGTACAAATGGCAAAGGCTCGACCTGTGCGTTTCTCGAGAGCATTCTGTTGGCTTCTGGTTATAGAGTCGGTTGCCATACCTCCCCACATTTACTCAAATTCAATGAGCGTGCGCGCATCAATGGTGAAGATGTCAAAGACAATCTCTTGCTTGAACATTTTGCTGCTGTCGAAGAAGCTCGGGTGAGCCTAGTCGATGCGCCGACCTTAACGTATTTTGAGTTCACCACTTTAGCCATCATGCATCTGTTTGCTAAGTCCAATTTGGATGCAGTTGTCTTGGAAGTGGGTATGGGTGGTCGCTTAGATGCTGTCAACATCGTTGATGCTGATTGCGCAATTGTGACTAGTATCGATATCGATCATGCGGATTTTTTGGGGGGCACACGCGAAGCCATTGGCCTGGAAAAGGCGGGTATTTTCCGTCCAGGACATATCGCGGTGTGTGGTGATCCTGTGCCGCCACAATCGCTGATTGATCATGCTGAAAAGTTGGGCTGCGACCTCTGGTTACAGGGACGTGACTACAACTTCCAGGGCGATAAACAGCAATGGGGTTGGGCTGGACGCAAGAAGCGCTTTAGTGGGCTTGGGTACCCAGCACTGCGGGGTGCTAATCAGATTCTGAATGCCTCTGCTGTTATTGCTGCCTTAATGGCATTGCATCAGCGCTTACCAGTGAGCGCCCAGGATATTCGCAATGGTTTTGCATTGGTTGAGCTACCAGGTCGATTCCAGGTTCTTCCGGGTCAGCCTACCGTGGTATTGGATGTTGCCCATAATCCCCATGCTGCTGCTACCTTGGCTCAGGGGCTCGATAAGATGGGTTACCACCCCTACACCTATGCCATTTTTGGGGCTATGGCTGACAAGGATATTGAGGGGGTGATTAAACCCCTCTTAAACATCGTAGATTTCTGGTTTTGCACAGATTTACCGACTCCCAGAGCTGCCAGCGCTAAGGTCTTGGCCGAGAAGCTTGAAGCTATGGGCGTAAAGCCTAAAAATGGAACGGATGGGGGTATTGAATGCTTCTCAGAACCCGCTTTAGCGTATCAAAAAGCGCTATCTTTAGCGGGTGAGGGTGATAGAATTGTCATCTTCGGATCCTTCTTTACCGTTGCAGGCGTAATGACTTACCGAAACAACCAGGCCCACTGATCCATGATTCGTTTACCAAGCTTTTTTAAGCGAAAAACCCAGTCTGATGACCTTGAAATAGGTTCAAGGGGTAGTCGCACCACCAAACGAGCAGCCCCACGCAGTTTTCAGCGCGCAGCAGAAGCTGAAGAACTTGCCCTCACAGAAGATCCAGAACAACAAAGAGCGCGCCATCGCCTGATTGGTGCTGCTGTCCTTGTATTGATTGCTGTAATTGGCTTGCCTCGTATTTTGGATAACAAACCAAAGGCATCATCTAACGACATCGCAGTAAACATTGTTACCAGCTTACCTATTCCTGGTACGGAGCCTAGGGCTGAAGAAAAACCTAAGGCCGAAGTTCCTGTTGAGCCCGCTAAAGAAGCTCCTAAGGTCGCCGCTGCACCTGCGACAGAAGTAAAGCCAGAAGCAAAAGTAGAAACTAAGGCAGACACTAAACCAGCAGCGCCTGCAGTAAATAAATCTGGCACGTTAGGTTTAGCGGCGGGTGAAGAGGTTGTGGCTGCGGCAAGTCCTAAGGCCGACGCAAAACCTAAAACAGCTGACGCACCCAAGTCAAGCACTTCCGGTTCAGGTAAGTGCGTTATTCAGATTGGTGCTTTTGCATCCGAGGCTAATGTAAAGGCCTTGTCCGCAAGACTCAAAAATCAAAACATTCCGAGTTATACCTTGAGTAAGGTGGGTGCTGATGGTGGCAAGATTTTCCTTGTTCGAGCAGGACCCTTTACTGATAAAGATGTCGCAGAAGTAGCGGAAAAGAAAATTAAGGCGATGGGTCTTTCGCCAAGACTTGTCGAGTCCGGTAAACAGTAATGGAATACTTGTCCACCCTCAAGCTAACATCGGTGGATTACTTCACCCTAGTCGTACTCTTGGTTTCTGCCTTGGTAGGCATCTCGCGCGGTTTGTTTAAAGAGGTGCTTGCTTTAGCCTCTTGGTTCGCAGCTGCTTGGGTTGCTTATCACTATAGCAACTACCTCTCCACGGAATGGCTGTCTACATTTCATCTAGATGAGCTACTTAGCCTGGGCATCAGCTTCCTCATCCTCTTTATCCTGACCCTGATTGTTTGCGGTATGTTTGGCGGGGTAGTGCAAAAAATTATTTTGTCGGTCGGCCTTAGTTTGACTGACCGTTTCTTGGGTTTGATATTTGGCGTGATTCGTGGAGGCTTGATCGTGGTGGTACTTGCGACTCTCGCTGCACTCACACCCATCCCGCAAAGTATGGCTTGGAAGAATGCCATTACCAGACCAGCAATTGATATGGCAGCCGGTTTAATTAAAAGTTGGCTTCCTGCCGACTGGGCTAAACAATTAGGTGATGCAATGCCTAAAGTTAGCCCTACCATTACTCCTAAATTAACAATAGGAATCTAGAGATATGTGCGGCGTCGTCGGAACTGTTTCCCACTCACCAGTAAATCAACTTCTCTATGATGCGCTGCTGCTTTTGCAGCATCGCGGACAGGATGCTGCAGGTATTGCAACGATGAACGGTAATTCATTCACGATGCATAAAGCCAATGGCTTGGTACGAGATGTGTTTAGAACTCGCAATATGCGTAGCTTGGTTGGTAACGCTGGCATTGGCCAAGTGCGTTACCCAACTGCAGGTTCTGCAAGTAGCGAAGAAGAAGCGCAGCCTTTTTATGTAAGCGCTCCTTACGGCATTATCTTGGCGCATAACGGCAACCTGACTAACGCACCAAGTCTGCGTGTGGAGATGGCTTATCGTGACCGTCGTCACATTAATACCAGTTCTGATACTGAAGTATTGCTTAACGTATTGGCTGATGAACTGCAAAAAGAAACCAATAGTGCAGCCCTAGATGAGGGCGCGATGTTTAACGCCGTGACTGGTGTAACTAATCGCGTTAAAGGTTCGTATGCAGTAGTTTCTTTAATAGCGGGTTATGGCTTATTGGCCTTTCGCGATCAGTACGGTATCCGTCCTTTATGTATCGGCCGCATCGATACTCCTCAAGGTCCTGAGTGGATGATTGCATCTGAGTCTGTTGCTCTAGAAGGCTTAGGATTTACCTTTGTTCGCGACGTTCATCCAGGTGAAGCAATTTATATCGACTTGGATGGTAATTTCTATTCACGTCAATGTGTACCAAATGCAGTGTTAACGCCTTGCATTTTTGAGTACGTCTATATGGCCCGTCCGGACTCAACCATTGATGGTGTGACTGTCTACAACGTGCGTATGCGTATGGGCGATTACTTAGCTGAGAAGATCCGTAAAGAAACCAATGTCGATGAAATCGATGTGGTGATGCCGATTCCGGATTCCAGCCGTCCAGCAGCTATGCAGGTAGCAAAGAAATTGGGCGTGGATTACCGTGAAGGCTTCTTTAAGAACCGTTACATCGGCCGTACATTTATCATGCCTGGCCAAGCTGTTCGTAAGAAGTCTGTTCGTCAAAAACTCAATGCCATGCGTATTGAATTTAAAGACAAGACGGTATTGATTGTGGATGACTCCATCGTTCGTGGCACAACCTCATTTGAGATTGTGCAGATGGCACGTGAATCTGGTGCGAAGAAGGTGATTTTTGCATCTGCTGCACCACCAGTGCGTTTCCCGAACGTTTACGGTATTGATATGCCAACTCGCAGCGAATTGGTTGCCTATGGCCGGACTGATGAAGAGATCAATAAGATGATTGGTGCAGATCAGTTGATCTATCAAAGCATTGAAGATATGAAGCAGGCAGTGAGGGACGTTAATCCAGATATCAAGAACTTTGAAGCATCTTGCTTTGATGGCTTCTATATTACGGGTGACATTACCGAGTCCTATCTTGATGCCTTAGAAGCCGCTAGAAATACCTCTGATGCGAAGGCTGATCGTCAGAAGGATTCGAGTGACTTCGCCCGTTCACAGCTCCACCTGCATTTGGCTACCGAAGACTAAAAAGCGACAGGAATTTGCCTTACTCGAGGCAAATTCGTAATTCGGTGTCAAAATAGCAGTATGAAGAGCAAAACTATCCGTAAAAAACCCGATTTTTCTAAGCTAGCGCTCGAGACCTTAGCGGTTCGCGCCGGTACTCGTCGCACTGCTGAATACCAAGAGCATTCAGAGGCAATGTTTCTGACATCCAGCTTCTGTTTTGATAGCGCAGAGCTAGCGGCTGATGGTTTTGCACATGCTGACCAAGGCTTTATCTATTCTCGCTTTACTAATCCAACCGTAAGTATGTTCCAGGATCGCTTGGCTGCTTTAGAGGGTGGTGAGGCTTGTATTGCTACCGCTTCCGGAATGTCTGCCATTCTGACAATGGCAATGGCGCATTTACAAGCAGGTGATCACGTGGTTTGCTCGCGCTCAGTATTTGGTGCAACCATTCAGTTGTTCACCAATATCTTAGGTCGCTTTGGCATCACAACCACTTATGCTGATTTGGCTGATACCAAGTCATGGCAGGCTGCTGTGCAACCCAATACCAAACTCTTTTATCTAGAGACGCCTTCCAATCCTTTAACTGAGATTGCTGATATCAGAGCGATTTCAAAGATTGCTAAAAAAGCAGGCGCTTTATTCGCGGTGGATAACTGCTTCTGTACGCCTGCTTTGCAAAAACCATTGGCGCTTGGTGCTGATGTTGTGATTCATTCGGCCACTAAGTACTTAGATGGACAAGGCCGAGTAGTGGGTGGAGCAATTGTAGGCAGCAAAGATTTCATCATGGGTAAAGTCTTCCCTTATGTACGAACTGCAGGCCCAACGCTATCCGCATTCAATGCCTGGGTATTCCTCAAAGGCCTCGAGACTTTAGAGCTTCGCATGAAGCAGCAGAGTCAGAATGCACTCGCCTTGGCCCAATGGCTTGAGAAGCAATCTGGAGTAGAGCGGGTTTACCATCCCGGCCTGAAATCACATCCCCAACATGCATTGGCAATGCGTCAGCAAAAAGAGGGTGGGGCGATTGTGTCTTTCACCTTGAAGGGTGGCAAGAAGGCAGCGTTCATACTTATCAACCAAACTAAGCTTTGCTCGATTACTGCAAACTTGGGTGATACCCGCACGACTATTACTCACCCAGCCACAACAACGCATTGCCGTGTAACGCCTGAGGCTCGTAAAGCAGCTGGTATTTCTGATGGCTTGGTACGCATTGCAGTTGGCCTTGAAAATATTAACGACTTAAAGAGCGACCTCGTTGGCGGACTCAAAAAATAATCAAGTTCATCAGGATAGGTCTATGAGTTTCGCGGATGCCACCCAGTTCTGGAACGAACGCTTCGATAAAGAAGAGTTCATTTTTGGCAAAGAGCCTAACGAGTATCTTGTTGAGAAAACAAAGCAATACCTAAAGTCCAAAGACAAGGTTCTCTGCATCGCTGATGGTGAAGGGCGCAATGGTGTCTGGCTTGCCAAGCAAGGTATGCAGGTTATTGGATTTGATGCGTCTGATATCGCACTTGCTAAAGCAAAGCAGTTTTCCAAAGATAATCAAGTGCAAGTTGAGTATTCCTTCTCTGATACCGATAGCTATGCGTGGCAAGAAAATACTTATGACGCAGTGATTGGGATCTTCATTCAGTTTGCCGATCCAGCAATGCGCGCTAGAATCTTTGAGCAAGCTTACAAAGCGACAAAACCTGGTGGACTCTTTATCTTGCAGGGCTACACCCCTAAGCAACTAGATTACAAAACCGGCGGCCCATCATTAATAGAGCATCTCTATACAGAAGAAATGATTCGAGATCTCACTAAAGACTTTCAAATACTCGAGCTTGTGAGTTACGAGAAAGAACTTTCTGAAGGTCCGAGACATACTGGGATGTCTGCTCTTCTGGGACTTGTTGCTAAAAAGTAATTAACTTCTTAGTTAGCAAAGCGACGAGGATCATTAATCGGTCGCAATGGCATGATGTGAATTTTGCTACTATCCATTTCGAGATAAGCCTCTTTGCCGATATCCAAGGCAAGGCGCCTAACCTCTGCGGCAGAGGCCTCCCAAGTAATCACATGATTGCCTTCAGTTGTACGAAGTTGGATAACAGCAATCTGCCCTAATGCGCTAAGCTGTTCAACCTTAGCTGCAATCGATGTCGAGCTAGAAGATGCATGAAGACTAATTCCGTCTGCTGGGATCACCCAAGCGACGGGTGTATTTGGTGGGATCTTGCCTTTGTCGACTACGTTAAAGATGCGCTGGCAACCATTCCAACTCAGTTTTCCAGAAGTAAAGACCCCCTCAAACTTATTGCTAATGCCTACCAGCTCTGCAACGCGCGAGTTTCTGGGTCTTTCAAATAGTACTTGCGGTGGTGCTGTCTGCAGCCCCACACCTTGGTCAATCACAGTAATGCGATCCGCTAATAAATCAGCCTCTCTTAAATCGTGAGTAACCAGCAGAATAGGAATATTTAAATCTTTGCGAAGTTCAGCTAGCGTCTTGTAAAGACCTTGACGGGTAGGTGCATCAATCGCAGAGAAGGGTTCATCAAGCAATAGTATTTTTGGAGATCGCGCTAATGCCCTAGCGAGCGCAACCCGTTGCTGCTGACCGCCTGAGAGTTGGTTGGGCATACGTTTGGCTAACTCGCCGATGCCCATTCGATCAAGCCATTGTTGTGCTTGTACCTTACGCTCTGAGAGACCCGTTACTGAGTTGTAAAGGGGGATGCATACATTCTCTAGCGCAGTGAGATGTGGAAATAGGGCGTACTGTTGAAATAAGAACCCACATGACCGATTGGCGGGGCTTAGCGAGGTAGAAATACCATTCACTTCATTTGCTTCAAACCATAGCTTGCCATCGCACACAATTTTCCCGCTATCAGCATCATTTAGGCCGGCAATTGTGCGCAGAGCTGTTGTCTTACCGCTGCCAGAGGGACCCACTAGGGCATGTAATTCTCCAGGAATACATTCAATATTAAGCTGTAAGGGATTTGGGTTTACTTGGGAGAGTCTTACTTTAAGCATTAGCGACTCCATCGATTGGCATGCGATGGGCTGCGACCAAAGAGACCGTAGGAAAGTGCTATCGCTACAAGCGAGGTGCAAAGTAATATCAATGACAGTACGCCGGCACCTGAGGTATCAAAGCTTTGCACTTTGTCATAAATCGCAATCGATACGGTTTTTGTTTCTCCTGGGATTGCGCCCCCAACCATGAGGATGACACCAAACTCTCCAAGGGTATGCGCAAAAGTCAATACGGCTGCACTAGTAATGCCGGGCCAAGCAAGAGGTAATTCAACTAAACGAAAGATCTGCCATTTGGATAGTCCGCTTACCTGAGCTGCCTCCCGAATCTCGGGATTAATCGCTTCAAACGCACGCTGTATTGGCTGAATGGCAAATGGCAAATTCACAATCAGGGATGCAATCAGGATGCCCGTGAACGAAAACACTAATGGGATACCAAAGATGCTTTTTCCGCCGAGACCTACGAGGAGGTAATAACCCAATACCGTAGGAGGAAGCACTAAAGGCAGGGCAAGAGATGCCTCGATCCATGATCTGCTTTTGCCCATATTTTGGACAGAATGGGCTACCCAGACTCCAAAAGGGAGGATCAGGACTAAAGTCCATATAGCCAGCTTTAACGAGAGAAGGAGTGCTTCAATATCCATCAATTGATTGTATCTTTAGAACCTGTCAGGGTAACTCACTATATGAACTTGGTCTGCATACGCGTTAAATATGCTTTTATACGCATATATTCATATAAATAGGTTCTATGAAGGTAAAAGTTCAAAAGGCGACAAAAAACTTATCTCCAAAACAGATGGAGAAGGTATTTTCGCATGTGGCTGCTTATTTCAATGTTCTATCTGAGCCCGCACGTTTACGCATCATGTATGCAGTCTGTAGCGGTGAAAAATCCGTCTCTGAGGTTGTAGAGATGTGTGGCACAAGCCAGGCCAATGTTTCGAGACATTTATTGGCGCTTCATAAAGCCGGAATTCTAATGCGCCGCAAAGAGGGTGTAACGGTTTATTACTCGATTGCGGATAACGCAACCGTAGAGATGTGTCAGACAGTCTGCGCAAAGATTGCTGAAAGCATTCATTAAGTTTTGCAGTAAATCACTTTTCAAGTAGAGGTCAAATGACTAAGAAGCAGATTGAATTAAGTGCCGAGGATATCTCGGCGGTTGAGAAGCCGGCTAATAGAGCTCGCTTGGTGAAAGCGCCCGAGCACTTTATCTCTCAGAAGTTAATTGCCGATATCAATTCAAATGGACTAGATGAGACCCGTCGCGGCTTCTTACGTAAGGGCTTTTTATCAGCCATTGGTGTTGCAGCTGCTGGCCTGGCTGCCCCAATGGCTTTTGCTGCTGGAGAAGGCGATCCCGCAATTCTTGAAAAGCAAGAGTGGCAAACCACTTTAGGTAAAAACGTTGCCACCATGCCATATGGCGTGCCATCAATTTACGAATCTAACCTCATTCGTCGTGAATCACCTGGATTAACGCGTGTATCTGCAGCATCTGTTGCATTTACTCCGCTGCAAGGATTATTCGGCACTATTACCCCGAATGGTTTGCACTTTGAGCGTCATCACCAAGGTTGGTACAACATCAACCCTGAAACCCATCGCCTCATGGTGAACGGTTTGGTGAAGAACGCTCGCGTCTTTACGATGAATGATTTAATGAGATTGCCTTCAGTTTCTCGTACCCACTTCATTGAGTGCGGTGCTAATACTGGATTGGAGTGGGGTAACGTTGCGGTGCCAACCGTGCAATATACCCACGGCATGCTATCTTGCTGCGAATTCACAGGTGTACCTCTTAAGGTATTGCTTGAAGAATGTGGCGCAGATTTGAAAAAAGGCAAGTTCATGCTTGCCGAAGGTGGTGATGGTTCAGGCATGACGCGTACGATCAATCTTGAAAGCTGCTTAGAAGACGCAATCGTTGCCTGGAGTATGAATGGCGAAATGTTACGCCCGGAAAACGGCTTCCCATTGCGCCTAGTAGTTCCTGGCGTGCAGGGTGTCAGCTGGGTGAAGTGGTTGCGTCGCCTAGAGGTTGGCGATATGCCTTGGAATGCGAAAGATGAAGCCGTTCACTATATTGAGCTCATGCCAGATGGCATGCATCGTCAATACGCATCCATTCAAGAATGCAAATCGGTAATTACTACACCTTCTGGTGGCCAGCAATTGCTGGATAAAGGTTTTTATAACGTGAGCGGTATGGCTTGGTCTGGTCGCGGCAAGATTAAGCGTGTTGATGTTTCTTTCGATGGCGGCAATAACTGGCGTACTGCTCGTTTAGAGACGCCAATTCAAACCAAGTCTATAACTCGCTTCAATATTGATTGGGTATGGGATGGATCACCGGCAATATTGCAATCTAGAGCAGTGGATGACACTGGTTACATCCAGCCATCGATAAAGGTCTTGCGTGATGCACGAGGTAATCGATCTATTTATCACAATAATGCTATTCAGTCATGGAAGTTAGATTCAAACGGTGAGGTAAGCAATGTACAAGTCGGTTAATTTTATTGCTCGTTTGAGTCTGCTAAGTATTGCAGTATTAGCTGCCCAGATTTCGTTTGCACAAAGTACACAGGGCTCCGCTAAGTTTCCGGGTATTGGAAGAAATGCAACTCCTGCAGAAGTCATGGCTTGGGATATTGATGTGCGCCCAGACTTTAAAGGCTTACCAAAGGGATCTGGCTCTGTTGAGCAAGGTCAGGTAATTTGGGAATCTAAGTGCGCTAGTTGTCACGGTGTTTTTGGTGAGTCAAATGAGATCTTTACTCCGATTGCTGGTGGAACAACTGCTGATGACGTGAAGACTGGTAGGGTCGCCTCTTTGTTAGATCGTAAGCAGCCTCAGCGAACTACTTTGATGAAGGTGCCAACTGTATCAACATTGTGGGACTATATTTATCGTGCCATGCCTTGGAATGCGCCGAGATCACTTACCCCGGACAATACTTATGCGCTGGTGGCATATATTCTCAGCTTGGGTGAAATAGTCCCGGATGATTTTGTATTGAGTGATGCCAACATTGCCGAAGTCCAGAAAAAAATGCCTAATCGTAACGGCATGACTCGTAATCATGGTTTTTGGAGTGTTAACGGCAAGCCGGATGTTAATGGCTCTTCTTGCATGAACAATTGCGTGAAGTTTGTGCAAATTGGATCCACTCTTCCAGACTTCGCCAGAAATGCTCATGGCAATATTGCTGAGCAAAATCGCTTGTATGGCCCATATCGTGGTTCAGACTCCACCAAACCGCCTCTTGCTAAGTTGCCTGGAACGACGGGTGAGGGATTGGCCCATGCGTCCGATACTCATGCTTCCTCCAACAAGGGTCCAGCTGCGCTATTTAAGAATGAGAACTGTTCAGCATGTCACGCACCGAACGCCAAATTGGTTGGCCCATCCATTGCTGATATTGCAGTCAAATACCAGGGGCAGAGCGGTGCTTTGGATAAATTGATGGCTAAAGTTAAAAATGGTGGCTCAGGCGTATGGGGTTCAATTCCAATGCCGCCACAGTCGCAGTTATCGGATGAGGATCGCAAGGCTTTGGTTACCTGGGTGCTTTCTGGTGGTAAATAAATAAGATGTATCAGTACTAACCAGCATGCTTTATTGGTTAGCAGGTAATATATTCACGGTAAATAATTATTAAAGGAGTTTTTATGAATCAGCAGCGACGCAGTTTATTGAAATATTCAGCGGTTTTCGGTTTAATGGCTTCTGCGGGTCTCATTAGTGTGGCCCAAGCTCAAGAATGGAATAAAGCCGCATTTGAAGGCAAGAGTCTTGATGATGTATTTAAGATTCTAGGTGCAGGCAGTCCAGATAAGTCTAGCGCTGTTACTTTGAACGCCCCAGATATTGCAGAAAATGGTGCGGTAGTTCCGGTTGGAATTGTCACTACCCTTAAAGCAGAGCAAATGGCAATCTTGGTTGAGAAAAACCCAAGCGCCTTGGCTGCGCAGTTCTATATTCCTACAGGCACTGAGCCTTTTGTTACTACTCGTATCAAGATGGGTCAAACCTCTAATGTGTATGCCTTGGTAAAGGCTGATGGCAAATGGAGTATGGCTGTTAAAGAAGTGAAAGTAACTTTGGGTGGTTGCGGCGGTTAAGCACTCTCAATCCAATTAAATACCATTAATAAATTACTAGATTAAAAGAGGAACATATGTCTGATCCAATGCGCGTAAGAGCAGCCGAAAACGGCGGAATTGTGGATGTAAAAATTTTGATGAAGCACGATATGGAATCTGGTCAGCGTAAAGATGCTGCTGGCAAAGTGATTCCTGCATGGCACATCACTACTATCAATGTCAAAGCAAATGGTAAAGATGTTTTGAATGGTCAGTTTGGCCCTGCGGTCTCTAAGGACCCATTCTTGAACTTCAAATACAAGGGCGCCAAAGGCGACAAGATTGTTGTGAGCTGGATCGATAATAAAGGCGACAAACGTACTGATGAAGCCACTGCTTCTTAATATCAATACGAAAATATAACTAAAAAGGTTACCTATGAAGACACGCATCTATTGCGGACTCTTGGCGGCGGGTTTTTTTGTCCTCCTACAGGGCTGTACCAGTCCTGGAAAAAATGAAGATAAACCTGTCGTTGGCGGTAGCGCAGCAACTCAAGAGATTGAAAAATATCGTGCGATGCTTGCTGATGGTAACCCTTCTGATTTATATGAGGCAGCTGGTGAGGATATTTGGAAAAAGCCGATGGGCCCCAAAAATGTCTCACTTGAAAAGTGTGATTTGGGTATGGGGCCTGGTGTTGTTAAGGGTGCCTATACTCAATTACCAAAATACTTTAAAGACACAAACAAAGTTCAAGACCTTGAGTCACGCTTAATTACTTGTATGAGCAAAATGCAAGGTTATGACGCTAACGAAATCATTAAGGCTGGTTTTGGCAAAGGTAAGCGTAAAGATATTGAGGCTGTAGTTGCTTACGTTGTTGCTGAATCAAAAGGTATGCCAATTAATGTTGTTGTTAAGCACCCTAAAGAAAAGCAAGCCTTTGAGATGGGTAAACAATCCTTCTTCTATCAAGGCGGCCCAATGGATTTCTCATGCGCCTCATGTCATGGCTCTGACGGTAAGCGTATTCGCTTGCAGGATCTGCCTAACATCACGACACAAAAAGGTGCAGCAGCAGGTTGGGGTTCATGGCCGGCTTACAGGGTTTCAAGCGGAACTTTTTGGACGATGCAGCAGCGTTTAAATGACTGCTATCGTCAGCAGCGTTTCCCTGAGCCAATATATACCTCTGAAGATACCATTGCGGTTTCAATGTATATGGCTGTGACAGCCAAAGGTGGCGCTATGACTGCACCAGGACTGAAGCGTTAATCGCTGGAGATAAATAATATGAAAAATAAATTATCCTTATTGGCGTTAGCGCTATTTATATCCGCCGGTTTTGCTCATGCTGCAACGCCTTTTGAAAATATGATGTCCTCTAGTTTTGAGTCAAAAGGTCAGGCTGGTCTCGATCGTTTGGTGCAGGATCCTGCGCAGAAGTTTTGTTCTAACCCAGCCAACTTGGATGGCGGTGGCGATCTAAAGGTGAGGGAGAAGATTCAGAGCGAAAATATGGCTTCCATTAAGCAGCCATCTGATGGCAAGTACATTGGTAACTGGAAGAATGGGGAAAAGATTGCTCAAAGTGGTCGGGGAGCTACTTGGTCAGATAAAGCGGGTTCAGAAATTGGTGGCGGCTGCTATAACTGCCATCAAATTGATCCCAAGGAAATCTCCTATGGAAATATTGGGCCCTCTTTAACGGGTTATGGAAAAATGCGCGGCTACTCTAAAGAGGTTGTGGTCTATACATGGAATCGTATTAATAACTCCAAGGCCTATAACGTATGCAGTAATATGCCGCGTTTCGCTCATGCCAAACTTTTAAATGAGCAGCAGATTCAGGATGTCATGGCCTTGCTGCTTGATCCGGCCTCACCAGTTAATCAATAAAGTATAAAAACAGGCCGACAGGCCTGTTTTCACAAAGGGAATGTTATGTCTTTAAGTCGTCGCGATTTTCTGCAGGCCTTAGCTATTGCATCTGCAGGTGGAATGAGTTTGCAATCAAACTTTGTTAACGCACAAAGCACTGCGCAAAAATTTTATGACTTACCTAAATTTGGTAATGTTCACTTTTTGCACTTTACAGATTGCCATGCTCAACTATTGCCAATTTATTTCCGTGAGCCTAATGTAAACCTTGGTATCGGTGCGCAGGAAGGTAAGACCCCGCACTTGGTTGGCGAATATTTCTTGAAGGCAAATGGCATTGCACCAGGCACTCGTGATGCTCATGTCTTTACCTATTTAGACTATGTGGCTGCTGCTCAAAACTACGGCAAGATGGGTGGATTTGCTCATATGGCCACTTTAATTAAGCAAATGAAAGCCAATCGTCCTGGTGCTTTATTGCTAGATGGTGGGGATACTTGGCAGGGCTCAGGTACTGCACTTTGGACTAATGGTCAGGATATGGTTGATGCCGCTCTTGCTTTAGGTGTTGATGTGATGACTCCGCATTGGGAAATGACTCTTGGCGAAAAGCGCGTCATGGAAATCGTAAATGGCGACTTCAAGGGCAAAGTTTCATTTGTAGCGCAAAACATTAAAACAGCGGATTTCGGCGACTCAGTATTTAATCCCTATGTCATGAAAGTGCAGAACGGTATTCAGGTTGCCATTATTGGACAAGCATTCCCGTATACGCCCATTGCAAATCCCCGCTACTTCACTCCTGATTGGACCTTTGGTATTCAGGAAGAGAATATTCAAAAGACTATTGATGAGGTTAGATCAAAAGGCGCAAAGGTAGTGGTGCTTCTATCTCACAATGGCATGGATGTAGATTTGAAAATGGCCTCCCGCGTACGTGGACTAGATGCTATTTTGGGTGGGCACACCCATGATGGTGTGCCTATTCCGGTGAAGGTAAAGAATGCTGGTGGAGTAACTCTAGTTACCAATGCTGGGTCTAATAGTAAGTTCTTAGGAGTGCTGGATTTTGATGTGAAAGGTGGCAAGCCAGTAGATTTCCGCTATAAGCTATTCCCAATTTTCTCTAATATGATTCCAGCGGATCCAGCGATGAATAGGTTGATCGCTAAAGTCAGGGCTCCGTATGAAGCTAAGCTCAACGAGAAGTTAGCAACTACAGAGGGCCTCTTGTATCGCCGGGGTAACTTTAACGGTAGCTTTGATCAACTCATCTTGGATGGATTGATGGCACAGAAGAATGCAGAGATTGCCTTCTCTCCAGGCTTCCGTTGGGGTACCAGTCTATTGCCAGGTCAAGCGATCACGCGTGAGAATCTTTTAGATCAAACCGCGATCACCTACCCATACACTACTGTTACCAATATGAGTGGTGAAACAATTAAAACTATTCTTGAGGACGTCGCTGATAACTTGTTTAATCCTGATCCGTATTATCAGCAAGGTGGTGACATGGTCCGCGTCGGTGGAATGCAATACACCATTGATCCAGCACAAACCGCTGGTAAACGTATTTCTGATATGCGCTTAAATGGTAAGGCTATTGATGCAAACAAAACCTACAAAGTAGCTGGTTGGGCGCCAGTCAGTGAAGAGGCGAAAAATGCAGGAGGCGAAGCAATTTGGGATGTCATGGAGCGCCACTTGCGCGATGTCAAAGTTGTTAAAGCGGTTAAGCTCAATGAGCCAATCATTAAAGGTGTGTCAAATAATCCTGGCATGGCCCCAATTTAATTAGCCATATAACTACACGAGATCTAAGCATGAAAAAACTACTTTCTATTATTACTGCTTTAGCCCTGACATTGGGATTTTGCTCTGTCGTTTCAGCTCAATCATCTGGCCCTACCAAAGTGGTTTATCACATTGATGATGCAGAAACTCAAGGTCTAAAAGGTCTGCGCAATATTCGTAATCATTTGGATACAGCCCCAAATACCATCATCATCGTAGTGACTCATGCCAATGGAGTGGATATGTTGATGGAAGGCGCCAAGGATAAGAAAAATAATGTGGAGTATGCGCCATTAGTTGGAGCCCTTAAATCTCGTGGTGTGAAGTTTGAAGTGTGTGAGATCACTTTAAAGAATCGGAATTTGAAAAAAGATCAATTCACGCTGGATGCAGATTTCACACCATCAGGCGTGGTGCGAGTTGCCGACTTGCAATACAAAGATGGTTTTGCCTACATCAAGCCTTAAGTAATTTAGTATGAATTGCATTAAGAGTCTTGCGGGGATCCTTTTGGGGTTCCTTATCTTTTTGAGTTTTGCTTTTGGCCAAAGTAATCCTGCTGATCATATTCAGCTCAAACCTACCCAAGTCGCACCTCATACTTACTTTGTACAAGGTTTTCCAGAGATGGGGAGTAGTGCTAACCAAAACTTCATCTCCAATACTGGGTTTGTTATAACTCCAGATGGTGTGGTGGTGGTAGATGCTTTGGGATCGCCTATTCTTGCGCAAAAATTAATTGCGGAAATTAAAAAGATTACTCCGCAGAAAGTTGTCGCCATTATTGTGAGTCACTATCACGCAGATCATGTCTACGGTTTGCAAGAATTTAAAAAAATCGGTGCGAAGATTTATGCCCAAGGTGAGGGGCGAAATTATCTTTCTTCAGAAACAGCGAAGCAACGCTTAATTGCTTCAAGAACTGATTTTGCGCCCTGGGTAAATGCAAATACCAAACTCATTTCTGCTGATGTATGGATCGATCAAAAATTGAAATTGACGATTGGCGGCATTGATTTCTTTATCAGCAGAGTGGGGCCTGCTCATGCTCCTGAAGATTTGATGGTGTACGTTCCATCCGAAAAAGTGCTTTTTGCGGGTGATCTGGTGTTTAGGGGCCGCATTCCATTTGTTGGAAATGCAGATAGCAAGGGGTGGCTGGCGGCCTTGGATGAGATCGAAAAATTAAATCCCAATATCGTCATACCTGGTCATGGGGGTTATTCAGTTCATCCGGCCGAAGATATTGCCTTTACTAGGGGCTATTTGAAGTATTTGCGTGAGTCGATGTCTAAAGCAGCAATAAACCTGGATCCTTTTGAGGACGCCTATAAGCAAGCTGATTGGTCGGAATACGAAGGGATGCCGCTCTTTAGAGCTGCAAACCGCATGAATGCCTACAACGTCTACCTGTCTATCCAGGCGGAGTAGGGCAAATTCAGCCATTGGGCCTTAAAATAAAGGATTAATGCTAAATCCTTGATTTGTAATGAAAATGATTTTCCTTCGATCCTTTGTGCTAGCCGCATCCAGTGCGCTCATGAGTGCGCCTGTGCTGGCTACTCCGGATTTAGTAAATGGCAAAACTATTGATCAGCAAAAGTGCTACGCCTGCCACGCCAAGAAAACGGGCTTTGGAAATGGCGACATGATTTACACCCGCTCGGATGGCAAGGTGAAATCTCTGGCCGATTTAAAGAAGATGGTTTCACTCTGCAACGCAGAGCTTCGCCTTGACTTATTTCCCGAAGATGAAGCTGACGTTGCTACTTTTCTTAATCAACAATTTTATAAATTTAAACCTTAATTTTTCAAGACACGGTCACCATGGATGTTGTAGATATTAATTCTTTAAGTAAGTTAGTCCTTTGGGCAACTTTTGCCATTACCTTTTTCTTAGGTGCGGTCATGCAAAAGACTGGATTTTGTAGCATGGGCGCAGTGTCTGATGTTTTCATCATGTCCAGTTGGGATCGTTTAAAGCAGTGGTTCTTGGCTATTGGTGTTGCCATCATTGGTTTTACCCTGATGTCTTATTTCGGGTTGATTGACCCCCTGAAGAGTATGTATACCGGTAATAAATTCTTATGGCTCTCCACTATTGTGGGCAGCGTTATGTTTGGCTTCGGGATGGTGTTGGCCTCAGGCTGTGGCAGCAAAACATTAATTCGTATTGGTGGTGGTAATTTAAAGTCGATGATTGTCTTTATGGTGCTGGGTTTAACCGCCTATATGACATTGCGTGGGTTCTTGGGTGTAATTCGCATTAATACCCTAGATACTTTTTTCATAGCCTTTAATACCCCGCAAGACTTACCCAGTTTGTTAAGTGGGCCTCTCGGTATTGCACGCCCAACTCTTCATTTGGTCTTGGGCTTAATCATTGGTTCTGCGTTTATTGCATATGCTTTGGCAAGAAAGGCATTTTGGACTGCTGAAAATATCTTTGCGGGTATAGCTGTCGGATTGGCGATCTGTGCAGTATGGTTTGTATCTGGCAATCTTGGTTTTGTTGCTGAAGACCCAAATACTTTGGAAGAAGTGTTTTTAGTAACGAACTCTGGCCGTATGGAGAGCTTGTCTTTTGTAGCTCCTTATGCGTATTCACTTGACTGGCTAATGATGTATAGCGATACGTCTAAAGTGTTGACCGTTGGCATTATGGCTGTTCTAGGAATGATTCTAGGTTCTGCGGCAGTTTCTATTGCAACAAAATCATTCCGTTGGGAATCCTTTCGCAATTCAGAAGATACAGCCAATCATTTAGTTGGCGGTGCATTGATGGGCTTTGGTGGCGTAACTGCTTTGGGTTGCACTGTAGGGCAGGGTTTGAGTGGCATTTCTACGCTTGCCCTTGGTTCAATACTGGCTTTACCAGGATTTATTTTTGGGGCTTATTTAGGCCTACGTTACTTGCAGGTACGTCTTGCCCCAAACCCTTGCAGCTAAGTTTATAAATTGATAGATTAAATAATGCAAATTGACTGGTTCTCCTTTACACCCATTCCTTCTTTATTGGGGGGAATGATTCTTGGGGTTGCTGCAGCTCTTTACGTATTGCTTCATGGGCGTATTCTAGGAATCAGTGGCATTGTTTCTGGCTTATTGCATCCCAAATTAACTGACACCGCATGGCGTCTGAGTTTGGTTTTGGGCTTGGTATCAGCTCCATTTATGGCAGCACTGTTTTTCGGAATATTCCCCGTTGTAGAGATTGAGTCTGATTGGATTGCGATTGTAATTGCAGGCCTTCTAGTTGGCTTTGGTGCGCACTATGGATCTGGCTGTACTAGCGGTCATGGCATTTGTGGGCTTTCTCGCTTATCGCCGCGCTCACTTGTTGCCACTTGCGCCTTTATGTTTGCCGGCTTCGTGACCGTTTTTATTCTTCGTCATTTGATCGGAGTCTAAGATGAAAAAACATTTTGGCCTTTTCAGTCAGTATGCAATTGGTGTACTTTTTGGTTGGGGTTTAATCATCTCAGGCATGAGTAATCCCCAGAAGGTATTGGGCTTTTTGGATCTAACGGGTCTTTGGGATCCATCCTTAATGTTTGTGATGTTGGGTGCAGTAATGGTCGGGCTTGGCGGGTTTTATGTGGTCAGCAAGAGGACCAAAGCATTTTTTGGCGGCGCCTTGCATATCCCAACCCGTAGAGATATCACGAAACCCCTCATTATTGGCAGCCTCATTTTCGGTGCCGGCTGGGGAATTGCTGGTTTTTGCCCGGGTCCAGCCTTGGTTGCCTTGGGTGCCGGGCACCTGAAGGCCTTGGTATTTGTTGTTGCCATGCTTGTGGGTATGGAAATATGCGAGCGTTTCTTCTCGGCCCATAAAAAGGCTTCCAGCTAAGATCGATAGGCCTGATTTAAAATCAACCCTATTACTTCATTATTCAATGTAGAGGGTTTCATGAGTCTTCCTATTTCTTGTCATAACGATCAGTTCGGCACTATTGGTCAAATTGAGCCAAGTCATTTGGCTGAAATTGCAGCACAAGGTTATAAGAGCGTGATTAATAACCGTCCTGACGGTGAGGGCGGCCCAGATCAGCCAACTAATGCCAGCATTCAAGCTGAAGCAGAAAAGTTAGGTTTGAATTACGCCTACCTACCAGTTGTGCCTAGTGCAATCAATGTTGATCAAGTAAGAGAGATGGCCCGTTTATTGAAGACCATGCCTGGACCAGTATTAGCATTTTGTCGCTCTGGCGCGCGCTCTACGAATCTGTATCAACTTGCATTGCAAGTGAAATAGTAAGGTACTGACCCGCATGCGCATCACCATTCCCGAAGACAGAAAGCTAGTGCATGAAATGATCATGCCCATTCGTTGGGGTGATATGGATGCGTATGGACATGTCAACAATACCGTGTACTTTCGGTATATGGAGCAAGCTCGCTGTGAATGGATTACATCTTTGGGTTATGACGTCGCTCCTGGTCGTGAGTCTATGTTGATGATTAATGGCTTTTGTAATTTCTTTCAACAGCTCTCTTATCCAGGTGAATTAATCCTCAAGACTTCTATTGGCGCTATTGGTAGAACAAGCCTGGATCTATACACCAGTATGGCTTTAACTACCGATCCCGAAGTAGAGGCTGCTATAGGTGGTGCAACCATGGTTTGGGTAGATCTCACCACGAATAAGTCAGCGCCTTGGCCTGAGCATGTTTTGCAACAGTTGCGCTAGTCCCTCGTGCAGCCGATTAATCCTCATATCTTAAAGTCTGATCAATTTTTATCTGAGCTAGATCAGTTTGATCTTGTGATTGATGTTAGGTCACCAGCTGAATTTGCCCTTGATCATATTCCGGGTGCGGTAAATTATCCCGTTCTGAATAATGAGGAGCGCTCCACAATTGGTACGCTCTATAAACAAGAATCTCCTTTTGCAGCGAAAAAATTGGGCGCAGCTTTAGTCTCTAAGAATATTGCTGCGCACTTAGAAAATCATTTTCTGGAACTCCCACGTGAGTGGCGCCCATTAATTTATTGCTGGCGCGGTGGCGAACGTAGTGGGGCGTTTACCCATATTCTCAACCGCATTGGCTGGAAAGCCAAGCAGCTCGAGGGCGGGTATCAGGGTTTCAGAAGAACTGTGATTGATGGTCTTGGTCACGCTGCAACACAATTTACATTCCAGGTGATCTGTGGAATGACGGGTAGCGGCAAAACAAAAGTGTTGCAAGAGATCGGTGCTTTAGGTGCTCAGATTCTGGATCTAGAAGGCTTAGCCGTGCACCGTGGATCCGTATTGGGCAATGAGCCTAATATCGAGCAGCCATCCCAAAAAGGGTTTGAGACTTCACTTTGGAATGCCTTGCGCTCGCTTGATCCTGTTAAACCCGTATTTGTGGAGTCGGAAAGCAAAAAGGTTGGCGGCTTGCATGTACCTGATGCTTTGATGGAAAAAATTCGCAATGGTAGTTGTATTGAGCTTCGATCCAGTACGCAGACTCGTGTCTCTTGGTTGATTCGTGAATATCACCACTTCTTAACCGATACTGATAATTTCAAACAGAAACTGGCTTTGCTTACTGCTCATTATGGGAAAGTACAGATTGCCAAATGGAATGAAGCCATTGATGCAGGTAATTTTCCGGAGTTAGTGGAAGAGTTATTGGTAAAGCACTACGACCCTTCATATCAATCTTCGATCGTACGCAATTTTCCTCAATACAAGATTGAAAATTTTGTACAACTGGAAAATGATAGTGACGAGGCCTTTGCCAAAGCAGCAAAGGCCATCATCAGTAAGTCGGGTTTTTAGCTAAAAGCTTGAATACCCGTTTGGGCACGACCTAGAATCAAGGCGTGAATATCGTGAGTACCTTCATAAGTGTTCACAACCTCTAAATTCAGCATATGACGCACAACACCATACTCATCAGAGATGCCGTTACCACCATGCATATCGCGCGCCATGCGCGCGATGTCTAATGACTTGCCGCAAGAGTTGCGTTTCATGATGGAGGTGATTTCTGGAGCTGCAATACCTTCGTCTTTCATACGACCTAAACGTAGACAGCCCTGGAGCCCCAGAGTAATTTCGGTTTGCATATCCGCCAATTTTTTCTGAATTAACTGATTGGCGGCCAGCGGCTTACCAAATTGTTTGCGGTCCATGGTGTACTGGCGAGCAGCATACCAACACCATTCAGCAGCGCCTAGTGCACCCCAAGCAATACCGTAACGAGCAGAGTTTAAGCAAGTGAAGGGACCTTTCAGGCCCTCAACTTCAGGGAATTCATTTTCTGCTGGTACGAATACTTCGTCCATGACGATTTCACCAGTGATGGAGGCGCGCAAACCCATCTTGCCGCTAATTTTAGGAGCGCTTAAGCCCTTCATGCCTTTTTCTAGGATGTAACCGCGAATGATGCCTTCATCATTTTTCGCCCACACTACAAATACATCGGCAATCGGAGAGTTGGAGATCCACATCTTCGAACCTGTTAATGAAAATCCGCCAGGCACTTTCTTAGCACGAGTAATCATGCCGCCTGCATCAGAGCCATAGTTTGGCTCCGTTAAACCAAAGCAACCAATCCATTCGCCGCTGGCTAATTTGGGGAGGTACTTTTGTTTTTGTGCTTCGCTACCAAATTCATTTATAGGAACCATGACTAAAGAGGACTGCACGCTCATCATGGAGCGATAGCCAGAATCCACGCGTTCAATCTCGCGTGCAATTAAGCCGTAAGAGACATAGTTCAAGTTGGCTCCACCATACTGCTCAGGAATCGTGATGCCTAAGAGGCCAAGCTCGCCCATTTCGCGGAAGATGGCTGGGTCGGTTGTTTCATTGCGATAAGCATCGTGAATGCGAGGCATCAGGCGCCCTTGAGCGTATTCAGCAGCTGCATCACGAATCATGCGCTCCTCTTCGGTTAGCTGGGTATCGAGAAGAAGGGGGTCCGCCCAGTTAAAGCTGGCCTTACTTTTGCTCATCGCTTTGTCATCCTATATTTCATTTTGTCTTGATTTTTAACTGCTTCCTGCGAATTTTCAGGAATACAGATATTCTTGTTTCTATTATCCATTTTTCTGGACTTATGGACTCGCCTAGACCTCGCCATCGCTATTACGACCTGATTTTGGCTGCCTTTGTGGTGGTCTTACTCTGCTCGAACTTTATTGGGGCCGGTAAGGCAGCTATGGTTGATTTGCCTTACTTCGGGTCGGTACCATTTGGCGCTGGTATTTTGTTCTTCCCTATTTCCTATTTCTTCGGCGATATTTTGACTGAGGTCTATGGCTATGCCTATGACCGTAGAGCGGTTTGGACTGGATTTGCTGCGCTTGCATTTGCGGCAATCATGGCGCAGATAGTGATTGCTTTGCCGGTGGCGCCAGGCGCTTATATGTCTAATTATCAGCAGGGGCTAGAGACTGTCTTTGGAAACTCATGGCGTATCGCCTTAGCTTCCATGTTCTCCTTTTGGTGCGGCAGTCTGGTGAATAGCTATGTTCTGGCGAAGATGAAAATCATCACCCAAGGACGCTTTCTCTGGATGCGTACTATTGGCTCGACAGCAGTAGGGGAGTTGGTCGACTCTTCTTTCTTCTATATGTTGGCGTTCTATGGCATCTGGCCTACTCATGAAGTCATTCAGGTAGCGCTGGCCCAATATGTCCTCAAGACTACTTGGGAGGTTCTAGCAACCCCCATGACCTATTGGGTTGTGAACTTCCTCAAGCGCAAGGAAAACGAGGATTTTTACGATATTCATACGAATTTCACCCCATTTAGGGTCAAAGTCTAAGCAAGACCACAGGCTTCCTGCCAACAAAGACCTCTAAGCCGTTAAAATAACGGTCTTTGCCCCCAAATTCGGGGGTAACTATCCAATTGAATTTCAGAAAGCTAGAAAACATCCGTGCTGTCAGCATCTAATATCACCATGCAGTTTGGGGCAAAGCCTCTATTTGAAAACATTTCCGTGAAGTTTGGCGGCGGCAATCGCTATGGCCTGATTGGCGCAAACGGTTGCGGTAAATCCACCTTCATGAAAATTTTAGGTGGCGAGCTAGAGCCAACGAGCGGTAATGTGAGCTTGGATCCTGGGATTCGTTTGGGTAAGTTGCGTCAAGATCAGTTTGCTTACGAGGATGTGCGCGTACTCGACGTCGTGATGATGGGTCACGAAGAGATGTGGAAGGCTGCAGCTGAGCGCGATGCTATCTACGCCAATCCAGATGCTACTGATGAAGATTACATGAAGGCTGCTGAGCTTGAGGGTAAGTACGCCGAATACGGTGGCTACACCGCAGAAGCAAAAGCGGGTGAGTTGTTGTTAGGTATTGGCATTCCTATTGACCAACACAATGGTCCGATGAGCAACGTTGCACCAGGTTGGAAGCTGCGTGTATTGCTAGCGCAAGCATTGTTCTCCGATCCAGATGTATTACTGCTCGATGAGCCAACGAATAACTTGGATATTCACTCCATTCATTGGCTTGAAGACATTCTCAATCAAATTAAGAGCACCATCGTCATCATTTCGCATGATCGTCACTTCCTGAATGAAGTCTGTACGCATATGGCCGATATGGACTATGGCACTTTAAAAGTCTATCCAGGTAATTACGACTCTTACATGCTGGCTTCTGTTCAGGCAAGAACACAGCAGCTCAGTAATAACGTGAAAGCCAAAGAAAAAATTGCTGAATTAGCAGCTTTCGTGGCTCGCTTCTCTGCAAATGCTTCTAAAGCTCGTCAAGCGACTTCACGTCAGAGGCAGCTGGAGAAGATTGAAATTGTTGAAGTAAAACCTTCATCACGTCAGAACCCATTTATTCGTTTTGATGCTGAGAAAAAATTACACAATATGGCAGTAGAGTGCAACGCACTTACTAAAGCTTATGACCGAGTTATCTTCAAGAACTTCAAATTAGGTGTTCGTGCCGGTGAAAAGATTGCGATCATCGGTCAAAACGGTGCTGGTAAGACAACATTACTAAAAACCATTCTTAGCAAGCGCTTTGACGGCATTGCTGCGGATAGTGGTGATGTGAAGTGGGCTGAGAATGCTAACGTCGGTGTAATGCCTCAAGACAACACCGAAATGTTTGCTAAAGATGAGTTGCTCATGGACTGGATGAATTGGTGGCGCAATACTGGTGACGATGACCAAGTCATTCGTGGCACATTGGGTCGCCTTTTATTCTCTGGTGACGATATTGGCAAGTCTGTCAAAGTCCTTTCTGGTGGTGAAAAGGGCAGAATGATTTGGGGTAAGCTTATGCTCCAAAAATACAACGTCCTGGCAATGGATGAGCCAACCAACCACATGGATATGGAATCAATTGAGAGCTTGCAAATTGCTCTTGAGAAATTCGATGGGACCTTGATTTTCGTATCCCATGACCGCGAGTTCGTATCCGCATTAGCCAACCGCATCTTAGAAGTGAAGATGGATGGTACGGTGGTGGATTACTCTGGTACTTACGAAGAGTACCTACGTAGCCAAGAGTTAGCTGGTTAATTAAAGCCCGGCCATAAGACTGGTAATAAAAAATAAGCCCTTAAGTGGGCTTATTTTCTTTGGCTTGTCTCTGGAATCGCGTCGCAGTTCCTTCTGCACGAATACGCTTCCACACTGAATCTTTTTCTTCTTGAGAAAAGAATACCCAATTACTCACTTCACCTAAAGTGCGACCACAACCTTGGCAGATCTCATCGTATAGCGTGGTGCAAACACCAATGCAAGGCGAGTCAGAGTCTGCATCCCCAGTGGATAGGGAATGGGAGCCATCTTGCACAATAGATTTGGTGTCTTCAGAATTCATGGCTGTACTTTAGACGATTTCAAAGGACTGTGCTCGGCGAGCTCATCCACATAAGCTCCGATTCCTTGGTGTTCACGATCTAGGAAGTGTTGCACAGCTTTAGAAAACTGAGGATCCGCAATGAAATGGGCGGATTGAATGGTTGTTGGCAAGAAGCCGCGCGCCATCTTGTGTTCGCCTTGAGCGCCACCTTCAAAGGTTTGAATCTGATTAGAGATGCAATATTCAATTGCTTGATAGTAGGCGGTTTCAAAGTGCAAGCAGGGTATATGTTCGATGGCACCCCAATACCTTCCATAAGCCTTAGAGCTTGTGGGGTCAACAACTAGTAGCGACGCAGCGATTGGGTTGCCATTGCGCTCAGCAATGATGAGATGTAAGTTTTCAGGCAGGCGATGCGCCCATAATTTCAAGAATGTCTCATTAAGATAGGGGCTGGATCCATGCTCTAAGTAAGTGTTTTCGTAACAGCGATAAAAGAATTCCCAATCAGCATTGGTTGAAGATATTCCTGGGACATGTCTAAAAGTAATTAGCTCTCTAGATACCTGCTCTCGTTCACGTCGAATATTCTTACGGCGCTTCATAGTGAGGACTTCTAAAAATTGTTCGAAATTTTCAAAGCCTTGGTTATGCCAATGAAATTGAACTGAGTCTCGCAACATGAAGCCTTGGTCCTTGAGTCCCTTTGCTTCTGAAGCATGGGGAAATAAAACATGTGCTGAAGATAGATTATTTTGCAGAACTAAAGTCTTCAAGCCTTTGATTAATTGTTGCTTTACTAAATCAGCGGCTACATTGCCCGCACTCAAAATCCTTGAGCCTTGAACTGGTGTAAACGGAATGGCGCAAAGCGCTTTCGGAAAATACTGCATACCTTGTTGCTCATAGGCCTGAGCCCAAGACCAATCGAAGACAAATTCTCCATAGGAGTGTTGCTTCAAATATAGGGGCATTGCGCCAATGAGCTGGTTGCCACCCTTTAGGAGTAGGTGAGACACTTGCCACCCAGTATTAGCTCCAACGCAGCCAGTTTCCTCTAGCGCGCTGAGAAACTCATGGCGAAGAAAGGGTCCTGCATCTGAGGCAAGAAGAGTATTCCACTCCTCTGAGGTGATATCGCTAAGGCGATCAACTATTTCTAATTGAAATGAATCGGGCTCTGCCACGATTAACGCTGAATGAGCTCTATTTTGTAGCCATCAGGGTCGGTAACAAACGCGATGATGGTGTCACCGCCAGCTACTGGACCAGCCTCACGGGTCACATTGCCACCGGCCGCCTTGATGGCAGCACAAGCAGCATAGGCATCCGGAACCTCAATTGCAATGTGTCCATAGGCTGTGCCTAGGTCATAGGATTGAACGCCATGGTTGTAGGTAAGCTCAATCTCCGATTGGCCATCACCATTACCTTTGCCGTATCCGACAAAAGCAAGGGAGTATTTTTGCTCAGGACGCTCAGTTGTGCGCAGTAAATTCATGCCCAAAACTTTGGTGTAGAAATCAATCGAGCGATTTAGGTCGCCGACGCGAAGCATAGTGTGTAGGATCATCATGGGTTAAATATAACGCTATTTATTTAATCGTGTTGAGATGAAAAACCCCGGCATGAAACCGGGGTTTGTTGTATTGCATTTATTTACATGGATGCATAGTTTGGACCGCCACCGCCTTCTGGTGTAACCCAGACGATATTTTGCGTTGGGTCTTTGATATCACAGGTTTTGCAATGTACGCAGTTTTGCGAATTGATTTGCAAGCGCGCTTTACCATCGGTTTCTACAAACTCATATACGCCAGCAGGGCAGTAGCGTTGCTCGGGTCCTGCATAGGTTTCCAGGTTCACGCCTACAGGAATAGATTCATTCTTCAGCGTTAAATGAACTGGTTGATTTTCAGCATGATTGGTATTGGAGATAAATACTGAAGAGAGGCGGTCAAACGTAAGCTTGCCATCTGGCTTAGGGTAGTCAATCGGCTTGTGTTGTGCTGCAGGCTCCAAACATTCATGGTCTGCATGTTTTAAATGCACTGTCCATGGCATATTGCCACCCAAAAGCTTTTGTTCTAATCCCACCATCAGCGTGCCAACATAAAGTCCTTTTGACATCCAGGGCTTGAAGTTGCGCGCCTGATTGAGTTCTGTATGCAGCCAACTATTTTGAAATGCAGTTGGGTACGCAGACAAAACATCCTCAGAGCGGTTCTCATTGATAGCAGCAACTGCTGCTTCAGCAGCAAGCATTCCAGTCTTAATTGCTGCATGACTTCCCTTGATGCGAGATGCATTAAGGAAGCCGGCATCACAACCAATGAGCGCACCACCGGGAAATACAGTCTTAGGAAGGCTGTTCAAACCACCAGCGGTGAGTGCGCGTGCGCCATAAGAAATGCGCTTACCGCCTTCAAAAGTTTCACGAATCTTTGGATGTAATTTGTAGCGTTGGAATTCTTCAAAAGGAGAGAGGTAGGGATTCTTATAAGACAAGCCAACCACTAATCCAACAGCAACCTTGTTATCACCTAAGTGATAGAGGAATGAGCCACCATAGGTATCGCTCTCTAAAGGCCAACCAGCGGTGTGCACTACAAGTCCAGGCTTACTCTTGGAGGGTTCAACCTCCCAAAGCTCTTTAATACCAATGCCATAGCTCTGTGGGTCTGCATCTTTATCCAAAGCAAACTTAGCAATCAGTTGTTTACCAAGATGACCGCGCGCACCTTCAGCAAAGAGGGTGTACTTGCCGCGTAATTCCATGCCAAGCTGAAACTGATCCGTTGGATTGCCTTCTTTGTCTAAACCCATTGAGCCGGTGATGACACCATGGACTGCGCCTTGCTCGTTGTAGAGAATTTCTGCTGCTGGAAAGCCGGGGAAAATTTCAACACCAAGATTCTCGGCTTGTTGCCCTAACCAACGGGTTACGTTAGCAAGGCTGACGATATAGTTGCCCTCATTTTTAAAGCAGTGCGGCAACATCCAGTTAGGAACCTGGTATGAGTTATCGCTGGTTAAGAATAGAAATTGATCTTGTGTGACTGGGGTATCAAGTGGGGCACCCAATTCTTTCCAGCCTGGGAATAATTCAGTAAGTGCTTTGGGGTCCATCACGGCACCAGAAAGTATGTGAGCGCCGATTTCAGAACCCTTTTCCAGAACGCAAACGCTGATTTCTTTTCCTGAGGAGTTGGCTAATTGTTTGGCCTTAATAGCGGCCGATAATCCTGCTGGACCACCCCCGACAATGACAAGGTCATAGTCCATCGAGTCTCTGGGACCAAATTGCTCTACCAACTCTGCAGAATTCATTCAATTTCTCCGAATTTTCTTAAAAATGGCGCATTTAAGCCCTGTTAGTTTAGTTCTAAGTGACAAAAACCGATTTAGTGCCAAGACCGCCTAGCTCAGGGGTCTTAAGCGTTATGATTGCTTTTTTACCCTTTTTAGCAATATTAGGACAAAAGTTATGAATAAAACTTACCCATCGGCAGTAGATGCCTTGCGGGATATCTTAAAGGACGGACAAAAATTAGCCGTTGGCGGTTTTGGTCTGTGTGGTATTCCTGAGGCCTTGATTCAGGCGGTTAAGGACCTGGGTGTTCAGAATCTCACCGCAATTGCTAATAACGCTGGAGTTGACGGCTTTGGTTTGGGTTTATTGCTCAATTCACGGCAAGTGAAAAAAATGGTTGCCTCATATGTGGGTGAGAACAAAGAATTCGAACGTCAATATTTAGCAGGCGAATTGGAGTTGGAATTTACACCGCAAGGAACGTTGGCTGAAAAATTGCGTGCCGGTGGTTGCGGTATCCCTGCTTTTTATACCAAAACTGGTGTTGGCACTTTGGTTGCCGAAGGTAAAGAAGAAAAAGAATTCGATGGCGAGAAATACATCATGGAGCGTTCAATCGTTTCAGATATCTCTTTAGTAAAAGCATGGAAGGCAGATAAGTCCGGCAACTTAGTCTATCGCTACACCGCGCGTAACTTCAATCCAGTCGTTGCTATGGCTGGCAAGATTACCGTTGCGGAAGTGGAGGAGATTGTTGAGAACGGCAAACTCCATCCCGATGAGATTCATACGCCTGGTATCTATGTTCACCGTTTGGTGCTACATAAAACACCAGAAAAGCGCATTGAGCAGCGCACTATGACTGCAACAGCGTAATTCCCAGAACAGCAAAAGAACAGAATACTTAGGAAGATCGAAATGCCTTGGACTAGAGATGAAATGGCAGCACGTGCTGCTAAAGAATTAAAAGACGGTTACTACGTGAACTTGGGTATTGGTATGCCTACTTTGGTAGCGAACCATGTGCCTAAAGATATGGAAGTATGGCTTCAGTCTGAAAATGGTTTATTGGGTATCGGACCGTTTCCAACAGAAGAAACAATTGATGCAGACTTAATCAATGCTGGTAAGCAAACCATTACGACATTGCCTGGCTCATCGATTTTTTCTTCCGCCGATTCATTCGGAATGATTCGTGGTGGAAAAATTAATATCGCGATCCTGGGTGCAATGCAAGTGAGCGAACATGGTGACTTAGCTAACTGGATGATTCCAGGAAAAATGGTTAAAGGCATGGGCGGCGCAATGGATTTGGTTGCCGGCGTTAAGCATGTGGTTGTATTGATGGAGCACGTTGCCAAGAAAAAAGATGGCACTGAAGAGCTCAAAATTTTGCCGAAGTGCACATTGCCTTTGACAGGTGTGGGCGTCATTAGCCAGATCATTACCGATCTATGTGTTCTTGACATCACCCCTAAGGGTTTGAAGTTAACTGAGTTGGCTCCAGGCGTGACTAAGGAAGAAGTTATTGCTAAAACAGGAGCCCCTGTTGATACAACAGGTTTCTAATCAGCGTCATCAATTGATGGAATAATGGGTTCACCATGTCGGGCTCCCATCATTTCCATTCGAGGCCATCTAAACCCCAGAATCAATCTGGGGCAGATCCTTCTCTACATGCCCATAAGAAGGGTGATGCACGGCATACCCATAGCAAGCAAGCCTCTAATCAAAACTTACTATTAATCGCCTTAGTACTGACCTTGGGTTTTTCAGGGGTTGAGGGTGCTGCTGCCTATTTCGCTAATTCATTAGCCCTGATTTCAGATGCGGGTCACATGGTGACTGATGCTGCTGCTTTGGGTTTAGCGCTACTTGCGCAGATTATTTCTCGTCGCCCACCATCCCCAAAGCATTCGTTTGGTTTTGGGCGTGCTGAAGCGCTAGCAGCCTTTGTCAATAGTATTGCGATGCTGGCTTTGGTTTTATGGATCGTGATTGAGGCGGTCAGTCGTTTTGCTAATCCCCATAAAGTAGATGGCTTGACTGTTACGGTTGTAGCTGCAATTGGACTGCTGATGAATATCGTTGTGGCATGGGTTTTGTCTCGCGATAAGCAAAGCGTCAATACCCGTGCAGCACTAGTCCATGTCATGGGTGATCTATTGGGTTCGGTTGCAGCATTAATTGCCGGTGTCGTGATTCAGCTTACCGGCTGGATGCCTATCGATGCCATTCTCTCTATTCTGGTATCACTGCTCATTCTGAAGTCCACCATCTCGATTCTGCATGAGTCTTATCACTTCCTGATGGAGGGTGTGCCTCTTCATATTGACTACTTACAAGTCGGCACTGATTTAAAAAATATTCCGGGCGTACTCGCGGTTCATGATTTGCATGTGTGGGAGATGACCCCTAGCTTTCCAGCTTTGATTGGCCATATTGAAATAGCCAATATGCAAGAATGGCCACAAATCATGGCCCGTATCAACGCGATGCTTTTAGATAAACATGGCATTGATCATGTGACCTTGCAACCTGAAGAGGTGGGGGGCGATCACGATCATGAGCATGATCATCTAAAGCATGAAATTCATAATGAGGCTCAGGCAGCAAATGTGTTTCATGATGGCGACACTTTTTATGTAGAGTGCGCTAGCGGTGATTCAACACACCTCATGGCTTATCACGCTTGGGGAAATCCTGGCAATAAAGTATTAATGTGTGTTCACGGCCTTACAAGACGGGGTAGTGACTTTAAGACGCTTGCACAGGCGATGAGCAAAGACTATTACGTGGTTTGCCCAGACGTGGTGGGTAGAGGTGATTCTGATCGCTTAGCAAATCCAATGCTCTATGCCGTGCCTCAGTACGTTGCGGATATTGCTACGCTGGTTAAGAAGTTAGGCGTTGCGCAAGTGGATTGGCTGGGAACTTCTATGGGCGGCTTGATTGGCATGGTGTATGCCGCAATGCCAAACTCACCCATACGGAGAATGATTATCAATGATGTGGGCCCCAAGATTGAGCCAGAGGCAATTAAACGCCTGGGCTCATACGTAGGCCAGTCATTTACTTTTGCGGATCGCACGGAAGCACTGCAACGTTTGAATGAAATCTGCGCCACTTTTGGTGAGCACACTCCTGAAGAGTGGGAGATTTATAACGGCCCTATGTTGGTTCAGAAAGATGGTAAATGGATCATGCATTACGACCCAGATATCTCAGTGCCGTTTGCATCAGTAAACCCCATCATGGCTAAAGCAGGTGAGATGGCGATGTGGCATGCCTTTAAGCAAATTCATATTCCGATGTTGATCGTGCGAGGCGGTAACTCTGACTTGCTTTCCGCTGCTACGGTTGCCCAGATGTGTAAAGTCAATCCTTATGCGCGCAGTATTGAGATTCCCAATGTGGGACATGCACCCGCGTTTGTGAAACCCGAGCAGATTGCTTTAGCAAAAGAATTCTTCAGTTAATTAGTTCTTAATCACCCCTTATTGCCAATGGCAAATGTCCCTAGCAATTCATTAAAAGAGTCAGTATTCGTAGATGCCTGGTATGGTGAGCCGGCAGAATTGCACGCAGCCGGCGTATTACAAGTATTGCAGTCTCTTAATCTGGATGAGGCGACATTAACTGCTGCCAGCAATATTGCCCGCACCCATGGCAAAGAAGCCCTCATCAAACTCATTGGTGAAGAGTCCGCGAAACTGCTCATTGGATATCGCGGCTTACGACAAGCCCAAGCAAAGTTAGTCCGTGATGATGGTGGCTTAAGTGTTACTGGCCAAGAAGAAATGTTGCGCAAAATGCTTTTGGCATTTGGTGATGATTTGCGTGTGGTTCTGATTTATCTCGCCTCCCGTCTGCAGACATTGCGCTGGATTACACAAGAGAAGATCGAGATGCCTGCAGCTTGGGCTCAAGAGATCCTGAGTATTGATGCCTCATTGGCTAATCGATTAGGTATTTGGCAAATGAAGTGGGAGATGGAGGACTTAGCATTTCGAGCGCTCTCACCACAGACTTATCGTGATATTGCCAAGATGCTGGATGCTAAACGCATTGAGCGCCAATCATTCATCGACCAAATCGTCTTGCAACTACAGCAAGAATTAAAGGCTGCTCAGATTGAGGGCGAGGTACTTGGAAGACCAAAACATATATACAGCATCTGGAAAAAGATGGAAGGTAAATCATTAGACTTTGCCAATCTTTATGATGTCAGAGCATTTCGGGTATTGGTCGCCGATGTCAAATCTTGCTACGCTGTATTAGGCATCGTGCACAACGTCTGGCAGCCGGTACCAAGAGAGTTTGATGATTACATCGCGCGCCCGAAGCCTAACGGTTATCAATCACTGCATACAGTAGTGATGAACGAAGACGGTACCGCATTTGAGATTCAGGTGCGTACACAAGAAATGCATCAGCAGGCGGAGTATGGTTTAGCTGCGCATTGGCGCTACAAAGAGGGTGCTTATGCGGGTATGGCCACACCCCCTAATCCCGCCAAAACAAACAAGCCAAGTGTTACTCACCAGCAAGGCACGCATAGCGCAGAGGTTGCTTATGAAAGGCAAATCGCTTGGGCTCGCCAGCTTATCTCTTGGAAAGAGGATGCTTGGGAGCAGCTTAAGCACCATGAGATTGACGACCATATTTATGTTCTTACGCCTTTAGGGAAAGTGATTTCTTTGGAGAAGGGCTCAACGCCAATTGATTTTGCTTATGCGGTTCACACCAATCTTGGGCATCGCTGCAGAGGTGCACGAGTCGATGGTGCAATGGTTCCGCTCGAGACTGCATTGAAGAATGGCCAAACGATCGAGATTATTGCTGTCAAACACGGTGGCCCATCACGCGATTGGATTAGCCCTGATAAGCACTATGTACGCTCACAAAGAGCGCGCCAACGAGTACGTGCTTGGTTTAATGCACTTGATGATGAAGAGGCTGGGCAATCTGGAAAAGCTGTAGAGGGTAAAGCTGAAGCAATCCCTGAATTAAAGACCCCATCCACAACACCTGAAATCGTTTTACGCAACAGCACTCATAAAGCAGGGCGAGGTGGCGATGTTTTGGTCGTTGGCGTGGATTCATTATTGACCCAGTTAGCGCGCTGCTGCCGACCTGTTCCACCGGACTCGATTGCGGGATTTGTGACACAAGGTAGAGGCATTTCGATTCATCGTCGCTCCTGCAAAACCTTTAGAGGTTTGCTGGAGAGGGCGCCTGAGCGGGTCATTCAAACGGCTTGGACTGCTTCTGCTGCTGATCCTGTGGTCAATCAAGAGCAAAAACGCGTCTTTCCAGCTGATTTGGTGGTGACTGGCTTAGATCGCCCTGAGTTAATGCGGGAGCTCTTTGAAATTCTGACTAGGCAGGGGGTGCATGTGATCGATTTGCGAAAATCAGCCAAAAAAGGTCTTGCCCAGATCCTTTTAACGATTGAGGTGAAGGATTCTGAAGTGCTGCGAGTCGTGCAAAACAGCCTAGAAGAGGTCAAAGGGGTCACCCAAGTGCGCCGCCGGTGATAAACTCTATGGCTGTATAGGCTCGTAGCTCAGCTGGTTAGAGCACCACCTTGACATGGTGGGGGTCGTTGGTTCGAGTCCAATCGAGCCTACCAACGAATAAGACCCAAAAGAAGTGCTAATCATGGCTTCAAAGAGGCGCGGATGCCCAAAAGCTACCGCGCTTTCTTTTTGGGAAAGATGTCAGTAATGAAGTTCAGTAAATAAGATGGGGTCATCATGCTTGTAGTTACTCTGCCCGATGGATCAAAACGTGAGTTTGAGGCACCAGTTCGCGTAGCGGATGTTGCTCAAAGCATCGGTAGTGGTCTTGCAAAAGCTGCATTAGGCGGCATCGTCGATGGCAAGATGGTTGATACCAGTTTTGTGATTGATAAAGACAGTCAATTAGCCATCATCACTGACAAAAGTCCTGAGGCGCTTGAAATTGTGCGTCACTCTACAGCGCACTTATTAGCTTATGCTGTAAAAGAATTATTTCCAGAAGCACAAGTCACTATTGGTCCAGTAATCGAGAATGGTTTTTACTATGACTTCTCTTATCACCGCCCATTTACTCCGGATGACTTAGTTGCTTTAGAAAAGAAAATGACTGAGCTCGCTAAAAAAGATGAGCCAGTGACTCGCACCGTAATGCCGCGTGATGACGCTGTCGAGTTTTTTAAGAAGCAAGGCGAAAACTACAAAGCAGAATTGATTGCCAGCATTCCGCAGGGCGAAGATGTTTCTTTGTATGCCGAAGGTAAGTTCACTGACCTTTGTCGCGGCCCGCACGTGCCTTCTACCGGCAAGCTCAAGGTATTTAAGCTTATGAAGCTGGCTGGCGCTTACTGGCGTGGCGATAGCAAGAATGAGATGCTGCAGCGTATTTACGGCACTGCATGGTTGCGTAAAGAAGATCAAGATGCTTACTTACATATGCTTGAAGAATCTGAGAAGCGTGATCACCGCCGCCTCGGTAAGCAACTTGATTTATTTCATTTTCAAGAAGAAGCGCCTGGTTTAATTTTCTGGCATCCAAAAGGTTGGTCCATTTGGCAAGAAGTTGAGCAATACATGCGTCGCGTGTATCAGCAAGAAGGCTATCAAGAGGTAAAAGCTCCGCAGATTTTGGATCGCGGTCTTTGGGAAAAATCAGGCCACTGGGAAAACTATAAAGAAAATATGTTCACGACGGAGTCGGAGAATCGTGCTTATGCATTAAAGCCCATGAACTGTCCTGGTCACGTGCAAATTTATAACTCTGGCTTGCATAGTTATCGTGAGTTGCCATTACGTTTTGGTGAGTTTGGTCAGTGCCACCGTAACGAACCATCAGGTGCATTGCATGGTTTGATGCGTGTACGCGGCTTTACTCAAGACGACGGTCATATTTTCTGTACCGAAGATCAAATTCAATCAGAGGTTGCTGCTTTTGATAAAGCAGTGCGCGCTGTGTATCAAGATTTTGGGTTTACCGAGGTTGCTGTAAAGCTAGCCTTACGTCCTGCTAAGCGTGTAGGCGATGATGCTATTTGGGATAAGGCAGAAGAGGCTCTCCGTGGTGCCCTCAAGGCCTCAGGCCAGGAATGGGAAGAATTGCCAGGCGAGGGTGCTTTTTATGGCCCTAAGATCGAATATCACCTTAAAGACTCGATTGGCCGTACTTGGCAGTGCGGCACGATTCAGGTTGATTTCTCAATGCCGGCCCGTTTAGGTGCTGAATATGTTGCTGAAGACAATACACGCAAGACCCCAGTCATGCTCCATAGGGCAATTGTGGGCTCTTTAGAGCGTTTTATCGGTATTTTGATCGAAAACCACGCTGGAAACATGCCTGTTTGGCTGGCTCCAACCCAGGCTGTAGTCCTTAATATCTCCGGAAATTCTGCTGCATATGCACAACAAGTGCAGCAAATGCTGAAAAAACAAGGGTTTAGAGTCGAATCCGATTTGCGGAACGAGAAAATTACGTATAAAATACGCGAGCACGCATTACAGAAGACTCCATTTTTGCTAGTTGTAGGTGATAAAGAGTCTGAAAGCAATACGGTGGCCGTTCGTGCCCGTGGCGGAGTAGATTTAGGTGTAATGCCTCTTGATGCCTTCGTTGCCCGACTCCAGCAGGATATATCCCAGAAAGTCGGACCCGAGCCTAGCTAGGGTTAGAACGGTTTTTATTGTTTTTTTAAAGGAATTAAGAAGATCGCTACTGAAAAATTGCAGCGCATTAACCGGGAAATTACTGCTCCTGAAGTGCGTTTGATTGGAATTGATGGAGAGCCCATCGGTGTAGTTAAGTTGAGTGAAGCCTTGGCTTTGGCGGAAGAGAAAGAGACCGATTTGGTTGAAATTGCTCCGACGGCTGTGCCACCTGTAGTCCGCATCATGGACTTCGGCAAATTCAAATACCAAGAAGCCAAGCGGATGCATGAAGCTAAGCTGAAGCAAAAAGTCATTCAGGTGAAGGAAGTGAAGTTCCGCCCTGGTACTGATGATGGTGATTACGGTGTGAAGCTACGCAATCTAATCCGCTTTTTGGAAGATGGCGATAAGACAAAGATTACGCTGCGGTTTCGGGGTCGTGAAATGGCCCACCAAGAAATCGGAGTCAGAATGTTGGAACGTTTGAAGTTGGATCTCGTTGAATACGGCCAAGTCGAACAGTTTCCAAAGATGGAAGGTCGCCAGATGGTGATGGTATTGGCCCCCATCCGTAAGGCTAAGTAACTAGGTTCTACCTGGTTCTTATGTAGGGAGGTATCTGAGGTGAATAACTGAGGATGCCGGTAGTTTGAAGTGCTTCTGGGTACAGGAAGAGTAACCGTCGGTTACCACCTATGTTGCACAAGTAATTGAAGGGGTGCTTTATGCCCAAGATGAAGAGCAAGAGTAGCGCTAAAAAGCGCTTCACGGTTCGCGCAGGCGGAACGATTAAACGAGGACAGGCTTTCAAACGCCACATCCTCACCAAGAAGACCACAAAGAATAAGCGTCACCTACGTGGTACTACCGAAGTTGCGAAAGCTGACGTTAAGTCAATTCGCTCCATGCTTCCATACGCTTAACCTCAGACTAGATTAGGAGAAATAAATGCCAAGAGTCAAACGTGGGGTTACAGCAAGAGCCCGTCATAAGAAAATTACCGATGCCGCTACAGGTTACCGTGGCCGTCGTAAGAACGTATTCCGTATTGCTAAGCAAGCGGTTATGCGTGCTGGTCAATATGCATATCGTGACCGTCGCAATAAGAAACGTGTATTCCGCGCATTGTGGATTGCTCGTATCAATGCGGCAGTACGTCAGCATGACATGACCTATAGCGTATTCATGAATGGTATGAAGAAAGCTGCGATCGAACTCGACCGCAAAGTACTTTCTGATATGGCCATTGCTGACAAAGCGGCTTTTGCTGCTTTGGTTACTCGGATCAAATCCGTAGTAAACGCTGCAGCTTAATCTTAGTTTTCTAAACTAAGCTGCAATGGTTTCTCTCGACCACATTGTCGAGGATGCTAAACGTGATTTCCTCGGGGCTGCCGATGCGGCAGCTCTAGAGGACGCGAAAGCCAAGTATCTCGGTAAGTCAGGTGTTCTCACTGAGCGTTTAAAAGCGCTTGGTGGAATGTCGCCTGATGAACGTAAGAGTGCTGGCGCCCAAATTAATCAAATCAAAACCCAAGTAGAAGCTGCATTACAGGAGCGTCGCCAAGCTTTAGCTGATGCCGTCTTGTTGCAACGTCTTGCAGCGGAGTCTATTGATGTGTCCTTGCCTGGCCGTGGTCAAGCAGTAGGTAGCTTGCATCCGGTGATGCGCACCTGGGAACGTGTTGAAGAGATCTTCCGCTCAATAGGTTTTGATGTAGCAGATGGTCCTGAGATTGAAACCGATTGGTTTAATTTCACAGCCTTAAATAGTCCTGAGAATCATCCTGCACGTTCAATGCAGGATACCTTTTATATCGATGGCAAAGATTCTAACGAGAAGCCCTTGCTATTGCGTACGCATACCAGCCCCATTCAGGTTCGTTATGCGAGCGAGCATCTTAAGAAGTACGCTAATGCAGATGTAATGCCGCCAATCAAAGTGATTGCGCCAGGCAGAACCTATCGTGTTGATAGCGACGCAACCCATTCACCAATGTTCCATCAAGTTGAAGGCTTGTGGATTGCTGAGAGTGTTTCGTTTGCAGACCTCAAAGGCGTATATACAGATTTCTTAAGAACCTTCTTTGAAACAAACGAGCTTAAGGTTCGTTTCCGACCTTCATATTTCCCATTCACTGAGCCATCGGCTGAGATTGATATGGCCTTCGGTAGCGGCAAACTTGCCGGCCGTTGGTTAGAGATCTCTGGAGCAGGGCAGGTTCATCCAAACGTCTTACGTAATATGGGTATCGACCCAGAGCGCTATACCGGCTTCGCATTTGGATCTGGTCTAGAACGCTTAACAATGCTGCGTTACGGCGTAGATGACTTGCGCCTCTTCTTTGAAAACGATCTGCGTTTCTTAGCGCAGTTCCCTGCATAAAAATATTATTACTACTTAACCTTAGATCGCGCTATGCAATTTTCTGAATCTTGGCTTCGTCAGTATGTAAACCCATCGCTTGATAGTGATGCGCTTGGTCATGCAATGACAATGGCTGGTTTAGAAGTTGAAGAGCAACATTCAGTAGCGCCTGCATTTACTAAGATCGTGATTGCGCAGATATTGTCTGCTGAGCAACATCCTGATGCAGACCGTTTACGTGTTTGTAAAGTAGACGCCGGTACTGGCCAAGAGTTACAAATTGTTTGTGGTGCGCCTAATGCGCGTGCCGGGATCAAAATTCCGTGCGCTATGGTTGGCGCGGAATTGCCTCCCGCTGAAGCCGGTGGCAAGCCATTCATGATCAAAGTAGGTAAGCTACGCGGTGTTGAAAGCCAAGGCATGTTGTGCTCTGGCCGTGAGATTGGTCTCGGCGATGATCACGAAGGCATCTTAGAGTTGCCAGCCGATGCGCCAGTTGGAAAAGATATTCGTGAATATCTGGATCTTGATGATCAAATCTTTGTTATTAAATTAACTCCAAATAAAGCCGATTGCCTCTCTTTGATGGGTATGGCAAGAGAAGTTTCCGCGATTACTGGCGCTGCGCTCTGCGCGCCGAAGTGGACGCCACCAGTAGTATCGATTGACGACAAGCGCAAAGTTACTGTGGAAGATGGAGAACTCTGCGGACGTTTTGCTGGTCGCGTGATTCGTGGTGTTAATCCGCAGGCTAAAACGCCCGAGTGGATTGTGCAGCGTTTATCTCGCGCAGGTCAAAGAAGTATTTCCGCATTAGTGGATCTCTCTAACTACGTCATGCTAGAGATGGGTCAACCTACCCACGTATTTGACATTGATAAATTGAATGGCGATATTACTGTTCGTTGGGCTAAAGCAGGTGAAACTCTCGAATTACTAAATGGTCAGAATGTGACTTTGCAGGGTCCTGACTCAGCAGGCAAATTACAAGATGCTGGTGTAGTTGCTGATCAATCCGGTCCAGTAGCGTTGGCTGGCATCATGGGCGGCAATCATTGCGCCGTATCCGATGAAACCAAGAATATTTATGTTGAGGCTGCTTATTGGTTGCCATCAGCCATTCAGGGACGTGCCCGTCGTTTTAACTTCAGCACTGATGCAGCTCATCGCTTTGAGCGTGGTGTAGATCCACAAAATACGGTTAAATGTCTAGAGTATCTCAGCGCCTTAATTATTGAGGTCTGCGGTGGCCAAGCTGGTCCAGTGGATGATCAAGTTTTAAATGTGCCTGAACGTAATCCAGTCAAAATGCGTTTGGCTAGAGCAGAAAAAGTCATTGGTATTCCACTAACAAATGAGGTGGTTGCTGATGTATTTCAGCGCCTTGGTTTTGAGTTTAAGCAAGAGGGTGATACTTTTGTCGTCACACCCCCAAGCTATCGTTTCGATATTGAGATCGAAGAAGATTTAATTGAAGAAGTCGCACGTATGTACGGCTTTGAAAATATTCCGGATCAACCGCCAGTAGCCTCATTGAAGATGAGTGCTAAAGCAGAAGCAAAACGCGGTGTGCATTTATTGCGCCAGCGTTTGGCTCTCCAAGGTTATCAAGAGGCGGTAAATTTTGGTTTCACAGATCTCGAAAGTGAAAAGCGTTTAACTGGCGCCACTGAAAAGGACATCATTGAAGTGCTAAATCCTATTGCTAGTCAATACGGTGTGATGCGCAGCACGCTTTGGGGTGGTTTGTTAAATAACCTCAAGGCGAATTTGAACCGTGGAGCAGGGCGTGTACGCCTGTTTGAGACTGGCCGTGTATTTAAGCGTGACGCGAATGCTCAAGAAGAAGCTGGCAAAGTGGCCGGGTTTCATCAGCCCCAGAAAATTGGTGGCCTAGCTTATGGATCTTTTGTTCCAGAGCAATGGGCTAATGCAACCCGTGCGGTTGATTTCTTTGATGTGAAGGGTGACCTGGAACGTGTTTTAGATCCCCTGCATTTTGTCACTGAAGCTGCACAGCACCCAGCATTACATCCGGGTCGCAGTGCGAAGATATTCTTGACTACAGCCAAGAATCGCATTGAAGTAGGATTCATCGGAGAGCTTCATCCTGGTTTGCAACAAGCGTATGAGTTGCCACAAGCGCCGGTGTTATTTGAATTAGACTTAGATCCTATTCGTGAGCTTGGCTTACCAGTGCCTGAAGAGTTGAGTAAATTCCCTGCAGTGCAACGTGATTTGGCCTTGGTTGTGAAGCAAAGCGTTTCTGCGCAGTCCCTGTTAGATGTTATGGCTGCTAGCAAGCAAAATTTTGTGCGCAATATTGAACTCTTTGATGAATTCAAGCCTAAGGCTGGATCAAGCAGCATGGCAGATGATGAGAAGAGCTTGGCTTTTCGAGTAACCCTCTTAAACCCTAATGAGACATTGCAGGATCCCCAAATTGATGCAGTAATGGCTACTTTATTGGGCGCAGTAGAGAAAAAGTGCGCGGCCCGTTTGCGCTAGGTTTAATATTAGGCATAAATCAAATAATTAATTAGTTACCAAAGAGACAAGCAATGACTGAATTGATTTCTAACGACACCGTTACCAAGAATGAGCTATCCGAAGCCCTTTTTGATCAAGTTGGACTAAATAAGCGCGAAGCAAAAGATATGATCGATGCCTTTTTTGATCGTGTTGGCCAATCCCTTGAAGCGGGCGTAGAAGTTAAGATTTCCGGTTTTGGTAATTTCCAGTTGCGCAATAAGTCGGCTCGTCCTGGCCGAAATCCAAAGACAGGTCAAATGATTCCGATTGCAGCTAGACGCGTAGTTACATTTCACGCAAGTCAAAAGCTTAAAGATGTAGTGGAGTCACATGCTCGAGAAAACCGAGTTTGATGCAAGCTCAGCGCTGCTGAGCTCTCAACTTCCCCCGATACCAGCAAAGCGCTATTTCACCATTGGTGAAGTTGCTGATCTTTGTGGTGTGCGCTCACACGTACTGCGTTATTGGGAGCAGGAGTTTGCTCAACTCAGCCCACAAAAGCGCCGCGGTAACCGTCGCTACTACCAGCATCATGAAGTGGTCTTGATCAGAAAGATTCGCTCTCTCCTCTATGAAGAGGGCTTCACGATTAGCGGTGCTCGTAATCGCCTTGAAGAGGCTCGTGGCGATCTCCGTCTGCGTGAAGAATTGCAAGCGGTTCTGCAGATTCTCTCTAAATAGTTACTGCTACAATTTTGCTTTCGTCGGGGCGTAGCGCAGCCTGGTAGCGTACATGCATGGGGTGCATGTGGTCGGAGGTTCAAATCCTCTCGCCCCGACCATTCAAACTAATCCCACTATCTCAAAGTACCATCTCCATGACAAGCGATACAAAACCCGTTGAATACTTTGGTCTCAAAATTCCTTTTTTGGCGCATTTGGGCGTAGTTCCTGAGTATGCGAAAGAGGGTAAGTCCCGTATTAGTCTTGACCTTAAGCCTGAGTATGAGAACAGCTTTGGTATTGCCCATGGCGGCGTCATCATGACACTCCTGGATTTTGCAATGGGGGCAGCAGCTAGGAGCATTTCCGAGGTTCCCTTGGGGGCTATGACAATTGATATGTCTGTCAGCTTCCTGCGTCCCAGCACCGGCAAGATAGTAGTGGAGGGCACTATCCTCAAGCCAGGAAAGACAATTAACTACTGCGAAGCCGTGGTTTTGAATGAAGCGGGGGAGATAACCGCCAAATCCAGCGGTACATTTATGCTCAGAGAATCAAAAACAGTTTAGTTAAATATAATATTTATAAAGATTATGTCTTTTATTAACCTGAGCTGATATAGCCCTAATAAGTATAGTTAATTATTCCGAATAATATATATTGCCTGATTGATTAATGTATATATAATCATCATCTAATATGGCTTATATAAGCCCTATAAAACAACCTATTATTCGGAGAGTGAAAAGAATATGTCTTCTTATAAAGAGCTTTTAGCCCAACGCGAGCAGTTGGATAAACAGATTAAAGAAGCAATTGCCCTTGAAAAGGCTGATGGCATTGCCAAGGCCAAAGTCATTATTGAGCAATATGGCTTAACTGCATCCGATCTATTTAGCCGTAAAGCCGGCGTAAAGAGCGCTGGCGGTAAAGTGGCTCCTAAATACCGTAATCCTTCAACAGGCGAAACCTGGACTGGTAGAGGTAAGGCGCCAAAGTGGATTGAAGGCAGAGATCGTAGTAGCTATTTGATCTAGGTGCTTGTTTTTATTAATTTTTATCACTAAAGGCCGCTGATAGCGGCCTTTTCTTGTGCTCCTTTCTTAATCTGAATTGCCCTCTAAGCGCACTTCCTAGCCAAAGCTTCTACAAATAGGGGTTCTAGTAACTCATGCCGACTACCATGAGGCCAGTTTGCCTCAGCCTCTGGATTGGTTGCGGGGTAGCCAATAATGAGTGGATTGAGGTCAATTAAGCCGTTTTCAAGCTCCTGTTTGATGCTTTCGCTCAAAGGATGCTTACCGCCAGAGTTCTCGTCTGCCAGTGCAACCACACCAGGGTGCAGTTTGATAAAACCTTCATCTACTAGAATAGGTATACGCTGTGTGTCCTTGTTTTTGCTCAAATAATGGATTAAATGGACTTGCTCTACAGGTGGAATAAGAGCATCTAAAAAGATCAAATCGGGGGCAATGGAAACAGCCTTCATTAAACCCTCTAGGCTGTCTACTGCCATTTCCATGTCTACTTTTAGCTGCCAGTCAGCAATGGACTCTAATAATTCTTGGCCATTCTCAGACCTTCTAAATATCCCCATGGCTACGCAGTTTTGCGTGGTCTTTTGACGCATAGCCCTTTTTCTCCGTTGTAATTGCTGTTCTAAAGAGCTGGCCAATATTCGTCTATGGCCGCCACGGGTTTTCCAAGCAATGAGTTCGCCTAATTCCACCATTTTCTGAACGGTGCCTAGGGAAACCTGTAAAACCTTGGCGCTTTGGCGAGTACTGAGATATTCCGTTTCTGGGGTAATTAATTTCATATTTCCCTTAATTTCATTTAATTGTTTGAAGATTTAGAGAATAAAAATCAAATTCATTTGAATCTGTCGGTAAACCTTTAAAGCGGGGTAGGAAAGTTCTTATTAATTCTCATTTATAGGGAGATACCCCAAAATTCCTTGAAATCAGGGAAAGCCCTTTATGTATCAATGGTCATTCGTGTTAAATTACACCTGTAGCACCAGTATTCGCACAGATCAATTCGCTAAACGGTAGAGCCGTGTAACGAATGGTTTTAACCACAGTTTTTATTCGGGAAACCCGATGAAAGGTGAGCATCATGATGCAGGATCAAAGAGATAACTCCTATCTCTTCGGCGGAAACGCACCCTACGTAGAGGAACTCTACGAATCCTACTTGCACGATCCAGCTTCGGTAGCTGATCATTGGCGAGATTATTTTGATAACGTGAAACAGGTTCCTGCGGTTGACGGTTCATCTCGAACTGACATTGCCCATGCACCTATTGTTGCTTCATTTGCTGAGCGCGCTAAGCAAGGTCCAATCAGAACGATTTCTGATTCGGCTGACTCAGAGATGGGCCGCAAACGCGTTGCTGTTCAGCAGTTAATTGCCGCGTATCGTAACGTCGGCAATCGCTGGGCAAACTTAGATCCATTAAAGCGGACAGAGCGCCAGGATATTCCTGAGTTAGATCCCGCTTTCTATGGCTTTACTGATGGCGATATGGATATCGTCTTCAATACAAGTAATACATTCTTCGGTAGAAACGAAATGTCCTTGCGCGATTTGCTCCAAGCATTGCGCGAGACATATTGCGGCACGATCGGTGTCGAGTTTATGTTTATTGCCGACCAGAAGATTAAGAAGTGGTGGCAAGAAAAATTAGAGTCTATTCGCTCAACCCCACAATTTAATGTGGATGAGAAGCGTCAAATCTTGGATCGCGTAACTGCTGCTGAAGGCTTAGAGCGTTACCTCCAAGCTAAATATGTTGGTCAAAAGCGCTTCTCCCTTGAGGGTGGCGAAAGCTTTATTGCCTGTATGGATGAGTTGGTCCGTGACTCAGGTAATAAAGGTATTCAGGAAATCGTGATTGGTATGGCTCACCGTGGTCGTCTCAATGTATTGGTCAACACCTTGGGCAAAATGCCTAAGGACTTGTTTGCTGAGTTTGAGCACAAGGGACCGGAAACATTGCCTGCGGGTGACGTTAAATATCACCAAGGTTTCTCAAGCGATATTTCTACTCCTGGCGGTCCGGTTCACTTGTCATTGGCATTTAACCCATCCCATTTAGAGATCGTTAACCCAGTAGTTGAGGGTTCTGCACGTGCTCGTATGGAGCGTCGCGGCGATATGTTGGGTATGCAAGTGATGCCAGTGTTGGTTCACGGTGATGCTGCGATTGCAGGTCAGGGCGTGATGCAAGAAACATTAGCAATGTCAGAAGTTCGCGGTTATTCCACTGGCGGCACAATGCACATTGTGATTAATAACCAAATTGGTTTCACGACCTCAGATCCACGTGACTTGCGTTCAAGCTTGTATTGCACGGACATCATGAAGATTGTGGATGCTCCGGTATTGCACGTGAATGGCGACGATCCTGAAGCTGTAGTGTTGGCGACTAAGTTAGCTGTTGAGTTCCGCATGAAGTTCCATAAGGACGTTGCGGTTGACATCATCTGCTTCCGTAAATTAGGTCACAACGAGCAAGATACGCCTGCAATGACACAGCCCTTGATGTACAAAATCATTGCCGCACATCCTGGCACACGCAAGCTGTATGCTGATAAATTAGAAACTCAAGGCGCATTGCCTGCCGGTACTGGTGACCTCATGGTCAAAGAGTACCGCGCCGCAATGGACGAAGGTAAGCAAACCTCCGATCCAGTGTTAAGCAACTTCAAAGGCAAGTTTGCAGTTGATTGGTCTCCGTTCTTGAATAAGAAGTGGACCGATGAAGCCGATACAGCGATTCCATTAACAGAGTGGAAGCGCTTGGCTGAGAAGATTTCTACTATTCCCGAAGGTTTCAAGGCTCATCCATTGGTTGCTAAGGTCTATAACGACCGTGCTGCCATGGGTCGTGGTGAGGTGAATGTGGATTGGGGTATGGGCGAGCATATGGCTTTCGCATCCCTAGTTGCTAGCGGCTACCCAGTGCGTTTATCTGGCGAAGATAGCGGACGTGGAACCTTTACCCACCGTCATGCGGTGTTGCATGAGCAAAACCGTGAGAAATGGGATACCGGTACTTATGTCGCTCTTCAGCATGTCACTAAAGATCAAGCACCGTTTGTGGTAATTGACTCGATTCTTTCTGAAGAGGCTGTGCTGGGTTTTGAATACGGCTATGCCGCTGCAGAACCAAACACCTTAACGATTTGGGAGGCCCAGTTCGGCGACTTCGCTAACGGCGCTCAAGTGGTGATTGACCAGTTCATCGCCTCTGGTGAGGTGAAGTGGGGTCGTGCGAACGGTTTGGTCATGATGTTGCCGCATGGTTACGAAGGTCAAGGTCCAGAGCATTCTTCTGCACGTCTTGAACGTTTTATGCAGTTATGTGCAGATACTAATATGCAAGTGATTCAGCCGACTACTGCGGCGCAGATCTTCCACGTGTTGCGTCGTCAAATGATTCGTCAGTTCCGCAAGCCGCTGATCTTGATGACTCCTAAATCATTGTTGCGTAACAAAGAAGCCGCATCCCCTTTATCTGAATTTACTAAAGGCGGCTTCCAGACCATCATTGGTGAACGTGATGATTCTATTGATGCGAAGCAGGTTACTCGATTAGTCATGTGTTCTGGCAAGGTCTATTACGACTTGGTTAAGCAGCGCGCTGAGAAGAAGATTGCTGATGTAGCGATCATTCGCTTAGAGCAGTTATATCCATTCCCGCACAAAGCATTGACTGCTGAGTTGAAGAAGTATCCAAAGCTAGAAGAGGTTGTATGGTGTCAGGACGAGCCACAAAATCAAGGCGCTTGGTTCTTTGTCCAGCACAACATCTTGGAAAATATGTCTGATGGTATGAAGTTGGGATATGCAGGCCGTCCTGCATCAGCATCACCAGCTTGTGGTTATGCCCATCTCCACCAAGAACAGCAGAAGTCTCTACTGAATGTGGCATTTGCCAAACTCAAAGGTTACGTGATCACGAAATAATCGTCTTCATAATTCAATATACACACATACATATAAACAGGATTAATCATGGCTATTTTCGAAGTTAAAGTTCCACAACTCTCAGAGTCAGTTGCTGAAGCAACTTTGTTGCAATGGAAAAAGAAGGTTGGTGACGCTGTTGGTCAAGACGAGATCTTGATCGAAATCGAAACAGACAAAGTTGTTCTCGAAGTTCCAGCGCCTTCCGCTGGTGTTTTGACAGAAATCGTTGTTGCTGACGGTGGTACCGTTATTGCTGAGCAATTGATTGCAAAGATTGATAGCACTGCTGTTGCCGCTGCCGCGCCCGCACCAGCTGCTGCTCCTGCAGCAGCCCCAGCAAAAGCAGCCGCCGCTCCTGCCGCTAAAGCTGGCGCAGCAGCAGCTCCTTCAGCCGCGAAAATTCTTGCAGAGAAGGGTGTCGACGCTGGTCAAGTTGCTGGTTCAGGACGTGATGGCCGTATTACCAAGGGTGATGCATTGAATGCTTCTGCAGTCGGCACTAAATCTGCTGCATTGCCAAGCGCGCCAGTTCCAATGGGTGATCGCCCAGAAGAGCGTGTACCAATGAGCCGTTTGCGTGCTCGTATTGCTGAGCGTTTACTTGAGTCCCAAGCTAACAACGCCATCTTGACTACATTCAATGAAGTCAACATGGCTCCAGTAATCGCTATGCGTAATAAGTACAAAGATCAATTTGAAAAAGTCCATGGCGTGAAGTTGGGCTTCATGTCTTTCTTCGTTAAAGCAGCTACACATGCTTTGAAGAAATTCCCACTCTTGAATGCTTCGGTTGATGGCAATGACATCGTTTACCACGGTTACTTTGATATCGGTATTGCAGTAAGCTCACCACGTGGCTTGGTGGTTCCGATTTTGCGTGACGTTGACCAAATGAATTTGGCTGACATTGAGAAGAAAATTGCTGAATTCGGTGCCAAGGCTCGCGATGGAAAATTGTCGATTGAAGAGTTGACTGGCGGTACTTTCTCCATTTCTAACGGCGGCGTATTCGGATCGATGTTGTCTACTCCGATTATCAACCCACCGCAATCCGCTATTTTGGGTATTCATGCAACTAAAGATCGTGCTGTTGTTGAAAACGGCCAAGTAGTTGTTCGTCCAATCAACTATCTTGCTTTGTCATACGACCACCGCATTATTGACGGTCGTGAGGCTGTGCTTGGTTTAGTTGCCATGAAGGATGCTTTAGAAGATCCTTCACGTCTTCTCCTTGATTTGTAAGAAGGGAAGATCATGAGCCAAGCTTTTGACGTAGTAGTAATTGGTGCTGGCCCTGGTGGCTACATCGCCGCAATTCGTGCAGCGCAACTGGGTTTTAAGGTTGCCTGTGCTGAATCGAGTTCCTATGATGATCCAAAAGGTGAGACACGTTTGGGCGGTACCTGCTTAAACGTGGGTTGTATTCCGTCTAAGGCATTATTGGCATCTTCCGAAGAATTCGAAAAGATCAGCCATCATGCTGCAGATCATGGCATTAAAGTGGGTGCTGTAAGCATCGACTCTAAAAAGATGATCGCTCGTAAGGATGACATCGTTACGAAAATGACTGGTGGCATTCAGTACCTGTTCCGGAAAAACAAAATCACTTTGTTAAAAGGCCATGCTTCATTCGAAGGTAAGAATGCCGATGGTTATCAAGTAAAGATTGACGGCAAAGACAAAGAAACGGTTACTGCAAAGAATGTAATCATTGCTACCGGCTCTAAAGCGCGTCACCTCCCTAGTATCGCTGTAGATAACGTCTTGATTTGCGATAACGAAGGTGCGCTCAAGTTTGACTCCGCCCCTAAGAAATTAGGCGTTATTGGTGCAGGTGTGATCGGCTTAGAGTTGGGCTCCGTATGGCGCCGTCTCGGTGCTGAAGTGACTGTGCTCGAAGCTATGCCTTCATTCTTAGGCGCTTGTGATATCGGTATTGCTAAAGAAGCTCAAAAGCTTTTTGCTAAGCAAGGCTTAGATATTCATACTGGCGTGAAGATTGGTGATGTTAAAGCCGACAAGAAGGGTGTAGTGGTTAATTACACCGATAGCGCTGGTAAGGCTGCTAAGTTGGAATGTGAGCGCTTAATTGTTTCAGTTGGTCGTGTACCTAACACGGACAAATTGGGTTTAGATAAGATTGGCCTTAAAGTGGATGAGCGTGGCTTCATTCCAATTGATGATCACACTTGTGCTACTGCAGCGCCTGGCGTTTACGCGGTTGGTGATGTAGTACGCGGCCCTATGTTGGCACACAAAGCAGAAGATGAAGGTGTCTTGGTTGCTGAAGTGATTGCTGGCCAAAAACCCCATATCGATTACAACTGCATTCCTTGGGTGATCTATACCGATCCTGAAATTGCTTGGGTTGGTAAAACTGAACAAGCACTCAAAGACGCAGGCATTGCTTATAAAGTAGGTCAGTTCCCTTTTGCTGCTAATGGCCGTGCATTAGGCATGGGTCGCGCTGATGGTTTCATTAAGGTCTTAGCTGATGCCAAGACTGATGAAATTCTTGGCGTACATATTATTGGCGCCAATGCTTCAGACTTGATTGCTGAAGCAGCGGTTGCAATGGAATTCAAAGCAGCAGCAGAAGATATTGCTCGTATCTGTCATGCACATCCAAGTTTGTCTGAAGTGATGCGCGAAGCAGCGTTGGCGACAGATTCACGTGCATTAAATATGTAATTGAAAACCATTGAGTTTTACCAACAAGAGTTAAAGACGCGCGGGTATCAGAGTGATCCCGCGCAGCTTCGCGCTGTAGAGCGTCTTCAGGAATGCGAAGATCAATGGATTGCTTATAAAGAAATCCGTAGCAATACCTTAAAGAAAAAGATATTTAAACCAACGCTCCCTCGTGGCATTTACTTATGGGGCGGGGTAGGTCGTGGCAAATCTTTCTTAATGGATTGCTTTTATGCGGCCTCACCATTAGAAAAGAAAATCCGCATTCATTTTCATGAGTTCATGCGTGAAGTCCATCGCGAACTCCATGAGTTATCGGGTTTATCAGATCCGCTGGACGAGCTGGCTAAGCGTATTTCAAATCGCTATCGTCTTATTTGCTTTGATGAGTTTCACATCAACGACATCGCTGATGCGATGATTCTCTATCGCTTACTAAGCGCACTCTTTGTCGATCGCGTGCAGTTTGTGATGACATCAAACTATCGTCCAGATCAGCTTTATCCGAATGGTTTACATCGAGATCGATTGATTCCTGCAATTAAGTTGTTGGAAGAAAAGCTTGATGTCTTGAATGTAGATGCAGGCAATGATTACCGCCGGGTTCAAATGGCGCAAGTCGAGGCCTATCTCACTCCGGCCAATGCGGAGACGCAAGCAACGCTCGGTCAAATGTTTCAAACCTTAATTGGCAATCAAAAAGAAGCGCGTAATCCAGTTCTCAATATTGAGAACCGTGAGTTACGACCGCTTCACATGGCGGACGGTGTAGTTTGGTTCGACTTTAAAACTTTGTGCTGTGGCCCACGCTCACAAAACGATTATCTAGAGATTGCTAACCAGTTTCATACTGTGATTTTGTCTGGGGTGCCCTATATGCCCCCAAGAATGACAAATGAAGCCCGCCGCTTTATTTGGCTAATCGACGTCTTGTATGACCACAAGATTAAGTTAATCATGTCTGCTGAGGTCCCGGCCCCAGATTTATACACTGAGGGCCAAATTACGGCTGAATTCTCTCGAACCGTGTCCCGTTTGATTGAAATGCAGTCTCGTGACTACCTAGATGCACCGCGCCGGGTAATTGATACCAGCTTGACCTAAAATAGGCTTATGAGCAGCTTTTCACCAATAAACGCCGACTTGCATTGCCATTCAGTGATTTCTGATGGCACATTGATGCCTGAACAGTTAGCAGAGCGTGCAAAAGCCAATGGAGTGCATTTGTGGGCACTAACCGATCATGATGAATTGGGCGGTCAGAAACGTGCGCGAGAGGCTGCTAGTGCACTAAAGATCGACTACCTTGCTGGTGTAGAAATTTCCGTCACTTGGATGGGTGAGACGATTCATATTGTTGGCCTTGGAATTGATGCTGAGCATGCTGGCATCATCGAAGGACTTCGTTGCACTCGTGATGGCCGAGGTAATCGCGCCAAACTGATGGCAGAACAGTTACTCAAAGCAGGTATACCTGGCGCTTATGAGGGCGCACTTCATTTTGCAGGCAATCATGATTTGATTTCAAGAACACACTTTGCGCGTTTCTTAGTAGAGCAGGGCGTATGTCGCAATACCGAGCACGTATTTAAAAATTATTTAATTGAAGGTAAACCAGGATATGTACCTCATCAGTGGGCTACCCTAGATGACGCTGTTAGCTGGATTAAATCAGCAGGTGGTGTAGCGGTGATTGCCCATCCTGGCCGCTACAGTAGACTCAATGCCATGCAAATGGACGAGCTCTATAAACACTTCAAGGATATTGGTGGCCTAGCAATTGAGGTGATTACGGGTAGCCATAGCCCTGACCAATACAAAACCTTTGCAAAGATTGCGCAGCAATATGGCTTTTTAGCCTCGCGTGGCTCCGATTTTCATGACCCAAGCGAGAGTCATATAGATTTAGGCAATTTGCCGCACTTACCGGATCACCTCACGCCAGTATGGTCTGCATTTCATTAAACGATTAATTCATTAACTCCATCATTACTTAACCACTTAGAAAAAGAATACAGATGTTTGCTGAACGCGTTCTCTCTGGCATGCGACCAACCGGTAGCTTGCACTTGGGTCACTACCATGGTGTATTAAAGAACTGGGTGCGCTTGCAGTCCGAGTATCCATGCTTCTTTTTTGTGGCAGATTGGCATGCATTAACTACGCACTACGAGACTCCGGATGTCATTGAGCAGTCAGTATGGGAGATGGTGATTGATTGGTTGGCAACGGGCGTTGATCCAAATCAGGCGACCTTGTTCATTCAAAGTAAAGTACCTGAGCACGCCGAACTTTTTCTATTACTCTCCATGGGAACCCCGCTGGGCTGGCTTGAGCGGGTACCCACCTATAAAGATCAAATTGAGAAACTCAAGGAAAAGGATCTCCAAACTTATGGTTTCTTGGGTTATCCATTGCTACAGGCGGCCGATATATTGATGTATCGCGCACAGTTGGTTCCGGTTGGTGAAGATCAGGTGCCACACGTAGAGATGACTCGTGAAGTAGCGCGCCGCTTTAATTATTTATACGGACGCGAGCCCGGCTTTGAAGAAAAAGCCTTAGAGGCAGTTAAAAAATTAGGCAGCAAACGCGCCAAGATGTATGCGGAATTACGAGTGGCATTTCAAGAGCGTGGTGATGATGAGGCGTTGGAGCAAGCTAAAGCATTGCTGCAAGAAGCGCAGAGTTTATCGATGGCTGATCGCGAAAGACTCTTTGGCTTTTTAGAAGGTGCCCGCAAAATTATTCTGCCTGAGCCACAAGCACTTCTCACAACGGCATCACGTATGCCTGGTATCGATGGTCAGAAGATGTCTAAGTCTTACGGCAATACCATCAGCATTCGTGAAAATCCCGAAGATGTTATTAAGAAGATTCGTACGATGCCAACCGATCCAGCCCGCGTCCGAAGAACCGACGCCGGAGATCCAGCACGTTGCCCGGTATGGCAACTGCATACTGTTTACTCCAATGAGGAAACAAAACAATGGGTTGATAAGGGTTGTAAATCCGCTGGTATTGGATGCCTCGAGTGCAAGCAACCGGTAATTGATTCAATTTTGGCTGAGCAGCAACCGATGTTTGAACGTGCGCAGAAGTATTTGGATGATCCTAGTTTGCTGCGTTCCATCATTGCCGATGGTTGCGACAAAGCACGCAAGGTTGCCCAGGAAACCATGCGTGAGGTTCGCGAAGCAATGGGCCTTGCGTACGATTGAGTCTTGATCTTGCCTAGCCCGCACGATGCCATTTTGAATGCCTCTCCTTGGGTAGGGAGATTTGTATCCCTCATTCCAAAGGGAGGGGTGGTACTGGATTTAGCTTGCGGATCAGGGCGACACTCTGAGTTATTGGCAAGCATGGGTCATGATGTCTTGGCGGTTGATCAAGATGTCGCAGCAGTAGGTTCTGTTGGTAACCCTTTAATCACTCCAAAGCATCTCAATCTTGAGCAGGCTGATTGGCCTCTGATAGGTTCAGAGTTCAGTGCGATCGTAGTGACAAACTACCTCTATCGACCGCACTTAGACCAATTACCCAAAATGCTGCAAAAGGGTGGTGTTTTGATCTACGAAACCTTCGCCCTGGGAAATGGGGAATTTGGTAAGCCATCCAACCCCAATTTCCTGCTAAATCCAGGGGAATTGCTCGCTTTTGCCTCTCGTCATGGTCTTAAGGTAGTGGCTTATGAGGATATTTACTTAGATCAACCCAAACCAGCTATGGTTCAGCGCCTATGCGCAGTAAAAGGTGAGCTAAAACAGCGCATTCCGTTACAATTTCAGGGTTAAGATAGCTAAAAATCGGTGCATATTCGGTGACAAATACAGCTCATTCCAAAGGTAGCAAAAAGCCCATCGCTGGCAGTATGCCGGCCATCGTGACTCCCATGTACGAAGATGGCAGCTTGGATTACGCTAGCTTGCGTTCCTTGTTGGATTGGCATGTGTCTGAAGGCACTGACGGCATTGTGATTGTTGGCACTAGCGGTGAGTCTCCAACAGTTTCTGTTGAAGAGCACTGTGAGCTCATTCGTGTGACAGTGGAGCAGATTGCTGGACGCATTCCAGTGATTGCTGGTACCGGCGGTAACTCTACGATTGAAGCGATTGAATTAACTAAATTTGCTAAGCAGGTTGGCGCAGATGCCAGCTTGCAGGTGGTACCGTATTACAACAAGCCAACGCAAGATGGCATGTTTGCTCACTTTAAAAAGATTGCAGAGTCGGTGGATTTGCCAGTGATTTTGTATAACGTCCCCGGCAGAACGGTTGCTGATTTGGCTGGCGACACGGTGGTCCGTTTAGCGGGTGTGCCAGGCATTATTGGTATTAAAGAAGCAACAGGTAGCCTAGAGCGTGGCACCTTATTGATTAATGATCTCAAGCGTGCTGGCCATCAAGACTTCTCTGTATTTTCGGGCGACGATCTGACTGCGGCCATGTTGATGTTGATGGGTGGCAAGGGCAATATTTCTGTCACGGCTAATATTGCTCCGCGTTTGATGCATGAGCTCTGCGTAGCCGCCATGTCAGATGATGTGAAAAGAACCCGTGAAATTCAATATCAACTGATTGCAGTCCATAAAGCTATGTTCACAGAGGCTAACCCAATCCCCGTGAAGTGGGCATTGCATGAGATGGGCAAGATTACTGCTGGCATTCGTTTGCCATTAACACCTTTAAGCAATTCCTTGCGCGAGCCTTTGAAGGCAGCGTTAAAACAGGCGAACCTATTATGATGAATTTGCTCAAACTATCCCGTCGATATTTATCGATTCTCTCTTTAATTGTTATTGCTTCTACTGCATTGACTGCTTGTAAGTCAGTTACGAGTAGCGATACCGTTGACTACAAGAGTGCAGGTGCAGTGCGCGGTCCTAATTTGTCATACCCGCCAGACTTAATCACGGCGCAGGCGGATCGCCGCTACATCGTTCAGGACGGTACAGCGACGATGTCTGAATACAATTCTGCCGTTAAGAAATCGACGCAGATGCGTAGCAACGTCATGACGGGTATTCCTGGCATGCGAATTGCGCGTGATGGTGAACGTCGTTGGTTGGTAGTTGAAAAACCAGCCCCGGAGCTCTACCCACAAGTAAAAGATTTTTGGCAAGAGAATGGCTTCTTGTTGGTAATAGATTCGCCATCAACCGGCATTATGGAAACCGACTGGGCAGAAAATCGCGCAAAGATTGCACAAGATTGGATTCGTTCGACGATTGGCGGTGCATTGGATACGATTTATGACACTGGCGAGCGTGATAAATATAAAACCCGTTTAGAAGTTTCTAAGCCAGGCGAGACAGAAATTTATATTACTCAGCGCGGCGCGATTGAGAAATGTACAACCGACACTACAGGCGCTTGTTTATCTACTATTTGGACTCCTCGCCCTAACGACCCAGAATTGGAAGCTGTATTTTTGGCTCGTTTGATGGAGCGCTTAGGCATGACGCAAGAGCAGGCTAAAGCAATGGTTGCAGTGCCTCTTGGCCCTAAAACGCCTAAAGCGAAGTTTGTTCAGGAGGGCACTAACCAAGCCTATATCGAGCTCAGTGCTGGCTTTGATCGCTCTTGGCGTGATGTTGGATTGGCTCTGGATCGCTCTAACTTCACGGTTGAGGATCGGAATCGCTCAAGTGGTGTTTACTATGTTCGTTACGTGAATCCTAAAGACTTGGGCGATACCAAGGGCTTCTTCTCCAACCTCTTTAGCAGTAAAGATGAGTCTGGTATGAAGGCCAAAAAATATCAGGTGCTAGTGAAGAGTACTGGTGAGAATTCTGCGAATGTCTATGTACAGGGCGCGGATGGCAAACCAGAAAATACGCCCGCTGGTTATCAGTTGCTGACTTTGTTAACGGAGCAACTAACAAAGTAGTAGATTTTTAAAGGAAATAAAAAAGCCGCTTTTCAGCGGCTTTTTTTCTTCATGAAGAAGATTACTTCTTAGCATCAGCAGCAGGAGCAGCTGGAGCAGCAGCAGGAGCTTCAGCAGCAGGAGCAGCTGGAGCAGCAGCAGGAGCTTCAGCAGGTTTTGCTTCTTCTTTTTTACCGCAAGCGGCCAAGGCGATTGCAAACATTGCAGCGATAACGAGTGACTTCTTCATTTGTAAATTCCTTTAAAAAAAATTAATAACAATTACCGGTAATTGTTCTCTGGATATACCGAGGGATTGCCCCTAAGTAGTTTCCAGCAATAATTATATCCATCTCCGCCTTCAGTGCTCAAAAACCAACCAGCCGGCTAAATAAGCCTCATAAAGGCTAGATTGATCAAGCTGTTTTAGCCTGCCTGCCCTCAGCTCTTTATGGGCAGAGAGGGTTTGCCAGGCCGCAAGAATATCTGGAGCTTGTCCCTGGGTCATGGATTCTCCATTGCAATATACCTGTTCCCCAAGGCTCAGAATACGGGTTTGCGGGTGAGGTAGAAGTTTGCTGGATCGAAGCTTTCTAAGAAATTCTTGGGGCTTCAGGGGCTTATCGGGGGCATCAAACAGAGCCTGTTGTTTAGGTTCCGAAAGGTAGGCGGTAATACCGGGCAGAAATCCATCAATTTTGTCTAGTTTCAGCTCTTTGAGTTTTGAGTCTAGCTGTTTGATGAGCTCTTCCGGCAATTGATCTGCACTATGGGTTGCACCTTGTTTAGGATCTGCAAACTTGCTCTCTAGGGCGGGAATATTCTCCAAAGATTCTGCTAGGCGCCACAAACCTTCTTGCAGTAATTCTTTAAAGCTGGGGGAGCGAAATCCAACAGACCATGTTTGGCAACCCGCATCTAGCGCAATACCATCATGAGCAACATGTGGCGGTAGATACAACATATCGCCAGGCTCTAGCGTCCACTCCCGCTCAGGCTTAAAGTTACGCAGAATTTTTAGCGGTAGATTAGGGTTGAGGCTCAGATCTTTTTGTTCTGAAATTTTCCACTGCCTTCTACCAGACATTTGAATCAGGAAGACGTCGTAAGAATCAAAGTGGGGGCCAACACCGCCTCCAATACCAGCAATGCTAATCATTAAGTCATCTAAGCGCGCATCAGGAATAAAGCGGAACCAGGACAGAATGTTTGCAGCTGCTGGATGATGTGCCTCCATTCCTTGAAGCAATAAAGTCCAGTCGGGCTTGTTGATCGATGGAATTGCCCTTTTAGAAAACGGTCCGCTATCAAAGCTCCATGGATTGGATTTAACCAAGCGCGCCTCTACCTCATCTTGCAGGGCAAATTTGAGTAACTCTTTGGTGGGAATTGGGCTATCCAATGACCCACCTTTGTTGGCCGAAAGGGCAAATGCCGGAATCGCCCTGCGTATGAGAAGGGGCTTTTTATGCCAATACCGCGCCATGAACTGGTCTGGGCTAATACCCCCAAATAAGGCCCAGGGCTCGCCTAAAGGGAGCTTTGAGGGAGCCTGAGGTGGCTCATAGGGTTTGCTCAAGTAAAATGAGGTCATAAAGTAAAAAGCTGTTTAGAAACTGATTAAAAACGAATGTTCGACAAATTCCGCATGAAGATTGAAAAAAATACCATCGTATCCCTTCGCTATAAGTTAACCGATGCGCAAAATAATGTCATCGAGGAACCCGATGCTCCGATGGTATACCTGCACGGTGGTTATGAAGGCACTTTTCCTAAAATCGAGACTCTGCTTGATGGCCAAGATATTGGTTATGAGGCAACGATTCAGCTAGAGCCTAGTGAAGCCTTTGGTGAATATGATCCTGAGTTGTTAAAGATCGAGCCACGTACCCGTTTCCCTGAGCCGTTAGAAGTGGGGATGCAGTTTGAAGGCGTTCCTGATGCAGATGAGGACGCGACTGTAGATGATTCTGAAGATGGTGAACCTTTAATCTATACCGTTACGGATGTTGCAGACAGTCAAGTGGTATTAGATGGCAATCATCCGTTAGCAGGCATGGCATTACGTTTTTGGGTTCAAGTGGAAGATGTTCGCGCAGCTACTGATGATGAAATTGAAAATCGTCATCCAGAGGGCGGCGAAAGTTTTTCATTTGGGATGCCTAATGATGAGGGCGATGATGAAGATGAAGAATTTCCAGGCGGCGCATTAGGTGGTGATAGCACGGGCCCACGTACGCTACATTAATTAAAACCAAGTTTGAATAAAGAAAGGAATAGCATGCTATTCCTTTTTCTTTGCATCATTTCTTCTGCATGACCCCCAATGGGTAACCGCAAATCACTACTCCCTTAGCCACTGTTTAATAGCATCAAGGTCGCGTTTGGTATCGCTAGAGCCTTCAGCATCAGGGCCAGTAGGCGTGTTACTCAACTTGGCTAAAGCCTGCTCTAGCGCTGCAATCTTGGCTTCCTGTTCGATCGTGGCATCGATTAAACCTTTGAGCGCCATTGATACAGGATCATCTACATTCGGCGTCACTCCATAAGCAGAAAAATATTCCTTTGTTTTGCTATCAGGACTTTGCGGTAAATCTGGATGCAGGATGCGCGCAGGAATACCAACCGCAGTCGCACCTGCAGGAATTTCTTTTAGAACCACGGCATTGGATCCAACGCGTGCGCCATCACCCACAGTAAATCCGCCGAGAACTTTTGCGCCCGCACTGACCACAACACCTTTACCAAGGGTGGGGTGGCGCTTAACGCCTTTATAAAGCGAAGTGCCGCCCAAGGTAACGCCTTGATAAATCGTGCAGTCATCACCAATTTCAGTGGTCTCACCAATCACAATACCGAGTCCATGATCCAAAAATACTCGGCGACCAATCTTTGCACCAGGATGAATTTCTATCCCAGTGAAAAAACGCGCAAACATGGACAACACACGGGCAAGCCATTTCAGACCAAGATTCCATAGAAAATGGGAGATGCGATGCAGCCAAACTGCATGCAAGCCTTGATAGCAAGTGATGACCTCGAGACGATTCCGGGCTGCTGGGTCTCTGGCAATAATGGAGTCGACTTGGTCGAATAGGGGATTTGACATAGCTTGATTTTAACGGGATGCGCTTATTTTCTCAGGAGCATCTGTTTTGCAATACCGCGCAGCAGATCAATCTCTTCTTTATGAAGGCGGCTACGAGCAAACAGCGCTTGGATACGGGGCATCAGTTTCTTGGGGTTGGCTGGATCTAAATACCCAATGGCCTCCAGACCTTCGCGCCAATGTTCCAGCATCGCTGCAACGGCCGCAGGATCGGCAAAATCAGCCATTTCTTCCCGGCTAGATAAGGCATTTCGTCCCCCCAAATGCCGAGAGAGTGTTTCCCTAAGGGTGTAGGCGCAGACCATGATTGCCTGGGCCAAGTTAAGAGACGGGTAGTCTGGATTGGCATCTAACCAGACTCTATGGGTGCATAAGGCCAAATGATCGTTATCCAAGCCAGTTCTTTCTGGACCAAAGAGCAAGGCAACCCGTCCTCCACTTGATGTCGTATCGGCTATTAAGGTCCGAGCGGTCTCCCAGTCTAAGGCTGGTGGGCCAAACTCTCGATCACGGCTGGTTAAGCCTAAAACTAGTGAGCAACCCTCTACGGCGGAGGCTAATGAACTGCTTTCTGAGGAGCGCTCAAGGATATCTACCGCACCGCTGGCTAAAGCAATGGCATCCGCATTGACTGATACGTCTTTGATCTTGGGATTAATAAGGCGCAGGTCGCTAAAGCCCATAGTTTTAAGGGCGCGAGCAGCAGAACCCACGTTTCCTGGGTGACTGGTTTCGACTAAAACCCAGCGTAGTAGTTCAGATTTGTCGATATTCATCAATGCCATTGGGGGTGTTTATAGGGGGTAATGGATGCTAATCGTTTAGAATCAGACTGTTAGCTTCGTATTGTCATGCAATTTTCTTTTTGCAGGCATTACAAGGAGCTTGTTCTTATTTAATTTGTCCATCAATACTATGCATCCCATGTTAAATGTGGCCGTCAAGGCCGCCCGTCGCGCTGGAACAGTCATTAATCGTGCTTCTTTGAACTTGGAGCGCTTGCAAGTTGACCGTAAGCAACACAACGATTTCGTCACTGAGGTGGACAAAGCCGCAGAAGCGGCCATCATTGAAACGCTGAGCGAGGCCTATCCAACCCATGGATTTTTAGCTGAAGAAACAGGCGAACACAATGCGGATGCAGAAAACGTTTGGATCATTGATCCGCTAGATGGCACAACCAATTTCATTCACGGCTTTCCGCAGTATGCGGTTTCGATTGCTCTGGCAGTGAATGGTGTGATTCAACAAGCCGTCGTTTACGACCCAACACGTGATGAATTATTCACCGCTACCCGTGGTGCGGGCGCATATTTGGATCGTCGGCGTTTGCGTGTAGCCACGCAAGATCGCTTGGCAAATTCTTTGCTCGGTACTGGCTTTCCGTATCGTGAAGACCAGGACTTAGAAAAGTATTTAAAGATCTTTGCTGAAATGTCACGTCAATGCGCGGGCTTACGTCGCCCAGGCGCTGCATCATTGGATTTGGCTTATGTAGCAGCTGGTCGTTACGATGGATTTTTTGAGAGCGATCTCAAGCCATGGGACATGGCTGCTGGTGCTTTGCTGATCACTGAAGCGGGCGGACTGATTGGTAACTATCGTGGAGAAGAGGGCTTTCTGAAAAGCGGTGAAGTCATGGCTGCCAATCCACGTATCTTTGCACAGATGGTGCAGTCACTCTCTAAATACTCAGTTTCTTAATTCAAATTCTCGACCCGAGAAGTCAGTAGTGCTTAGTGCTTAATAAGGTCGAGATAGCGCGCTCCAGCACTATCGATCAGTAGGGCGCTTGCCCGAGGATGAAGGCTCTCAGGGTGATCGAGATCCCAGTCAGATAAAACCCAGCGCTGCCAAGCCTGGGTATCCATAGATTCTTTATGATGGGCCGGCAAGTGAGTATGCCCATGAATTAATCTGTCTCCAGATTGATCTTTCATCACAGCTGCACAAGCTTCTCGCGTGACATCCATTTTGAGTTGACTTGCAGCAGAGCGATGCTGTGTTTGATATTGGCTATGGCTATTGCTACGTAGATGCTGGGCAACACCTTTGCGCCAATTGAGGGGTAAGGTTAAAAAGAGTTTTTGCACCCAAGGTTTTCTAACCCAACTACGAAATACCTGATAGCCTAAGTCTGCGGTACATAAAGCATCACCATGGGCTAAGACCCATTTGTGTGAAGCTAATTCAACTACGCTAGGATCTGGCAAGAGTGTCATGCCAGTCTTTTTAATAAAAATTTTACCAATTAAAAAATCTCGATTGCCATGGATGTAATACGTTTTTACTTTGGTAGAAAGGTTAGCGATGGCGCGCTGAACTTCTTGTTGAAAAGGTGAAGATGCGGATGCATCGTCACCAACCCAATACTCAAATAAGTCACCTAGAATAAATACAGCCTCAACTTTAGGAGCATCTTTTTCACAGAAGTCAAAAAAGCGTTGCGCCGTCAAGGGCATTGACGGCGTGAGGTGTAAGTCTGATATGAGCAGCGCGCTCGCGTGTTGCGGAATCATTCCTCGAGAACAGTAGCCTTCTCAATCACAACATCTTCAGCAGGCACATCTTGGTGAAAGCCGGAGCTACCAGTCTTGACTTTGCGAATGGTGTCAACGACATCCATGCCGCCAGTAACTTTGCCGAATACCGCATAACCCCAGCCTTGGGCATTCGGAGCGGTGTGGTTTAAGAAATCGTTGTCATTCACATTGATAAAGAATTGAGCAGTTGCAGAATGTGGGTCGCTGGTACGCGCCATGGCTACCGTGTAGCGATCATTCTTGAGGCCATTATTGGCTTCGTTTTCAATTTCTGCACCTGTTGGCTTTTGCTTCATGCCAGCAGTCATGCCGCCGCCTTGAACCATAAAGTTATCAATGACGCGGTGGAAAATCGTGCCATCGTAATGACCGCTTTTTACGTATTGCAAAAAGTTAGCAACACTTTTCGGTGCCTTAGCCGCATCAAGAGTGAGGGTAATCTCACCCTTATTGGTTTTTAAGAGTACTTTCGCCATTATTAGGTCTACTTTCTAGAGGGTTAGTGGATGAAGTGTTGCTAGGCAGAGAATCTGCAGAATTGAGGGCGCGATTAACAGGGCGCTTTGCAGGGGGCTTGAGCACATCTAAGAGTGCTTTAGCGCGGTTGGAGTATTGACGCTGATTCAGCGTTGTATTTTTCGCGGCATCTTCATACGCTTGAGCGCCAAGGCGAATATAGATCTCACCCAGATTGGCTGAGGCAATGGCATAGCTAGGGCGTAGCTTTAATGCAAGTTCTAAATAATCTCGCGCCTCAATCCATTGACCTTGGTTGGCAGCTATCGCTGCAAGATTGTTATATGGCTCTGGCAATTCAGGGAACTGCTGGGTAATTTCAATCAACGTTTTTTTGGCTTGATCGAATTGGCGCATCTCAATTTGTAAGCGCGCTTTTACAAAACGCAATTGCACATTGCGTGGCGTCTTCTTGAGGTCCGCATTGATTTGGGTAACCGCATCTTGGTATTTGCGTGCCTTGATCAGTTTTTCTACATCGGATGGCACCGCATTTTTGGTGATGGGGTCCGGCTCAATAATCAAGAAGGATAAAAATGGGACGCCAACGGTCTCTGATAACTCTGGGTTTAATGGGTCATAGCCCATATCCGCAGATAACCTAGGGGGGTCAGTTGGACTGTAACCGCCCAAATAGGGTTGTGGAGCCAATTGGCCTGACTTCATTTCCTGGGCATGTAATGCCTGAATTTCAGCATCGGCACGTTGCTGGGCAGGCGTGCTGCAGCCTGTCATCAGTACCAGTGATACCAAAGCGGCAAAAGCTGGGACTAAGACCTTATTCAGGGCAAGGTGTGGCGCTGGGGCGTTGTGGGGCATAGAGGAAGGGGTGTGAAACGGGCTCATTCGATATACTCAGCGCTCAGTCTAACAAATTGGCGCTACTTGCCCCACCTTTATAGCCCTATGCTGCAAATCTATAACACCCTTAGCCGTTCTAAACAGGTCTTTAAGCCCATAGTGCCGGGCAAGGTCAAGATGTACGTCTGCGGCATGACGGTTTATGACTTTTGTCATATTGGCCATGCCAGGGTCATGATCGTCTTTGATATGGTGGTGCGTTGGCTTAGGGCTAGCGGCTATGAAGTGCTTTATGTGCGCAATATCACTGATATTGATGACAAGATCATCAACCGTGCCATTGAGAATGGTGAGCCCATTTCTGCATTAACCAATCGCTTTATCGATGCGATGCATGCCGACTCGGATGAGTTGGGTTTAATACATCCCGATCAAGAGCCGCGCGCTACCGATTACATCGCCCAAATGCAGGGCATGATTGGCAAGCTTATTGAAAAAGAATTGGCTTATCAAGCCAATGATGGGGATGTGAATTTTGCGGTGCGTTTATTGCCGCGCTATGGTCAGTTATCCGGTAAGACGCTTGATGAATTAAATGCTGGTGAGAGGGTGGCAGTGGGTGATGGCAAACGTGACCCACTGGATTTCGTTTTATGGAAAAGTGCTAAAGCAGAAGAGCCGGCTGATACTCGCTGGAAATCGCCCTGGGGCGAAGGCCGTCCAGGCTGGCATATTGAGTGCTCAGCCATGTCTTGTGACTTACTGGGCGAGCATTTTGATATTCATGGTGGCGGTGCCGATCTGCAATTCCCGCACCACGAAAATGAAATTGCGCAAAGCGAAGGCGCTTTGTATGGCAAAGATCGCAAAGAAGATGATGTTCCCTTTGTTAAGTACTGGATGCATAACGGCCACATTCGGGTGAATGAAGAGAAGATGTCCAAGTCATTAGGCAACTTCTTTTTAATACGGGATGTACTCAAAAGCTTTGATCCAGAAGTATTGCGTTTCTTCATGCTGAAGGCGCATTACCGCAGCCCGATTAATTACAGTGATGCCCAACTAGAAGAAGCGCGCTCAGGGCTTGGTCGTCTATACACTGCCTTGGCTCAAGCCCCAAAAGCGCAAGCAATTAATCTAGATCCACATAATCCATGGGCTAAGCGTTTTGCGGATGCCATGAATGATGATTTCAATACGCCTGAAGCGATTGCAGTTTTGTTTGACCTAGCCAGCGAAGTCAATCGCGCGCAAGGTGATGAAAAGCAATTACTCGCCAATACAATGAAGGCTCTCGGCGCTTCCCTGAACTTCTTGCAGCGTGATCCAACCGCATTTTTGCAATCAGGCTCTAAAGATCGGGATGGCTTAAGTCCTGCACAAATTGAAGAGCGTATTGCTGCACGTGTAGCCGCTAAACAGGCAAAAGATTTTGCCCAGGCAGACTTAATTCGTAAGACATTACTAGAGCAAGGAATTGTTCTGGAAGATAAACCCGGCGGCTTAACAGAATGGCGTAGGGCTTAATGACTGTAGTAAAAGAAATAAAAGTGGAAAAAGCAGAATCAATCTTGCAAGAAATTGCTCCAGACTATTGGGAGCAGGCTTGCAGAGAATTGATGAAGCACGATCGTATTCTGAAAAAACTGATTCCTAAAATTGGATCCGGATTTCTAGTGACACGCGGCGATTCATTTAATACTTTGGCGAGATCAATTGTGGGGCAGCAGATTTCAGTGGCAGCAGCCCAATCCGTTTGGAATAGAGTGGTTGCCGCCAGTAAAAAGAAAGTCACCCCTAAAAATATCCTAGCGCTCTCCGTAGAAGAATTGCGCGCCGCCGGATTGTCTGGGCGCAAGGTGGAGTACATCCGCGATTTAGCAGATCACTTTGATTCTGGACGTCTGCATGCTAATCAGTGGAAAGGTATGGATGATGAGAGCGTGATCAAAGAATTAAGCTCTATTCGGGGAATTGGCCGCTGGACTGCTGAAATGTTCCTCATTTTTAATATGGTTCGCCCTAATATCCTCCCCTTAGACGATGTTGGTCTAATTAAGGCTATTTCCCTCAATTACTTCAGCGGTGAGCCTGTTAGCCGCCATGAGGCGAGGGAGGTGGCTGCCAATTGGGCCCCGTGGCGTACGGTAGCTACCTGGTATATGTGGAGAAGTCTCGACCCCGTCCCAGTTGAACATTAAAATCAGACTATGAAAACGACTTTCCTGGATTTTGAGCAGCAAATCGCCGAATTAGAGTCAAAGATTGAAGAGCTGCGTTTTGTACAAGACGAGTCATCGGTAGACATCTCCGATGAGATCAAAACGCTTGCCGAAAAAAGTCAGCAGTTAACAAAAGATGTTTATGCCAATTTGACCCCTTGGCAGGTCTCTCAAGTAGCGCGTCATCCTCAGCGTCCTTATACCCTGGATTATGTTGGCGCTTTATTTACCGACTTCCATGAGCTACATGGTGATCGCACTTTTGCAGATGATCAGTCAATCATTGCTGGATTAGCCCGTTTTGAAAATCAGCCTTGTATGGTGATTGGTCATCAGAAGGGCCGCGATACTAAAGAGCGTGCTCTCAGAAACTTCGGCATGAGCCGTCCAGAGGGTTACCGCAAAGCAATGCGCCTCATGCGCCTTGCAGAAAAGTTTGGCATTCCGGTATTTACTTTTGTAGACACTCCTGGGGCATTCCCTGGCATTGATGCGGAAGAGCGCAATCAGTCTCAAGCGATTGGTCGCAATTTGTTTGTGCAAGCAGAGCTTGAGGTTCCAATCATCGCTACCATTATTGGTGAAGGTGGTTCCGGTGGTGCGTTAGCAATTGCGATGGGCGATGTTGTCTTAATGTTGCAGAACTCCACTTACTCAGTAATCTCTCCCGAGGGCTGTGCATCTATCCTCTGGAAGACCGCCGATAAGGCTCCTGAGGCAGCTGAGCAGCTGGGCCTCACAGCGCAACGCTTAAAGGCTTTGGGTCTAATCGATAAGATCGTTGCTGAGCCTATTGGTGGCGCACATCGTGATTACGATAATATGATGAGCAATATGCGCAAAGCACTTTCTGAATCCTTAAAAACTTTTGATGGCATGAAGGTAGATGCATTACTTGAACGTCGTCATGAGCGTTTGATGAGCTATGGCAAGTTCAAGGAAATCACAGCAAAGTCCTAAGCCGGGAAAACGAATTGCGGTTGCCTTAAGTGGCGGCCTCGATTCGGTTGTGTTGCTCGACACGGTTTGCAAAGCACAAGCTAAAGCAACAAGACAAAACAAAGACCAGATTTACGCTTTTCATATTCATCATGGCTTACAAAAACCAGCAGATGAGTGGTTAATCTTTTGTGAGAAGCTGGCAAAAAAATACAAGATCCATTTTGATTTTCGACTCTTGCATCTAGACAATCCACACGAGCAAGGCAATATCGAGGCTCGAGCAAGAGCAGGGCGTTACGAAGCGCTTGCCGATCTCTGTGAAGAATATGGCATTGAAGATTTACTCTTGGCTCATCACCAAAACGATCAAGCAGAAACCGTTCTCCTGCAACTCCTGCGCGGCTCGGGAGTAGCTGGCTTGTCTGGTATGCCAACAAGTAGGGGAGTTTCAAGCAATCAAAGTCTCACCCTATGGCGCCCACTCTTAAATCAAAGTAGAAAAGAGCTTGAGGCGTACGCAAAAGAACATAAGCTCCAATGGATTGAAGATCCCAGCAATCAAGATACAAAATATCGCCGTAATGCCGTTCGCAAAAGAATCATTCCAGCACTAGAAAAGATTCAACCAGAAGCATTAGCTAATATGGCCCGCAGTGCAGAGCTTCTTGGCGAAGCACAAACACTACTTAACCGACTAGCAACACAAGATGGCAAAAGTATTCTCAATAAAGATCAATTGAAAGTAAGCTCATTACTAGCTCTTGCTAAAGATGATTTACCGGCAGCAAACAATGTCTTGCGCTATTGGTTGCAAACGCAGCAGTTGGCGATGCCATCTCAGGAGCGCCTACAAGCTTGGTGGCGTGATCTTGCTAAAGTCAAAGCAGATGGCAAATTAGAGTGGTTGCATGATGAGAGAAAAATCTATCTATGGCGTGGGACACTGCAAGTATCCAATCCAGAAGAAGGGCGCTGGGTTCTCAAATTACTTCCAGCGAATTCCAAGCAATTAGGTCTGCCTGCAGATTGGGTAAAAGCTGCCCAAGAGAATAATCAAATCACCCTTAGAGAGCGCCTAGGCTCGGAGAAGATCCAGGTTAAGCCTAAGACGCCCCGTAAAACCCTTAAAAACCTCTACCAGGAGGCTGATATCCCACCCTGGGAGCGTCAGGCCCCCTTGCTCTATATCAACGATGAATTGATCGCGGTGGCGGGTATTGGGCTCAGTTACCCACATCTGACTTCAGCTGGCAAGCGTGTCCTGCCAATTTGGACTAAGGCGTAATCCCCGATTCTTTTTGATGACGTATGGTGCAAATGAGCACAGCATTTTTAGCTTCATCAAAGCTATATAGCGCTACATAGCCAGACTTTCCACGGGAGATAATTAACTCTCTGATGTGGGCATCACAGGTGCGACCGATAAAAGGGTGTTCCGACAATATCTGAATTGCGCCCTCAATAATCTCTAATGTAGCTAGAGCAGCATTTTTGTCAATTTCAACTAAAAAGTCAGTAAGTCTCTCGAGATCTAATAGGGCTCTTGGGGAGAAAACAATTCTTACCAATTCGTTGCTTTCAAGGTTGACTTCTTACCGGCAATGCGTGCTTTTAAATGTTTGAAGACTTTTTCTGCATCATGCACTTTACCTTCTTGTAAAACCTCCTTGCGAGCATTGTTAGCGTCCTCAATAAAAGATCTCCGCAATTCCGCATTGATGCTTGCTTGTTTAATTGCTCCCACCATAAAGGCGTGAGTAGTCATGCCAAGATCTTTGGCCGCATTGGCTGCTTGGAGCTTGATTTCATCAGTGAGTTTGAGGGAGGTTGTGCTGACAGGGCTCATGGAGGGTCCTAGGATCAAAAAGGTAACACTAAAGTAACACCATCATAAACAGCCCCATAGGACAAAGTCAACAGCTTGGTCTTAAAGACCTACAAAACCCTGTAAAATAAGCCCTTTTTAGACCTTCAAGGATTCAATTCCTTGTTACAGATAGTTAAATAGACGGTTTTTATGGCTCTTATCGTTCATAAGTACGGCGGCACCTCAATGGGCTCAACTGAGCGCATCGCCAATGTTGCCAAGCGCGTTGCCAAATGGATGCGTGCAGGCCACCAAGTGGTGGTTGTGCCCTCAGCCATGTCCGGCGAAACCAATCGCTTGCTCGGCCTTGCAAAAGAAATCAATCCAGATGCAAACCCACGCGAGTTAGATCAAATTGCATCAACTGGTGAGCAGGTTAGTTCTGGCTTATTAGCACTGGCATTAATCCGTGAGGGTATCGATGCAGTGAGTTACGCTGGTTGGCAAGTAACAGTCCACACGGATTCTGCATTTACCAAAGCGCGCATTAAGAGCATTGATAGCGAAAAGATTCTCAAAGACCTTAATGCTGGTCGAGCAGTCGTTGTTACTGGTTTCCAGGGCGTTGATCCTAATGGCAATATCACAACCTTAGGTCGTGGTGGCTCAGATACCTCAGCAGTTGCCATGGCAGCAGCTTTAAAGGCTGATGAGTGCTTAATCTACACAGACGTTGATGGTGTTTATACAACTGACCCCCGTGTTTGCGAAGACGCACGTCGCCTAGACAAGATTACCTTTGAAGAGATGCTAGAAATGGCAAGCTTAGGTTCAAAGGTATTGCAGATTCGTTCAGTGGAGTTTGCAGGTAAGTACAAAGTTAAAACCCGGGTTCTGTCTTCTTTGACAGACCCATTGATGCCTTTAGACGTCGAGATGAAGTCGGGCACCTTGATTACATTTGAAGAGGACAGCACTATGGAAGCCGCAGTTATTTCCGGCATCGCCTTTGCGCGTGATGAAGCGAAGATTACCGTTCTTGGAGTTCCTGATCGTCCAGGTATTGCGTATCAAATTCTTGGCCCGATTGCGGATGCCAATATTGATGTAGATATGATTATTCAGAACCAATCAGTTGAAGGTAAAACAGACTTTACTTTCACAGTGCCGCGCGCTGATTATCAAAAAGCATTGGACTTGCTCAAGAACACTGTGCAAGCGCACATCGAAGCAAAAGAAATTTCTGGCGATCCAAAGGTTTCTAAGGTTTCAGTAGTTGGTGTTGGCATGCGTTCTCACGTTGGCATCGCCAGCAAGATGTTCCGAACTTTGTCGGAAGAGGGCATCAACATCTTGATGATCTCCACCAGCGAAATCAAGATCTCAGTAGTGATTGATGAGAAATACATGGAATTGGCTGTACGCGCCTTGCATAAGGCATTTGAGCTGGACCAGAAGTAAGTAAAAAGCACAATAAACCCCTCAGGAGCGGTTATCCGTTAAACTGTGGGGCGTTGTAATAGTAAGAAGTACGGAGACGTGGCCGAGCTGGTCGAAGGCACTCCCCTGCTAAGGGAGCATCGGGGCTAAAACTCTGATCGGAGGTTCGAATCCTCTCGTCTCCGCCACTGTACTATATAGATAAAGCCCTTCGGGGCTTTTTTCTTTTCTACCTACCCAATTAAATACCCAAAAGAAAATAGGCCTTATTCCTCAAATCTCTCCCTAGTTAGGGGTAGGTTCTCAAGCTTATCGTCTGGCGCAACTGTGGCGGTTCTTCTGTGACGCCCCTCATCGACTGAAGCTGCCTCAAAGTCTCGCACCCTCTGAAGTTCTAGTTCTTTAGCTTCGGCTAGCTTAGATGCTGGGATGACTGTGCCGTTCTTAATGAGGCGTTCAAGCTGGAATTGTTTGAAGGTCTGTGTCTTTATAGTTCCGGCGTATTCAATATCACCCAGACCATGTTTATCTTTGCTCATCCTGACAATTTACATCATAGGCAGGGGGGGTACCCCATAAGACTTTTAAATAGGCCCAATTTAGCGACCCCACCCCACAAATCCATAGGAAAGCATTCTTACTCTCTACTAACACTCGATTTTGGGCATTGGATGAGCATTTTTCTAGCAAATGCCCCCTTATGTTTTTAAATTCAATGCCCACGGGGGGTATATAAAAAATTCACTGGAGTTTTCTAAAGGAATCTACAGCTATCTAAAGCTTTGCCCTATTAAGCAGCTCTGAGGAGGTAATGCCTAGGGTTTGTGAAATTTTCATTAAGTTGACAAGGGCCAGGTTATGTTCGCCCCGTTCAATGCCGCCTATATAGCTTCTATCAATCCCAGCCTCAAAAGCCAATGTTTCTTGTGAGAACCCCAATTCAAGGCGCAATTTCTTTATTGCCCGCCCTAAAGCGATTAATTCTTTTGTTCCGCTATAGCTTGGTGATGGTTTGGCCATAGGGACAATATTTCCCTATTGACGTATTTAATACCACGGGAGATGATACCCACTAAATACTAAAAACCATAAACAAAATAGGTGAATATTTGAACTACCTTCGGGTTGTGGCCATTGGAGCTTGCGCTTGTATTGGTGCATTACTTTTTACTTCGTGCAGCACTCCTGAGGCAGCAATGCCAAAACTTAAGCAGTATTTGGGAGCGCAATGCTTAGAAATGATGACGGCTCCTGGAATAAATGGATATCAATATATTTCCCAGCATCCCGCTGGTAGAGGGGTATTCGCTCTAGCAATGGCTAATGGATATCAGGTGTGCGCTTATTCCACCACAAGAGAGGGCATACGTGATTGGAACACTTTGGAAGTTCTCGCCTTAGGAAGATGTGAGGATGCAAGAAAAGCGGCTGGTATGAATACTACTTGTAAAGTATTTGCACGTGGGTTTGACATAGTTTGGGATGAGAAGAAAACCCATGGAATGGAATAAATTCAGAAGCACCCTAGCTGTTTACTTAAGCCTGAGCATGCCCACTGCATCAGCCGTATCCTGTGATGACTTGAGGATATTTTTTCAACAGCCAAAGGTGGATAACGCTGAAATTTCTCTAAAAGTGAATGAATTAGAGGGATTAATCAATCAGAATGATATGTGTGCCAAAAATTTATTTGGTCGACTGGAGTATGAGGGTCAGTATTTCCCCAAAAATGATAGCAATGCTAAGAGGATATTCATTGATTTAAGTAATCAGGGTTATCCGCCTGCCATGTTCAATCTAGCTTATATACAGGCGATTGATAAATCATCAAATCCTGAAGAAGTACTTGGACTATTGCTGGGTATTTACTCTTCTTACGTAGATAGCAAGGACTACGGAGCGCTTGCGCGAAAATCAATGGAATATGGTCGAAGTTACATTGATACATTTGGTCAGCCTCAACGAGATAAGCTAAGTCAAAGCTTTGAGAGAGCAATTAGTGAGGCTAATGTGGCTGCTCGAGATAAAGTTAGCGAAAGATTGCGAATAGCAAATGAGCGGGGAGAGGCTTTGGGTGCGGTTTTGCTAGCTGGAATGGGATTCTTGCTTGGAGCCAGGGCGGCTTCTGGGCTAGCGGCTCGGTCAGCGACAATGACTACAGCGCCTCAGGCAGCACCTTTCTACACGATAGTTCCATCAGGCACGCCGGGTGTTTTTAGCGTTATCCCAAGTAGGTAAATACTTTGTTAGCGCAATAACTCTGTCAGAGCTGCATTAATGTATTTACAAACAAAAAATATTAAACGGTATCGATATATTTAGTATTTAAAAATTGATATTCAAAAGAGTCAAAGGAGCCTTTTAAGATTGGTGATTATTTAATGTCCTCAACTAAAGTTTCCTTAATGGCTTGAGCAAGTTGCTCTGGGTCTGATAAATCTAAGGGGTGATAGTGCTTGCTAGCTCGTCCTCTGGTTTTCACCTTGTAGGTAAACATATTGAGATAGTTGCCTATATCGGCAAGATACCTAAACATTGCATCTTGTTTGGAGGTTCTCTCAGTAGCTTCTTTGGTAAATTTTCCGTGCTTGGTATTTGCCTTTTTGATAGCTTCGATACCTTCTTTGCTCTGAGGTCCTGTTGAAGCCCCAGAGTGCCATTTGCATCGGGATTTTGAGGATGAACGAAGAGCGGGGTGGTTGCATTGTTTCTGAGTTCTTCGGCTATATCCAACGCACCTACGACAAGTAATGCGACCGCCCGCTGTGGTCATGAAGAGTTCTGGGTTTTGTATCTTATTCACTGTTGCACCATGTATAGACCGTCAAACGAGTAGTGGAAATTTTCATTGGGCATGAGTCATAGCCAGTACTGGGATAGATTGCAAAGATTCCATACCCCCAGAATGCTGGATACTTAATAATCTTAAAATACTAGTAATAATCAGAACACTAGGGAAACTCAATAGATATATAGGTCGTAGGGACCTTGCCATTTCTATATTGACCCCGAGAAATGGGGTAGCGTAAGCTCTAGTTTTCTGTTTACCTAGTGTTACGTGTGTTACGGGTTTCCCGAGTTTGCCTAGTACTTTAGGAGTCCTCGGGATTTTAGTTTCCCTCGTTTCCTGTTTTATGGGGGTGCCAGTACCGCTCATTTCTCACCTCCAAAGGCTTCCTCTAGCACAGCTTTAATTTCTTGGATGCTTGGGGCTTGAAGTGAATAAATAGTTGCGTTCTTTTCACCCCCTCCAATTTGTGCATATATAGAAGGGTGTGGTCCCCTCGAAAATTCATCCAAGAATCTAAGTAGGCGATTCTTCCCAAGACTTGTCTTTTCCTTGACGAACTCAGCGATAGCCACTTTCGTGTTGATGCCGGTCTCAATAGCTTCTTTAGCGTATTTCAACGCTTGCTGGCGTTCCTTATCGAGAATTTGGACTACTTCGTTCGGCTCTTCCACGCTTCTATCTGAAAGATTAATAAAAAAGGACCGTGGCTTGTAATCTGCGCGAATTTTATCGGGCTGTGTAGTTATCTCTAGGCGATTGGTGCCTTCATTTTTAACTGAATTTAGGTATATCAAGTTATCTACGTCATTACGTAAATCGGCTGTGCCTTCATATACTTGTTTACCGTCTTCACCCCGGTACTTATTCGAGTGCCCAAGCAGAATGACTGTAGCGCCTTTCACTGTTAGCTTCCTTAGTAATTTATAGAATTCCTTTGCATCTGATTTTTGAATGACTTCAGTGAACTTTTTAAGAGTATCCATAATGAATACTGCATTAGACATATCTACCTCATTATTAGCAGCTTCCTTAAATAAGGCCACCACCTGCTCAGGGCTTCCGCCTTGCTTTGCATCTGGCGCTATAACCTTGTAACCGTATTTTTGTGCATGTGCGAAGTGTGATTTCAGGTCTCCAGGACCCGCATCCGCATTTACATACCAAACATCAAACCCTTGCTCAGCTATCTTTGCTGCTTGATGAACCATTAGGGCTGTTTTCCCTCCATTAGCCTCCGCTATAAGGGCATGGAGATGCCCACGAACAATAAGATTAGGAATAATAAAAGCAGCTTCTTCCATAGATTTCACATCCTCGGTGTCAAGAGTTAGGCAGGTAAAAAGACTCTCTAGGGTCTTGGCGATTTTTTTAGATTCGGTTTCATTGACTGCTTTAACTTCAGGAGGCAGAGCTTTCGGCACTTCGTTTGTACTGGCTAATATGTTTCTTCCCAAAACATCAGCCAGAGAGCCGTCTGCCAGAACAAGTTTTGGCATGGGGTGATAGTTTCCGTCTCTATCTTTTTGTCCCCGAAGGAAGAGTAGGGTCTTTAGAGGAAAGTTTGATTCATTCAGGGTATATAGACCGGTATCCCAGATGGACTCAAATTCGCTCTCTGCTTTAACTTCATCTACTTCCCAGCACCAATGAGCTTGTGACCAATCTAAGATATCTTTGTGAAAACTATCTGAGAAATCATTGTTATGCGGCGCAAATCGAGCTGCAAGCATTACGCTCTTATACCAAGATTCTCTGCTTACTTTCTCTGGACCCTCATCCTCAATTGTTAAATCACCTTTAGTAAGTTCATTAATTACCGTCCTATAACTATCATCATCAAATTGCCAGCACCATGACCATTCATTGCCTAGGCTAAGCATTTCCTCATAAGCTTCTTGAGCTAGATTGCTAGGCTTTCCATTGGTATCGGCCAGAGCTTTGCCCCATTTTTGTTTTGCTGCCTTAAATTTATTTAGAATTTGCTGTTGCTCGTCAATCGAATAAGAGCCCCATGCCTTGTTAACAGCTCGCTTTTGCTTGCGGGTGATACGTTCGGGTGCTGCCTGTAGAGCCTCATCTACACCCAAAGGAGACTTTGAGACGACTCTGTAAATCCGGTCATCAAGAAGCATTTGATTGAATGCATCCTTATTTTTAAATACCGGCAAAAAGACTGGCTGACTACCCCTATAAACTGAAATGTCGAAGTTAATTGATTGCTCGCCATAGCCAGCCGCAATTGCAGCTTCTTCTATATGCGCCTGCAGAGCAGACCCCAATAGTTTTCCTTCTTCATAGTCAACCTCACGCTCAAGCTCAAAGACAAGCCTTGCTCGAGGCAGCAATAGAGTGGAGCTAGAAGTTTCATACCAAAAGACGTTGGCTCCTAGGTCTTTAATCCACTGGCGTAACCAAGTCCAAACCTCTGGCTTTTCAAAGCCATCCAAATCCATAGAGAGGATTCGTCTTGGTAGCGTATGGGTTTTTAGGCGCCAGTAGTTTTGCTCTGGGTAGTCTTTAATTCTGTCATGGTGCCCATAACTCATTGCAGCGCAAAAATAGTTCCCGCCTTTTTCTTTGGAGTGGTTATCAACCATCCACTGGACTAAATCTTTGAAGTCATCGGCCTCTAGCTGTTCGGGGCTGTTATCAGTTTCTCCATTGCCGAATGAAAATTTAATCATAGTTGTCCCTTTGAGCCATTCTTAAGAAGATTAGGCTTGTTAGATGGATTCTCATATCTAAAAATTTCTTTTATCAAGGCTGGTATATCGTCTGCAGTGAAGTCACCCAATCGTATTTTGTGACGCATTTCCTTGGAGATGGCAAAAGAGTATTCAATTTCACAGATAGTGCTATCAAATCGTTTACTCTCAGCTAATATTTGCCACGCCAGCTTTTCTAATGCACGTTCTAGTTCGGACGTCATTGATTGGCACCTCTTTTTTGCAAGGAGCTTTCTTCCCATTTCAGCAGGTCGCAATTTTTCCAGCAAGTAATGCCTGCTGATAGCTTGATTGGCTTGGGGAATGTATCTTCTTTTACTTTTCGCCAAATCGTAGCTGGTGATATTTCATACCTGCTACAAATAGCCTTAATTCGGCTATAACCGTTTGGGTCAAACTGGGGTGGCGCTTCATTGCTACCCTTTCTTACTTTATCCATCTTAATTTCTCCATATTTATCGCATCAAGGACGATACGAGTTCATATGAGTAATTTTGGATTGATAGTAGTTATTAGATTGGCACCATAAAGGGCGTTAATTTAGTTCTTTGCTTCCTCGTGCGCACTTTCAAGAAGCTTGATGTGTTTTTGTATTTCAATTGCTAGGTTTCGGGCAGCTCGGTCTGATAGATAAACGCCCATTCGCTCGAAGTGCTTCGTTAGCATTGAAATTTTTCTTGGCTCTCTAATGCACTGTCTAATCGTTTTAGTTTCTTTCAGGCTGGGGTGACCAAAGAAGTATTTTGCCGCAATCAACCCGAATGCTTTATTAAAATTCTTGAAGCGCCAAACTTTTAGAGCTGCGCCTTTACCTTTATTTTCTGTATGCTCATTTATTTCTACCACCTCAGTCATTTGCTGGTCATCTTTATAGATGGCGATTACTTCTGGTTCGGGTGTCTTCTTGGGTTTTGTCATCAAGCTTTCCTTTTTAGAGGGATAACATCAGCAGTTTTGTTAACCCAAGGTGAATCTAGTAGCTTTGACCAGTCATTCATTAGTTTGCGGCGCTTTTCAAACAAATCCCCCCGGCGATAGTGGCCTTCTGTACCACCCACCGCATGACCCAAAGCCATCTCTGATACGAAATTTTGGTGGTTAGTTTTATCGGCTGCCCAATCTTTAAAAGTGCTCCTGAATCCATGTGGCACGGCTTTATTTTTAAGCTCGCCACGCTCTAGCATGCCCCTCATAATTTCTGATAACGCCATGTCGCTTAGCGTCTTTTTGGTTGGGCTTGGAAATATGTAGAAAGACTCAGTACCTTTTTCCTTTTGGGTCTTCTGTAACTCTTTGAGAAGTTTTACTGCTTGCGGTGATAGTGGCACTCGATGCTCTTGTTTTGTTTTTGTGTGCTCAGCTGGAATTGTCCAAACCTTATCTTCAAAATCAATATCCGCCCAACGTGCCTCTCGCACTGAACCAGAGCGAACTACTGTATGAATCAAGAATTCCAACGCCTTTGCACCAATACTCGGCTTTTTCCGTAACTCGACCATAAAACCCCCAATCTGGGTGTAAGGGACTGCAGGGTGATGTTGGACGGTTTTAATTTTTTTAGGTGAAGGGAGTAGGGTATCTAAATAGCCTTCCCATGTTGCTGGGTTAACTGTTGTTCTGTATTCATTTACAAGTGCATAGTCAAATACAGCTTTCATCCGCTGCTGAACCCTTGTAGCCGTTTCGGTTCGAACTTCCCAGAAGCTACCAAGTGACTTTTTTGTCTTTGGGTCTTTAATCTCTTGCTCCAGCACATCCAGTATGTTGCGTCTGGAAATATCTGCAACTAGAAGGCGTCCAATAATAGGGTAGACGTAAGTATTTAATGTTGTACGCCATTGCTTGGCATGTTTCTCATTCTTATATTCGGCTGCTTTAGCTTTCATATAAGCCTCGGCGCAATCTATAAAGGATTTAGCTCTGCCCGCCTGTATAGCCAGCTCACTCTTAGCCCTTTTCTTTGTGCTGATTGGATTGACTCCAGACTTCACTTCAGATAACTTAAGTTTTGCCTCTGCTCTAGCTTCTGCGAGACTTGTTTGTGGATATGGTCCCAGACCAATATTTAATCTCTTGGGTTTAGCCCTCACTCTGAGTAGCCAGCTCTTAGCCTTTCCATCATTGCTTATCTGAAGTATCAGGCCAGCAACACCCCCAACAAAGTGCATTCCATCAGTATTTAAGCGCTTAACTTCAATAGCAGACAATTCTTTAGCAATCTTTGGCATATCCAAATACCCACCCAAAATAATAAGATTAAATTATATCGAGTAAGACTAAAAGATGCTTGAAAATATCATTTTATAGATATAAAACATATACTTAGCTTATATCAAGTTATCTTATGTTGTACCAAGTTATATCAATAATGGCGGTTCTCGTCTCCGCCAGCACTTTTGGCATTTTTTCCTCTTTTTGCTATACGCAACATAGACTTAGCCCCCTAACCGGGGCTTTTTCTTTATCACTCCCGCTTACCAGTACGCTTACCACCCAAACAATATGTGATTGCAGATATGTGGCTAATGCAATTTAAGCTAACGATTACTCAGCACATCCTAATGGCATGGTTAATTAATTGTTGAGAAGCTAAAAACGTCCAATAGATTCAGCTAGAAAACAGAACTGTAAGAATTTGCATCAGGCCTTTGCTTATTAGGCTTATGAGCCGAGATAGTGCCGATAGTGATGAAGCACAGAGGCTCCTCTTTATCTTTAAATAAAAATAATTCCCTCATCTTTTGGCTGTAAAGAGCCTTACCGCTTGATAGTCCTGAGCCAAATCCTAGAGCATTAGCCATTAGCAAAATATTTTGAATTGCACATCCTGCGGAGATGAGTTTTTCTTGCTCGGGAATATTGTCAAGTTCATTGTTCAGCTTAGCGGTTGCCAATAAAAGCAAGGGGCCTCGAAAAGCTTTCTGCTTTGCTTCATCAATTTGAGTTGGCGTTGCGCTTGGGTCTCTTGCTATGAGTGCGTCTGCAAATAAGTCACCTAATAAATTACGACTTTCGGGGCTGACTTCATAAAAGTGCCAAGGCGTTACCTTTCCATGATCGGGGGCGGCTCCAGCCGCATTCAAAATTTCTAATTTCTGAGATAGGTTGGGGCCTGGTGCAATCAGTCTTTTAGGAGAAACATGCTGACGACTATGGATCAGTGCATGAGCAAAGCCTCCGAGTGAATCTAAATTATCAGAAGCCAAAATCACTTAGTCCTGGGTGGTCATCCGGTCTTCTTCCTAGGGGCCAAAAAAACTTTCGATCAGATTCTTTGATGGGTAAATCATTAATGCTAGCGAAACGTCTCATCATGAAACCATTCTCATTGAACTCCCAATTCTCATTACCAAAGCTTCGCGACCAGTTACCAGAGTCATCATGACATTCGTAAGCAAAACGAACTGCAATGCGATTAGCTGTAAAAGCCCATAGTTCTTTAATTAAGCGGTAGTCAAGCTCCTTGGCCCATTTACGCTGGAGAAACTCTTTTACTTGCTCTCTGCCTTTTGGAAATTCCGCTCGGTTTCTCCAAATGGTATCTTCCGTATATACCAAGGAGACTTTCTCAGGATCGCGGGTATTCCAAGCATCTTCAGCCATTCGAATTTTTTGAATTGCTGTTTCTTTAGTAAAAGGGGGTAGGGGTAGTTTTTGTTCCATAGTATTTTGCGGTTAATCTTTCGGAATAATAAGAATAAACAGGGATTTGCATACAATAGCAAAATTAGTACCACTTTTGGTGCATTCAAAATAAGCCTTTAATGAGATCGCTTTTGAGACATTTTTTTAAAAAGTTAATTACCATTTTTCTTCCGGAAACTACCTCAGTTTCTTGGTTAGAGAGGCTTAGATCGGCTTTAGGAGTTGTGCTGGGCTTGCTCGCAATAATGGGTCTTGGTTTATTGCTTGCAAGTTACGGAAACGCATCACCATGGATTGTCGCCTCGATGGGTGCCACTGCATTTTTATTATTTGTCTTGCCCTCAAGCCCAATGGCGCAACCATAGGCGGTTATAGGGGGTAGTTGCGTTTCTGCTTTGATAGGTGTTGCTTGTACGCAGTTTGTTCACGAATTGCCATTATTAATCCCCCTGTCCGTTGGGCTCGCAATTTTGGCAATGTTTACTTTGCGTTGCTTACACGCGCCTGCTGCAGCTTTGGCCCTTTTGATTCCTTTGGGCGGAATGGTAGACTTTCATTTTGTGCTTTTCCCGGTCTTGAGTAATGCTGTTTTATTGGTTTTGTGAGCAGTTATTTATAACTCCCTAACGGGCAGGCCATATCCGCAACGCCCTAAGGCCGTCTTGGATTCATCTCCACTGCAGAAACGAAATCGTAAGATCGAGGATCAGGAAATTAACGCTGTCTTGGAGAGCTATAACCAAGTACTAGATATCAGTAAGGATGATTTAGCCAATCTGATTTCTCAAGTTGAGCATGGGGCATATCAAAAGAAGTTGCAAGGTATGCTGTGTAAAAATATTATGACCACTGAAGTCTTATATGTTGGCATGGATTCACCTTTGGATCAGGCATGGAATCTTTTACGCAATCGTCATGTTAAAGCGTTACCGGTGATAGATGGCGCACGTAGGGTGCTTGGGATCATTACTTTAGAGGACTTTATTAAAAGTGCGGCGGTTGATTTTCATCAAAGATTTGGGCAACGCATCAGGGGGTTTATGCGAGCCGCTGTTCCTGGCTTAAATAGCTTACCAAATGCAGTTGGACAGGTAATGAGTAAGCCGGTAAGGGTAATTAGTGAAGATCGAAATATGCTTGACTTAGCTGAGATATTTTGTGGTGATGGTCATCACCATATCCCCGTAATTAATGATGATAGGCAGTTGGTAGGAATGATCACCCAATCTGACTTTGTAAAAGCTATTGACCAGTCTATTGATATTAGATGAAAAATATTTTCAATAAACTGATTAATTTCTTTAATGAAATTGCACCACCCCAGGGACAATATTCTTGGTTTGATAGACTCAGAGTATCCATTGGTGTGGGCCTAACCATCCTTGTGATAGCCTTCTTTAATCACCTATGGGGTGATATGACGCAAGATGAGAATATGGTGACGGCTGTATTTGGAGTCAGCGCTCTATACATTTTCCTATTTCCCAATAGTAAATTCTTTTCGCCCTTAACTTTAATAGAGGCAAATCTATTGGCTTCCTGCGTAGCCTTCATTTGTGTTTATCTAATTTCATCGATTTCTGTGGGCATTCCATTCGCCGTCATTGGCACGATAGTTGGAATGTATTTACTGGGGTGTATGCATCCGCCAGCGGTTTTCTTAAGTATTTTTATAGTAATGGCTGGAACTAATAGCTATAACTTTGACTTGCATCCTGTTTTGGCTGACTCTCTTGTGTTGACCTTGGCGAGTTTTTTAAACAAGGCTTTAATAAAGCGTTCGTTAGGCTAAGTTGTGCTACCCCCAAACACTCCAATCCTTGGATTGTGGTGAAGGTTCATTCCACTTCACTGGGTAATGCAGGGCTTTCCCGGGAGTGAGGCGACTCCAGATGGCTGCTACAACCGCAAGAATTGTCACCCCTACCAAAACTACTGCTACGAGATGGCCAAAGCCAGCGTGCGCCTGGATCATGATAAGTGGATTTGCACCAGCTGGCGGATGAACAGTTTGCGTAAGCAATAAGACTACCAAAGTAATTACCTCCGCTAGCAAGTAAACCCATAAAGCATCATCAAAGAGCTGGTAACAGACAATACCAATGAGTGCGCTAATGAGGTGCCCGCCAAATAAAGCTCTTGGCTTTGCTGCAGGAGCGCCAGTCAAGCCAAACAGAAATATCGTAGAGCCACACAGTGATGCAAGCAGTAATGGTGATGCCGGTGGTTTTGTAACAATTAAAGCCAATCCAAGTGCAACCATTGCGCCTAGCGAAACCCATGCCAAACGTTTAACTATTTTGAGCATGACTTAGTGTAATCCAGCCATCGTAGATATTTGAATGGCTTGCCTGAGAATTGAGCTCGGACATTTGACTTGCCCAGATAGAATTTTCTCGGTAACGGATGCCGTTGAAATGGCGTCAATCTCTAAAAACGGTCTGAGATCTTCAAAGCGCTCTTCGGGGGTTGTCATTTCATTCGCATTTGGAAGCAAAAAATGCATTTCTGGCAATCGCTGCAGAGAAGCGGTTGGCTCACCCTCGCTTCCCCTCATCAAAATTGCATTTGCTGAACGAAGTTGAAAAAATTCTCGTAGTTTTTCTGGATATTCTGGGTGGGTGTAGTTAGAAACTTGCCAAGAGCTCTGAAGCGTTGGATTAATCAGTTTTGCCAGCACATGACCAGTATTCCGCAGACCAATTCTTTCTCTGATATCTAATAATTTTTGAAGGGCTGGGGAAATCACATTAAGAGGGCAAAAGATCGGTTGATTCAATGCCAGGAGGGCGCCAAATTCATCTTTGGACTTGAGAATTGGCCAGCCAAGAGACTTAAAAATTTCATGGCTCGTTACCCTGGTTAGATCTTTTTCGACCCCCTGAACAAGCACTGTAAAACCATAACTAGACAGCATGCCAGCAAAAAGTGGCGTTAAGTTTGCTTGCTTTCTAGCCCCGTTATAACTTGGTAAGACTATGGTGGGGCGTGTGCCAAGATTCAGTAAATTCAGATGCGGTTGTAGGGCGTCCATAAAGCCCATGAGCTCAGAGACAGACTCACCCTTGATGCGCATAGCAATACAAAATGCACCCAGCTCTAGATCGCTGACATTGCCATCTAGAATTTGTGTGAAGACTTCTTTTGCCTGATTGCGATCAAGGTCGCCGGCGCCTTTGCTGCCTCGGCCAATGACTTTTAAGAATGATTTGATGCTCATTGAAGGATTATGCCGCTACTTCCACATTCTTGAGAAAGCTGACAATAATTTGCTTGACTTCGGGTTTGCAGGAACCGCAATTGGTTCCACATTGCGTTTCAGATTGAAGAGAGGTCATGGCGTCTTCGGGGGAGGTTCCTGCTGGCATCTTGCTTAAGCATTGCTTCATTGTGTCTGCAGATACATTAAAGCAATTACAAATTGCCTTACCTTTGGGTTTAATTTCTATAGGGGGTTTGCTAACAGGCATCAACAAAGACCGACCAAGGGTTTTTGCATCTAAGCCGCTTTCTAGGTACTCTCTTAACCAGGTAGTACTTGCTAGGCTTTCAATGGAGCCAGTCAGCATTGCAGATAGAACCTTCTCTTGAGCGCGAACAAGTCGTACTACGCCTCTGCGCTTATCGATATAGCGCATCACGGGCTCTCCAGATTCCTCATCCAACTTAAATTTACGTATTATTTGCTTTAAAGCTTGCGCGGCAAGAGAGTCTGATTCTTCTAGCGGGTCATCGTGGTGGGCGGCCTTGAATGAAATCCCAATGAGGTCACCATCCTGCTCTCTACCAAATAGAACGCATTGGGCGGAATCGAAATGAGGCAAGATGCTGCGCAAACTATTTTGAACAAAAAATACTTCTTCTTTGGAAAATAAGCCGAAAGCCACTAAATGCCAGGGAAGGTTTGCTGGCAAAATCTTGACGGCTGAATGTTTCAGTTCGGGCTGACCGGATACAGGGTCGATCATGTTGCAAGTAAGGCCGTTGACTCCGCGGCCCGGTGTTTTACCAGCAGCGCCTGAAATAAATTCAGAACCCCAGTGCATGGCAATAAAGGCTTGCGAGGAGGCGATATCGTCTGAGACTTTGATTGGGAAGATCTCACTACCTCTGCGACTGGTGACATGAACTAAATCACCATTTTCTAGATTCATCCTGCCGGCATCTTTAGGTGATAGTTCTACACAAGGCTCAGGTGAGTGCCCATAAAGCGTTCCAATGGTTCCGGTTCTACTCATACCGTGCCATTGATCTCTGAGGCGCCCAGTATTTAAGGCAAATGGATATCGTGCATCCACTGATTCTGCAGTTGCCTTATAAGGCGCAGCGATAAAGTGTGCTTTCTTATCTTTAGTTGGGAATATTCCATCTTCATAGAGACGTTTCTTTCCCGAATCTGAACCTACTGGCATTGGCCACTGTTGAGGCCCACGCTCCTCAAGGATTTTGTAGCTTAAACCAGTAATATCGAGATCGCGACCGGCTGTACTCTCACGATGCTCATTCCAAATATCCTCAGGTCCGGCGTAAGGAAATAGAGTGGATGTTCCTTCTTTTCTATTGCCTGGTAATAGCGCTTCAAGAGCTATTCCAATTTCAAGAGCGATCTGCCAATCATGTTTAGCAGACGCATAAGGATCAATTGCGGGATTTACTTTGGAAATTCTTCGCTCTGAATTTGTAACTGTCCCCACTTTTTCTGCCCAGGTAGTAGCGGGCAACAACACATCTGCATATAGGGTGGTGGCTGTGTGCGCATAAGCTTCCTGCACTACAACAAATTCTGCTTTGCTTAATCCCTCGTGAACTGCATTGAGATCGGGCATCGATTGTGCTGGGTTTGTACAGACGATCCATATGGCTTTTAGTTTTTCAGTACGCAATGCCTCAAACATGGGAATGGCACTAAGACCTGGCTTTTCGGGAACTGAATCCACCCCCCACAGGTTTGCAACTTCTGCACGATGTTCTGGGTTGGCAAGATCACGGTGTGCGGATAGTAGATTGGCTAAACCTCCAACCTCCCGACCACCCATGGCATTGGGTTGTCCAGTCAAAGAGAATGGACCAGCACCAGCTTTCCCTATTTGACCGGTGGCTAAATGTAAGTTAACTAAGGCAGCATTCTTGGCTGTACCTGATGCTGATTGATTTAATCCCTGGCAGTACATCGATAGGGTTGCAGGTGAAGTAGCAAACCATTGCGCCGCTTGGAACAAGTCTTTTTCATTAATACCGCAGATCTGACTTACTGCCTTAGGCGTGAAATCTCTAACCAAATCACGCAGCGCATCAAAATCTGCCGTATATGAGTTGATATAAGACTCATTAATCCATTTCTCCCAGAGCATGATGTAAAGCATCCCGTGATAGAGGGCAACATCAGTACCAGGTTGTATCTGTAGGTAGAGATCAGCCTCTTTGGCGGTATCGGTTTTTCTGGGATCAACAACAATAACTTTGAGATCTGGATTATTTTTGCGTGCATCCTCAAGACGTCTATACAAAATTGGGTGAGCAAAAGCAGTATTAGATCCAGTAATAAAGATCGTAGATGCCAAATCAATATCTTCATAGCAACAGGGTGGGGCATCCATCCCCAAGGTTTGCTTGTAGCCAGCTACCGCACTAGACATACATAGGCGTGAGTTGGTATCAATATTGTTAGAGCCAATTAGGCCCTTCATTAACTTATTAAAGATGTAATAGTCTTCGGTCAGTAATTGACCAGACACATAAATGCCAACAGATTCTGAACCATGCTCTTGAATGATGTCGGCAAATTTTTGGGCAACAGTTTGAATTGCCTCGGGCCAAGAAATATCTACCGGATCTTCGCCTCTTGCCTTGCGGATTGCTGGTGAACCCAGCCGAGCCTGCATCTGAAGGCTTGGGTTTGCAGTGAGATGAAGGGTGGAGCCTTTACTGCAGAGTCTGCCAAAGTTTGCAGGATGATCGGGGTCGCCGCGAACCCCGGTTACCTCGATCTTTCCGTTACTTTCTGCGGTTTCAATAATGACGCCACAGCCAACACCGCAATAGCAACAGGTGCTCTTAACTTCAGCCATGAGTAGCTTGCAATTCCTCACGGCTTAGCCAAACCACACCAGACTCTACTTTGACTGCAAAGGATTTAGCACAGCCTTCATCTGGGGCAACTGCACAGCCAGTGGAGAGATCTATATTCCAGGAATGCAGTGGACAGGTTACGGATTTTCCATGGACAATGCCCTGAGACAGGGGGCCACCCTTATGCGGGCACTTATCCAATACGGCAAATACTTCGTCTTCTGAATTTCTGAAAATAGCTATTTGACCAGCTGGCGCTTCAATAACCCGAGATCCCAGAACAGGAATCTCATCAACTGTTGTGATTTTTTGCCACTGATCAAGTTGGGCGGTATTAGACATTTCCAACCTCGACAATAGGGATGGTTTTAAATTGACGAACATCTACACCAGCACGTTCAAAGTCTTTCCAGGGATCTGGAGCATCTTTTAGATCAAACAGCAGTCTTTCGTAGAGAGCTTTACGACTTTCAGCATCGTCGACCACTTTTTGCTTAATGTATTCCATGCCAACTCTTGCCAAGTAATGGACAGTTCGATCCAAATACCAAGCTTCTTCGCGGTACAGCTGTAAGAAGGCACCAGAATATTCACGAACTTCCTCATCAGTTTTAACTTTACAGAGAAATTCCGCCACTTCTGTTTTAATGCCGCCGTTACCACCAATATAAAGTTCCCAGCCAGATTCAACACCAATAATGCCAACATCTTTGATGCCAGCTTCTGCGCAGTTTCGTGGGCAGCCAGACACTGCAAGCTTCACTTTGTGAGGTGCGTACATACCGAAGAGCATTCTCTCTAGATCTACGCCCATTTTCATGGAGGACTGGGTGCCAAAACGACAGTGCTCATCACCAACACATGTTTTCACTGTGCGAATTGATTTGCCATAGGCATGACCTGATGGCATATCCAACTCTTTCCAAACCGCTGGAAGATCATCCTTCTTGATGCCAAGTAAGTCAATTCGTTGGCCGCCAGTTACCTTGACTGTGGGCACTTGGTATTTCTCAGCAACGTCAGCAATTCTGCGTAGTTCAGAAGGAGTAGTTAGACCACCAAACATCCGCGGAATAACTGAGTAGGTGCCATCTTTCTGAATATTGGCATGAGCACGTTCATTAATGAAGCGGGATTGTGGATCATCTTTTGCTTCATGTGGCCATGTGGAGATCAAATAATAATTTAAGGCAGGGCGACAAGTCGCACATCCGTTAGGTGTTCTCCAGTTCAGTTCGGTGCGAACTTGCTCTTGAGAAATTAAGTGACCCGAGCGTATGGCTTGACGAATTTCATCATGAGAAAGATCGGAGCATCCGCAAATCGATTTCTTTCTAGGGGTTGCTGAATAATCTGTACCAAGAACATTCATCAGCACTTGCTCAACTAGGCCTGTACATGAACCACAGGAGCTGCTGGCTTTGGTACATTTCTTCACTTCATCTAGTGTGAATAGACCCTGTTCCCGAATAGCCTTGACAATGGTGCCTTTGGTAACCCCATTGCATCCGCAGATTTCATCTGCATCAGTCATTCCGGCAGCTTTATTGTGGCCTTGATGGCCAACATCGCCAATATTGGATTCACCAAACATCAATGTGTCACGAATTTCTGCAATGCTTTGTTCGTCACGCATGAGCTTGAAATACCAAGTGCTATCTGCTGTATCGCCAAACATGCAGGCACCAATTAAACGATCATCTTTAAGAACTAATTTTTTATACACGCCACCAATAGGATCGGCTAGAGTAATTTCTTCAGTACCTTCGCCTCCCATAAAGTTTCCAGCGGAGAAGAGATCAACACCTGTTACTTTCAGTTTTGTTGATGTTACGGAGCCCTCATAGCGACCGATGCCGTGTTCGGCAAGGTGATTTGCACAAACCTTAGCCTGCTCAAATAAAGGCGCAACTAAACCATAGGCAGTTCCTCGATGGCTTGCGCACTCACCAACTGCATAGACTCTTGGATCAAACGTTTGTAGAGTGTCATTAACAACGATACCTCTTTGGCAATGTAAACCTGCAGATTCGGCTAAAGCTGTATTTGGTTTAATACCCGCCGCCATAACAACTAAGTCAGCCGGTATTTCTAACCCACCTTTAAAGCGGATATGGCCAACACGATCTCCGGCTGCATTAGGGGTAATTGCCTCGGTAGAAGTCTTTAGTAAAAACTTAAGACCTTTTTCTTCCAAGGATTTTTGTAGTAAATCAGCTGCTGTTTTATCTAGCTGTCTTTCCATCAACCATTCGGCAAGATGGACCACAGTCACACTCATACCTCTGAGAGCTAGACCGTTTGCAGCTTCGAGACCAAGCAGGCCACCACCAATGACTACGGCATTTTTGTAACGCGTCGCCACATCAATCATCTCGTTGGTATCTTTAATATCACGATACGCAATCACGCCAGGTAAGTCATTTCCTGGAACAGGCAAGATGAATGGTAAAGAGCCGGTAGCCAGTAATAAGCGATCGTAGCTTTCAATGGTGCCATCATCGGCAATAACAGTACGCTCTTTGCGATCAATCTTAGTTATGGTTTTGCTAAGATGAAGATGGATGCCATTGCTCTTGTACCAATCGAGGTCATTTAGAACAATTTGCTCAAGAGTCTGTTCGCCGGCCAATACTGGGGACAGCAAAATACGGTTATAGTTGGGATGGGGCTCAGCACCAAAGATGGTGATGTCATAAAGCTCTGGGTCGAGCTTTAATAGTTCCTCGATGGTCCGAACGCCGGCCATCCCATTGCCAATCATGACGAGTTTTTGTTTTTTCATGCTTTGATCTTGAAGCTATCTGCATAAGCAGCAGGGTTGGAGCCATTCCATACAATGCCATCAAACAATTTGCTCGAGCGCATATCACCCTTAGGTAAGGGTGTTTTGGTGGCTGTAGCCGCCTCTTTATACAGAGCAATGTTATTAACCTTTTTAGCAACAGCCAAGTAATCTGGGTGCTCTTTGAGTAAACCCCAGCGCTTATGCTGAGTCATGAACCACATGCCATCAGATAGGTAGGGGTAATTAGCCATACCATCGTTATAGAATTTCATCGCATGGGGATCATCCCAAGTTTTGCCGATACCGTTGTTATAGCGACCCATCATACGGTCCTGAATGACATTGATGTCGGTATTGATGAATGAGGGCGCTGAAACCACTTCAGCCGTCGTATGTTTATTGCTTGTTGATGCATCAATATATTTGCTAGCCTCGAGCATTGCTGATACAACGGCTCGGCATGTATTTGGATATCGCTTTGCAAAATCTCCGGTTGATCCAAGAACTTTCTCGGGGTGATCTTGCCAGATAGCTTGAGTGGTAATAGCCGTGAAGCCAACATCATCGATAATTGCACGAGCGTTCCAAGGTTCTCCTACACAAAATCCATCCATATTACCGCTGCGCATATTCGCAACCATTTGTGGAGGCGGAACGGTTGTGATTTTCGCATCCTTAAATGGATTAATTCCATAATTTGCTAGCCAGTAATAAAGCCACATCGCGTGCGTACCTGTCGGGAAGGTTTGGGCAAAAGTGTAATCACGCTTCTCTTTATCCATCAGGATTTTTAGGCTAGCACCATCAGTAACACCTTTTTTGTAAAGCGCCTTAGAAAGACTTATTGCTTGTCCATTATTATTAATACTCATTAATACAGACATATCTTTTTGTTGACCGCCAATACCCATCTGCAATCCGTATACCAATCCATACAGAATGTGCGACATGTCATTTTCACCATTCACTAGCTTGTCACGGATTGCGGCCCATGATGCTTCTTTGGTGGGGATGATCTTGACGCCGTACTTCTTATCTAGACCAAGATGGTTGGCCATGACAACAGAAGAGCAGTCTGTAAGGGCAATGAAACTGACCTTTACATCCGTTTTCTCAGGGGCATCGGAGCCTGCTGCCCATGCACCCGCTTTAACCATTGGATCTATTAAGGACAGAATGCTTGCAGAGCCAATACTTTGGATAAGTTTGCGACGCGTAGGATTCGCATCAGCAACAGTGGGGGTAGTAGCTTCTGGTAATAAACCGCTAATGCTTGTTTTCTCTTTCATGCTGAGCTCCTTTAGTCGATAACTAACGATAAAGAAGTAGTAAGTCCCGACATTAGAGTGGTGGCTCAGTATTGGTGCACCAAATCAAAGCATGAGCATTTTTGGTTCACGTAGAGAATTTAGGGCTATTGCCGACTGTTACAAATGATGCATGGAACAAATTGCACCAAGAACAGCCAAAGCACCCAAATTTAATGGGGCGTTGCCTGGCGTCTACCTCATTGGTGCTGGGCCTGGAGCCTCTGATCTCATCACTGTTCGGGGTTCAAGAATTTTGGCTCAGGCAGACATTGTTTTTTATGACGCACTCATTGATATTTCTATGTTGGAGTGGTGTCCTGGCACTAGGATGGTGCAGGTAGGGAAAAGATGCGGATCGCATTCAAGCTCTCAGCACTTCATTAACAAGCAATTGGTGGATGCTGCAGGCAAGTACTCAGTAGTTGTGCGCCTAAAAGGCGGGGATCCGATGATCTTTGGTCGTGCGCAGGAAGAAATTGACGCTCTTGAGAAAGCAAACGTACACTATGAGATTGTTCCAGGCATCACTACTGCCTTAGCAGCGTCGGCAGAGTTAAAGCAGCCCCCAACTACTAGAGAGTTAAGCAGAACTCTGACGCTGACCACTCTTCCTGGCCGTTGCGCACATCAAGATCATAAAACCGCTATTTACTATATGGCGCGTGATCAGCTATCTGAGGTTGCGACAACATTGATTGCTCAGGGCTACACGGTAGATACCCCTGTTTGCTTAATGGAATCGGTCAGCTTGCCAACGCAACGCAGTTTCGCCTGCACATTAGATGAATTGCGCTTTGGTGATGTTCATCATCATTTTTTAGATAAGCAACCTGTTGTGGTGATGGTTGGAGAGGTTTATAGAAAAAAACTGCATACGCTTATTCCATTAATTGAGTCACAAAATCATTTCAACGTATTTCAAGCGGCATCTTAATTACTTTCTAGGAGCTATAAATGAATTCATATCGTCCATTTGATCCAGATAGACCTCTGTTTACCAACCGCTGTAGCTGTGGACAGCATGCATCCGAGCTTGATCATGCAAACTCGCTTTCAGCAATGGTGGATGCCGAGCAGCAAAGCGCAGATTTTGTTGAGGCCAGCTTAGTTAAGGCTCTTTTTCCTCAAGAAGATCGTAGACGCGCATTTTTAAAGGCTGTTGGAGTTGGTGGAGCAATGAGCGCTCTCTCGGGCTTCTTGCCAGTAGGGTCCTTGCAGGCAATGGCACAAGAAAAAGCGCCATTAGAAAAACCAGACCTAAAAATTGGCTTTATCTCAATTACTTGTGCGACTCCACTCATCATGGCTGACCCACTTGGTTTTTATAAAAAACAAGGCCTGAACGTTACGCTTAATAAGACCGCAGGTTGGGCTTTAATTCGTGACAAGATGCTCAATAAAGAGCATGATGCCTCACACTTTTTATCACCAATGCCGATCTCAATGTCAATGGGCTTGGGTTCTGATCCTTCTCAGATGCGTGTGGCCACAATTCAGAACGTGAATGGTCAGGCTATTACGTTGGCTAACAAGCATAAAGATAATCGTGATCCGAAAAACTGGAAAGGCATGAAGTTTGCTGTTCCATTCGAATACTCAATGCATAACTTCTTGCTGCGTTATTACGTTGCTCAAGCTGGCTTAGATCCAGATAAAGATATTCAGATTCGCGTTACACCTCCACCAGAGATGGTTGCCAACTTACGTGCCGGCAATATTGATGGTTTTTTAGGGCCTGATCCATTTAACCAGCGCGCAGTGTATGACGAGGTCGGATTTATACACATCCTGACTAAGCAGATTTGGGATGGTCACCCTTGCTGTGCCTTTGGAACCTCAGAAGAATTTATCCGTAAGAATCCAAACACCTTTGCAGCCCTCTATCGTGCAGTCTTAAATGCTTCGACGATGGCGCGTGATCCTGCGAATAGACCTTTAATTGCTAAAGTAATTTCTACGCCAAAATACCTTAACCAGCCCGAGACAGTTGTAATGCAAGTTCTCACTGGTAAGTTTGCAGATGGTCTAGGCAATGTGCAAAACGTACCAGATCGCATCGACTTCAACCCAATTCCTTGGTACTCCATGGCAACTTGGATGTTGACTCAAATGCAGCGCTGGGGCTATGTCAAAGGCGATGTGAATTATAAGGACATCTCTGAAAAAGTATTCTTGCTGACCGACGCTAAAAAGTATATGGGCGAGACTGGTATTGCAGTTCCAACATTAGCGAAGGTGGGATACAAAAAGGACAAGATTATGGGCAAAGAGTTTGATCCTGGTCAGCCAGCAGCATATCTAAAATCTTTTCAAATTAGTAAAGCATGATCTTAAGGTGAATGAATGAAAACAGTACCAATTAAGGTTAAAGGCGCAATTCTATCGGTTGTGATTTTGCTCATGTGCTTATTTATCTGGCATATGGCGACAACACAAAAAGTTACACCGCCGCCAGGAGTATCAACTAGTTCTAGTGAGTACAGCAGTCTCATGGGTCAGGGTGGTAGTGATCCTGTTCAAAAAACTGGATTCCCAACCTTAACGCAAATGGGGGAGACTATCTATAAGCAGTTATCACACCCTTTTTATGACAATGGCCCAAACGATAAGGGAATAGGTATTCAACTTGCTTATTCTTTGGCGCGTGTTGCCTTAGGATTCTTGTTGGCGATGATTGTCGCTATTCCGTTTGGATTCTGGATTGGCATGTCACCATTAGCTTATGAGGCATTTAATCCATTCATTCAAATCCTAAAGCCGATTTCACCATTGGCTTGGATGCCTATTGCGCTTTACACCATCAAAGACTCTGCGATTTCTGGAATTTTTGTGATCTTTATTTGTTCCATATGGCCAATGCTCCTAAATACAGCATTTGGAGTTGCCAATGTGCGTAAGGAATTATTAAACGTTGCCAAGACATTAGAGGTTTCTCCTTTACGTAAAGCATTCTTAGTCATTCTTCCTGCGGCTGCACCAACTATTTTGACTGGTATGCGCATCTCTATGGGCATTGCCTGGTTAGTGATCGTTGCTGCTGAGATGCTTGTTGGTGGCACTGGAATTGGTTACTTCTTATGGAATGAGTGGAATAACCTATCGCTATCCAGCGTTATTTTTGCAATTCTTTTAATTGGTATTGTTGGAATGTTGCTAGATACAGCATTTGGCAAGTTACAAAAGGCGGTTTCATATGCAGATTGAAAATACATTCCTCAAAGTTTCAAACCTCAGCAAGTCATATAAAGCTGACGCACCTCCAGTATTTGAGGGTATCGATTTTGAAATCGAAAAAGGAGAGTTCGTTTGCATCATCGGTCACTCCGGATGTGGCAAAACCACTATTTTGAATGTGCTTGCTGGTCTTGAAGAGGCTACTGGTGGCGATGCCATCATTCTTGGTAAGCGTATTCAGGGGCCCGGCTTGGAGCGTGGCGTTGTATTTCAAGGGCATGCATTAATGCCGTGGATGACAGTTCTGCAGAATGTGGCTTTTGCAGTGAAGTCAAAGTATCCTGATTGGTCAAAAGAGCAGATTACTGAGCATTCCAAAAAGTATCTAGCAATGGTCGGCTTGGTAAATGCTGAAAATAAAAAACCATCTGAATTATCTGGCGGTATGAAGCAAAGGGTTGGTATTGCAAGAGCCTTTGCAATTGAGCCCAAAATGCTACTACTTGATGAGCCATTTGGCGCATTGGATGCGTTAACTCGTGGTGTTATTCAGGATGAGCTTCTCAAAATTTGCAAAGAAACAAACCAAACTGTATTTATGATCACCCATGATGTTGATGAGGCAATCTTGCTTTCTGACAAAATTATGCTGATGAGCAACGGCCCTAATGCACGTATCGCTGAAATCGTTGTTAATACTTTGCCTAAAGGAAGAAAGCGGGTTAATTTACATCATGATGCTATGTATTACCCAATGCGCAACCATTTGGTAGATTTTCTGGTCAATCGATCAAAGGATCTGCAGGTAAAAGGAGCTAAGGGTGAGTTGGATGGTTACAAGCCTGTAATAGTGCTTCCAGGTGTTGATGCGGCCGTTGCTTAACAAACTAAAACTTTAAACTAGGAGAAAAAGATGGATCGTTCAGTAGTTACACAAAAAATTATCGAAGCCAAAGTTCGCAATGGCATGAAGTGGAGTGATATCGCAAAAGCAATAGGCGAATCAAAGGAGTGGGTTACTGCAGGCTGTTTAGGTCAAATGACCTTTACTAAGGTGCAAGCTGAAGCTGCTGGTAAGTTATTTGATTTGACTGATGAAGAGATGGCTTGGTTGCAAATCGTTCCTTACAAAGGATCCTTGCCGACCGCTGTGCCAACGGATCCATTGATTTATCGTTGGTATGAGATTGTCAACGTTTATGGAACCACTATTAAAGAGTTAATCCATGAAGAGTTTGGTGATGGCATCATGAGTGCTATCGATTTCTCAATGGATATTCAGCGTGAGCCAGACCCTAAGGGCGATCGTGTTCAAGTCGTACTGTCAGGCAAGTACCTTTCTTACAAGACTTACTAAAAATAGAAGCGCCCCTGAGAACCACCTTCGGGTGGTTTTTTATTGGAGTATTCTTAGCGACAGCTTACTTAAAAATAGAGATTAAATATGTCGGACATCATAGATTTTAAGGCGCTCGTTAGTCATATTGGCGAGGCTGTGATCATTTCTGATCGGGATGAAAATATCCTGTTTTGGAATCCGTCTGCTGAGCGTATATTTGGGTATACCCCAGAGGAGGCCCTGGGAAAAACACTCAGCATCATTACGCCTGAGCGTTTTAGAGAGCGGCACTCTAAAGGGTACTTTCACACTATTCAGACTGGTGTAACAAAGTATGGAAATACTTTGTTAAGAGTTCCTGCGATGCATAAGAATGGGCGTTCTATCTCCATTGCTTTTTCAGTAAGCATGCTTTTTGATGATAAAAAACAACCCATTGCCATAGCCGCGATTGTCCGAGATGAGACTGAACGTTTTCAAGAAGAGCGTAATTTGAAGTCCAAACTAGCGGCATATGAGAAAAATGAGTAAGGCTCCAACACCAAAATTGCTATAAATCTGCTTAGTTTTAGCCCTTTTGTTTCTCCTCAGCCATTGCTTATGCTCATATTGGGCTTACCATCCCGCTTACCAGCGAAACATGGATTTTAGTAAGTTTGAATGGGTTACTCGGGAGTAGGGTCTGCCTTCAGAGGCATATAGGTAAAGGGTTTAATGGACATTGGTAGACTTAGCGGGAGGGGCAAAATCTTGATCTCGTCTCCACCAGCACTTTTGGCATTTTTTCCTCTTTTTGCTATACGCAACATAGACTTAGCCCCCTAACCGGGGCTTTTTCTTTATCACTCCCGCTTACCAGTACGCTTACCACCCAAGCAATGCTTGTTTTGGGATGCTCTAGAGCTTAGTTGCCAAATCTAGCTCTAAAACCTAATACTTTAAATTGCTCAAAATTTAGGCAATATGGATATCTCAGGTGCTTTCGACATGTTGCGCCTGGTAGGTGGCATATTAAGAAAACTGCATTTTCAAGGTGAATTCAGGCCCTCGATGCCACTAGTAAAAAATCATTTAAATAGCTATTTAGTAGGAAAAAGTGAGGATATGTTTAAAAATGTAGGAATCTATTAAAAAATGTAATAAAAAGTATGTAAATATGTCTAATCGTAATAAAAAGTGTGTATATGTAAGAAAAAGTATGGGAAAATAACCATTCGAACGAAAAAGCGGAGCTTGAGGGAAATATGAGTGAAATAGGCTACTCACGAGTAAAAAGTCAGTTAGATCTCAGTGCTTTTGATCCTCTGGTACCCGCACGCCTTGCCTCGGTAACCAGTGTAACGCCCACTCAGGGCGCATTGTTGATACCGGCAAAGGTAGCCCCTAAAGATGATCGCCCACTAAGCCACCTTTTGTTTGCACTAAAGCATGAGGGGGTTAATCTTCAGCTGCTATCGCAGGCCTTAAGAAAAATCCCGGCCCAAGAGATGCTGGCTGCCATTAGTGAATCGCCAACAGGCGTTTATATACGCACAGCATGTTTTTTGTGGGAAGCCTTTAATAAGCAAGAGTTAAAGGGCGCGCCAGTAATTACAGGGCCAATGGCCAATTTATTTGACCCAAAAAAATACATTACCGGTCCAAGCATACGCAATGCTAAATGGCGGGTTCATTTCAATGGATTGGGTTCTTTGGATTACTGCGTAACTGTTGAGCGAACCGCACGTATTAATAGCTTGCTTGAATCCAACATCCTCCAGAAGGCAAATGAATTTCTATCGCAGCTTGGTGGAGCCGCGTCCGATAGGGCAATGTCATGGGCTTATTTAAGCGAGACCAAAAGTTCTTTTGAGATTGAGCATGAAACACCAAGCGCAACTAAAGCAGAAGCATTTGTAGAGCTGCTTAAAAAAGCACATCTGACTCCTCAATTGAATGAAGAATACTTGGTTGGATTGCAAAACACTGCCATTACAAACCCATTAGATAGGGCCGTTCATTATCGGCATGAGCAGAATTGGTTAAGTAGTCCGTTACGTGGTGCTGCTGGCGTAACGTATATTCCACCACCACCTGAAATTGTTAATGACTTGATGAAGGGTTTGGTAGATTTTGCTAATGCCTCGCCAAAGCAGATAGACCCCTTGGTTGCAGCTGCGATTATTTCATTCGGGTTTGTTTTCATTCACCCATTTATGGATGGAAATGGACGTTTGTCCAGATTTTTATTTCATCATGCAATATGCCAGTCTGGCGCTTTAAAGAATGGCCTGCTATTGCCAGTATCCATTGCGATGAAGCGGAATGAAGATTTATATCTAACCGCTCTAAAGAGCTTTTCTGAACCTGCTCGCAAGCGCTGGGAAGTTATTTGGATTGATGGTGATGAATATCAAATGACATTCAAATCAAATGATTCCTTATATCGCTATTGGAATGCCACTGCCTGTGTTGATTTTGGATTGGAGATGGCCAAGCAAGCATTGGAAAAGGACTTAAGAGAAGAGACCGAGTTCTTGGCAAAGTATGACCTTATTTACCGTGCTATTGATAGTCAGTTTGATATACGCGGCAAGGATCTCAACGCCTTAATTTTGACCTGCATGGAACAAAATGGAAAGCTATCAGCTAACCGTCGTAAGAAATTTTCTGCAACGGTGCCGGAAGAAATATTTAATGCAATTGAAGCTGAATATATGAAGATAGCGGACTGATTCAAAAAGCCTCGCTAATTCTATCAAGGTCAACCCAAGGGCTGGCGCAATGATAAATTGGGTAATTCAGTTGCCTGAAGTTTAATCTTCCCAGACCTTTTGGCTTGCATCCTAACTATGTAAGGCCATCATTTGCTTACCATCCCGCTTATCAGCAAAACATGGATTTTAGTAAGTTTGAATGGATTGCTCGGGAGTAGGGTCTACCTTCTAAGCCATATATATAAAAGATTTAATGGACATTGGTGCACATGACAGGAGGGTCAAAACCTAGATCTCGTCTCCGCCAGCACTTTTGGCATTTTTTCCTCTTTTTGCTATACGCAACATAGACTTAGCCCCCTAACCGGGGCTTTTTCTTTATCACTCCCGCTTACCAGTACGCTTACCACTCAAACAGTATTGCATTTCATATGTGTGGCTAATGCGATTTAAGCTAACAATCGCTTATTACATCCTGGTGGCATGGTTAATTTATTGAATACACTAGATTTCAATATAAAAACCAAGATCGTGTCTTATCCAATTTATGAAACTTCATGTACTGAGTGATTTACATCTAGAGTTTGCTGACTTTACCCCTGCATCAAATACGGCAGATGTTATCGTTCTGGCGGGTGATATCGGCCTTCACGCGGAAGGTGTAACTTGGGCCAGGAAATCTTTTCCGGATCAAGAAATTATTTATGTGGCTGGCAACCATGAGTTCTATGGTTCTCAGCACTCTCATGTCATTGAGGACATCCAAAATACATGCGCAGAAAACGACATTCATTTCCTAGAAGACTATGGGATTGAGCTACATGATTCGCAGTTAAATACCCCCGTCCGTTTTTTAGGGGCTACTTTATGGACGGACTTTTTATTATTTGGTGAAGATCTAAAATCTAAATGCTTATCGTATGGCGAGCTTTACTTAAATGACTTCAGAAGAATCCGTGACGGAGGTAGAAATTTTTCCCCGAAAAAGTCTATCCAATTGCATGAAAAGTCACTGGCTTGGCTGCAAAAAGAGTTAGAGAGTCCCTTTAGTGGCAAGACGGTAGTGGTTACTCATCATCTACCCTCAATGAGTTCAGTAGCGGAGCGATATAAACCGGATCTACTATCCGCCTGTTTTGCTTCCGAGTTAGCCCATCTCTTTGGAAAGATGTCTTTATGGATTCATGGGCATACGCATGACTCCTGTGATTATCAAATGCATGGCACTAGGGTGGTTTGTAATCCTCGCGGTTATGTGCGATCTAATCATGCTGAGAACCCAGCATTTAATCCATCTTTAATAATTGAAATCTAGTTACCCACCATACGCTTCATAATGAGAGCTTAGTTTTTGGCTAGGGTCTTGATTAATTCAGGGCTGCAAATATCATCGATACGCCTAAAGGCTAGAGAGATTACTTCGATTTGATCTGCAGCAATTCCAAGGCTCTCAAAGTGAGTTTTCCATTGCCTAGTTACTCGCCATACACGATCGATAATGTCGCTTGCTTGCTGCGCGGAAAGGCCAAAGCGCTCTTTGGCACCATAGGCATTATCTAGAGTGGCCAATTTACCTTGTGGTCCAACACCTAGATGTTGATAACGCTCGCTTGCAATGACTGCATGAGGCATCACGTCATAGAATGGGCTCAGGCTCCAACCTTTAAGCGCATGGCTCCATAAGAATGCATGATTGCGTAGATGATCATCATCGTTACTAACAAAAATATTAAAGATCATGCGTGCATATAGTTCTTCAATATCAGCTTTGACTGTTTGAACCACGCAATATCTGCGGATGGTATCCGCAATATCCATATAGCTTTTTGTGTTGGATTCTGATTCGTGACAGGCAACTAAGGTGAGGGCGCTAACGACATGATGACGAATTTCTAGTGACCGAGCAAAAGCAGTCCAAGAGCGATCAAAGCGTTTGACCATCAACACTTTTTTCTTGCCAACTTGTTCTAATTGCGTTTGCGCTACATTAAGACCGGCTAACTGCGCAAGTTTGAGTGTGGCGTATTCAATGCTTGGTACATCTAAAGCGCCATCTGTATTACCTGGGAACTTAGCCATCCATAAAATGTTTTCATCATCGCGCACGCTTGCCTTAGGACGCATGCCCCCAAGACCGCTACCCACAATCAAAATTTTGGATAGTGCTTCTGATACTGGCAAGCCCGCCTCAATCTTCTGTGCACCCTCGAGTACGTATGACAGATTGTGAATACTTTCGTGAGCAGGGCGCTCCTCTTGATCTAAAGAAGATCGAATGTCTAAAGCCCCAACACGATCACTGCCTGCTTCGAGTAGATAGGTTGATTCTGGAAGGCTATTGGCTGGAACCTTCAGCCTAGCTTCAATCACTCTTCTTCCCCAAGAATCAGGAGCAGCATCCCGAATTCCACCAAAAGCCTCTAAGCCGTTAGGTGGAATGAGGCGTTTACCTTTGATCTCACTTTTACTCCTAAGGCTAAGTGCGACTGGATCCACTTCTTGTGCGTTGCTCCTATCTAAGTAACGCAAGCCATAAGCAAATGAAGAGGCAATGAGTCTTGAGCCTTCTTCATCTACTTGCAGTTGACCTGCTGGTACAAATTGCCCATCAAGATTGGCAAAGACAAAAAGATCCTTAGTGGTATTGGCCATCAGAAATCGAGCGCTTTCATTTCCGCTGCACTTAAATCACGCACGCGTTGTGGGCGTGAGCGACGCTCTAAAGCAATGATCGCAGGATCATCTCCGCTTAATAGTTGCAATAAGTTCATGCCTGGAGCGATTGCATCTAAGTAACGCAGGAGCGCGCCAATGGCTACACCAGGATCACCCTTTTCAATGCGCTGTGCAGTAGCGCGAGATAGGCCGGCACGGACTGCTGCCTCACCTTGGCGAACACGACGCGCAAGACGCAAAGAAACAAGGCATTGCGCTATTTCAGCGGATTGGCCAAGTTGCTTTGATGCTAGGGTCAGTTCTTGATCTACGCGCATAGTTGCCTCATGCATTTTGTTAAGTATGAGGCGTTAATATACCTGTTTATACGCCATAGGTCAATAAATATGACTCATAAATGAGTCTTTAAGTGTTTTAATGACTCATTTATAAGTCATTTAATGGTTTACAGTAGAAAATTTAGGCTTGTAATTCCGTCAAAGGGACACCTCTTTACCGGACAGATTCTCCGCCAGTACTTAAAAATAAAGGGGCTCTATGCCCCTTTATTTATTTCAATCACACTGATCGAGCTATCAATTAAATCCATTCACTGCCTGCATATAACCTTGGATATATTGTGGCGACACAAAAAGCTCAGTCTTCATTCCATTCTTAGCGGATAGGGTGATGATGAAACCCTTCTTCATCTTATCCTTTAGGAATGCCTCGGGCAATTGGATGGAGACGACTTCTCTAAAGATGCAACCTCTGTCACCACAAGCGCCAGCTTCTCTACCAACCACTTTAAATGTCGTAGCAGGTGTGTTTTCTAGCATTGCGGAATCGTAATAACGCCATTGTGAGAAATACGTTAGTTGCGCATTGAGCTCATAAGTCTTTGCCCCTTGTTTAGGCTGTTCAGTTTTGAGGCTAAACATCTCATAAGTATTGGCTGCATCCATCGTATTGATAGGTGGGCCTTGATAGGTTTTCCCACCAGTTGCTGAATTAGGCGTGATGATGGTCGAGTGATAGACATCATTCACTTCCCAGCCACTAATTTTTTTATCATTCATATTGCAAGCAACCAGAACAGCGCTAATTGCTAGCAATAAAACAACTCGGTAGATGATTCGATGCATATAAAGCTCCTAAAGAATCATCAAATCATACTATCCCTTAAGCTCGGGGCTGGAAATCTGGGACTTAGACGTATTTCCCGGTGAGGCCGCCATCAACCACCAGCTCAGTGCCTGTAATGTAGGCTGCGGCATCTGAGACCAGAAAGGCGCAAGCGTGTGCCACATCCCAGGCTGTTCCAGAGCGTCCCATGGGTACCTGCTTATCACGTGCGGCACGAGCCTCATCTAGACCATTTTCAGAAAACATCCTCGCTACAGTATTGGCAATGCGTGGAGTATCTATAAGGCCAGGCACTACTGTATTGGCTCGAATGCCTTTATCGGCGTATTGCTGAGCAATCATCCGAATAAATTGGGTATTAGCAGCCTTGGTTACGCTATAGGCTAAATGTGGGTAGCCCAAATAGCGCATGCCCGCCACTGAAGAGATGGCAATAATATTGCCGGTACCGCGCGCCACCATTTCAGGCAAGACCTCTTGGGCTGCAAGTAGGAGGCTGCGCACATTTACCTTGTGAATGCGATCAAAATCTTCAGCGCTGGTTTCCATTGGTCCGCCAACTTTGCCAATGCCCACGTTGTGATGCAGCACATCAATAGGACCAAATTGTTTACGAGCTTCGTCAAAGAGTCTTGTTACATCAAGTTCTTCAGAAACATCCCCAACAAAAGTTTCCGCTATACCGCCTTCATTCAGAATAATCTTGGTAGTTTCTTCTGCAGATACTTGATCTCGATCGACTACGCAGACCTTTGCGCCTAAACGAGCATAGGTAACACATGAGGCTCTACCAATACTCCAGCCGGGCCCAGCAGATCCACCGCCAGAAACGAAGATTACTCGATTAGTGAGATCCGTTGGTAAACCAGGAGGGTGTTTTGAATTCATTTACTGACTCAGACCTACAGTCATGCCACCACAAACATATACAACCTGACCAGTTGTATAACCCGCGCGTTGATCAAGTAGAGAGGCGACGATATGGGCCACTTCCTCTGGTTTGCCAATTCGACCCAGAGGCACGCTATCTAAGATGCGTTGTGTAGCAGGGGCACCAGGAGGGTTCGCACTCTGAAAGAGTTCGGTTGCAATCGGTCCGGGCCCAATAGCATTTACTGTGATGTCATCACTTGCGAGCTCTAAAGCCAAAGTGCGAGTCAATCCCAGTAATCCCGCCTTAGAAGTCGCATATGAAATTCGCTCTTCTTTACCCAAAGCAGCACGACTGGCAATATTCACAATACGACCAAAATGAGCTGCTTTCATCGCGGGGAGTACGGCTTGTGCACAAATAATGGCTGCTGCAACATTAACGCTCATAACCGCTTGAAGATCTGCAATCGTAGTCTTCTCGATACTAGCAGGGCGAACAATGCCTGCGTTATTCACTAAGCGAGTAATCGAGTGATTAGAAGTCGCATCAGCCAGTGCAGTGCGCAAAGCTTTCTCATCGGACATGTCTACTTTGATAAAAGTTTCATGCTCAGCAATTTTTACAGGAGACTCTTTATCAAAATTAATGACATGCATGCCATCCGCAATTAGGCGCTCCAATATGGCGCGACCGATACCACGGCTAGCACCAGTAACTAGTATGCATTCTCTAGAGCCCATCATTAGCCAATCTTGTTGGCGCCATCCACAAACGGAATGGCATGTTCAATGGTGTCCCAAATGAAGCGACCTGATGGACTTTGTTGTTCCTCAACAATATGGGCCACTAAGCCAGCAGAACGGGAGATAACGGCAAAGCCACGCATCACAGCAGTAGGTATGCCAATCTCACCCAATAGGGCGGCAACCGCACCAGTGGCATTAATCGTAATGGGGCGACCAGCCACTTCATCCACTGCTTTAGATAGGGTCTCAAGAGCTCTAATGTGATCACCTTTGAGTTCTTTCTCGGCACGGCCCATGTCTAATAGTTTGTATGCTCGTGGATCTACCGGCTTATGCAGGTGATGTCCAAAGCCAGGAACAGCACCTTTAATGCCCTTGTAATGATGCGCAATGGAAAGAGCTTCAGCGTATTGGTCTTTGGCGGCAATGATGCGATCAAGCAAGGCGGAACAATTTTCCATTGTGCCAATAAAGGAGCTGCCAACAGCAAGTAAGCCTGCAGAAACTGCGCCTTGAAGGTTCTCTGGGGCACTCATATAGATCAAGCGTGTGGCAATCGCACTCGGCGTTAAACCATGCTCCATCAACACAATCAGCACTACGTCTGTAATGCGAATATCAACACCACGAGGCTCTCTACCTAAAATCTGCATCAACATCACTTCGGTAAATGTTTTCTTGCCCATCAAATCTTCCACTAAATCTGCATCGCGATAATGCAAGCTAGTAAGAGTGTGAGTACACAAGCCTGTAACGGGGGTTTTTTTGGAAGTCATAATCTATCGGTATTAACTATTGGCTAGGAAGGAGTTTGAAGTTTTTGAATCACAGCACTCTTAAGCAACTTACCCACATTAGAGCGAGGCAAGCTTTTATAGAAGTGAACGCGTTTGGGGGTTTGAACCGGACCCAGTAAATTGCGAACAAATGCAATCAGTTCTGCTTCATCGGTTTTTTGTCCGGGATGTAATTGCACTGCAGCCTGTACAGTTTCTCCCCACTTTTCGTCAGGGAGACCAAAGACAAGGCATTCGTGAACAGCAGGGTGCTGACTTAAGGCGTTCTCAACATCCACTGGATAGACGTTGAAGCCGCCAGTAATCACGATGTCCTTGAGGCGATCCTTGAGATACAAAAACCCACGTTCATCAATCAAGCCACGGTCACCAGTATGAAGCCAGCCATTGATAATGGTTTCAGCAGTCTTTTCAGGCATGCGCCAATAGCCACTCATCAGCAGATCACCTCGGGCAACCACTTCACCGATTTCACCGGTAGGTAATAGCTTTCCTTCGGGAGACATGATGGCCACATCACTAAACCAAGTAGGTCTGCCAACGGCTGCCCAGTTGTTGGGATCTTCAAAATCCTCAGGTCGCATGACCGTCAAAATTTGCGGTGCTTCGGTTTGACCATAGGTCGTGCCCAATACCGGACCAAAGAAATCACGTACCTTACGAACCTGTTCTGGAGGCATTGGTGCACCGCCATAAATCAGTCTTCGTAACTTTGGATAATCATCTCTGGATGCATTAGGTAATGCCATCAACATATAAACAAGGGTTGGCGGCATGAAGCAAACAGTACCGCGTCTTTCACGAAAAGCAGTTCTGACTACCTCTGCGCCAGCACCATCCAAAATCACATGACAGCCACCTTGCGCCAAGATCGGAACGATATAAGTAGATGTGCCATGGGTAATTGGTGCTGCAACAACATAGCGCTCGTGCTCATCAAATCCCCATACCTGAATCTGATTGGTGATGTTTGCCAACCAAGCGCGATAGGGCTGCATAACTCCTTTAGGAGCGCCAGTTGTCCCCCCAGTAAATTTGATCGCCTGAATTGCATCTAGGGGTAATTCAAAAGAAGGCTGCGGCGCATCTTCATGCAATTGAATTAATTCGTTCATACTCCGCGCAGAAGCATCAGAGGCAGTGCCTGTATAAACCCATGCCCCTGCAGCGCCTTTAAGTAATGCTTGATTAGTGGCATCCAAAATCACAATAGAAGGCTCGGTGACATTAACAATACGCTGAATCTCAGGGTGGGTGCTCTTAGGGTTCAGTGGTACCCAGACCTTGCCACAAGCCAAAATAGCTAATAAGGCAGTAATGTGATCAGCGCTATTACCAGCACATATAGCAACACGACTCTGAAGGCTGGGGTCTAAAGCTGTGAGTCCTGCGGATAAGGCTTTAACGCGCTTCGCTAGGGTGGCGTAATGAATCGGGCCACTCGGTGTATCAATGGCAATGCGATCGGGCCAACGTTGTGCGGCCCTCCAAAAAAAATCAATCGGAAACATAATGAGTTATTCGGCTTTAGCGCCCGAAGCCTTTACAACTTCTCGCCAGCGTTTAACTTCGGTTGCTTCAAATGCAGCCATTTTTTCTGGTGAACCAGGCTCTGGTGTTGCTGCCAATTCTTGAAGTCGCTGTTTAACTTCAGGGGAGTTGAGTGCTTTATTTAAGGCGGCATTTAATTGCATGATGATCGGCTTCGGCGTTCCAGCTGGCGCCACCAATGCAAACCAAGACTGCACATCAAAGCCAGGATAGCCTGACTCAGCAATAGTCGGGACATCCGGTAAAAACGGGGAGCGTTGAGCGCTAGTAACTGCAATCGCACGAAGTTTTCCGGCCTTAATATGAGGCAATGCAGAGGGCGCGTTGTCAAACATGGATTCCACTTGACCACCAAGCAAATCGGTCACTGCAGGTGCGCTGCCTTTGTATGGAATATGGAGCATTTGAATTTTTGCTTGCATCTTAAACATTTCACCAGAGAGGTGAATAGATGATCCGCTACCAGAGGAGGCAAAGGTTACGCCATCTTTCGCATCTTTAGCATAGCGCACGTATTCTGCAAGCGTTTTTACTGGAAGATTTGGATTCACTACCAAAATATTCGGAATCTTAGCAATCATGCCGATCGGCTCAAAATCTTTGATCGGATCATAGCTTAAATTTGGATAGAGCGTAGCGTTAATCGTATTAGCAATCGAGAAGGCGTAAAGCGTGTAACCATCAGCCGGTGAGCGAGCCACAATTTCAGCGCCCACGTTGCTGTTAGCACCAGGATGGTTTTCTACTACGATGGATTGACCTAAGGTATTGCCCATGCCGACTGATACCAGGCGGGTCAATACATCAGTTGCACCACCGGCCGAATAGCCAACAATAATTTTGATGGGTTTGGTAGGCCAAGCAGCTGTAGATTGTGCTAGGGCCGGAATCGAAGTAACCGTGATGAGCGCAGCAAAAACAGTCAGCAAGCCTTTTTTAGGCGTGAAATGTAAAGACATATATCTCCTTCAATTATTAGGGTGCTTTAAGACAGTCTTAAGAGGCCCCATTTTTTATTTATCCAGTATTTATAACACCAAAGCGGCTTAAACGCCCCAATACAGCCACAGCCAAAGCAGTGATCCCAAATCCCTTTATTAAGGCATCTCATTACTAAATTATTACACTTCACAACTTCACAACTTCAAAAGTTGTGATATAGTGTTGGTACTGGGAGATGAAATGAAGAGACAGGTACCGAAAACACATCAAGCCTTGGAGTGGGTGGGTAAGGGTATGACCGCTGCTCAAGCGGCCAGAAAGATGCAGATTTCAGAATCCAGTGTGTATGCCGCCCTTAGAAAGACAAAGGCGAGAGAAGTGGGTTGTTGTCCAACGTGTGGTCACAAAATAAGGAACTAAGATGAAAAAGACTCTATTAGCAGCCGTAACAATCTCTGTTGCTGCATTCGCTTATGCAAATACATCGCCGTCAGATTCTTCTGAGTTAGTCAATCAGCAGTGCAAGATATCTGCTGAAGCGGTATCTACCTTGAAGGGTCTGCGTTACGGCAACACTTCAATTCGCAAGGATGTAGCCACATTAATTAACGCCAGCCTTAAGACTCCAGAGAATCGCGAGCTAGCGCAAAAGACCCTGAACCTCATGGTTGACGATAAGGCAACCGATACAAGGGGTTTAGAGGGTAAGTACTGCTCTTAAGGAGATCAGTCTGATTTTGTAAGGTGGCACATAACGCTGAATGCCCTGATTGTGGAAATATGCGGGCATTGTTTAATCAGTGTCCGCATTGCGGTTCTGTCAATTTGCCCATATTGGGTTCGGATACGATTGAGTTCAATATCAAGCAAGACGGCCCATATGTTGAAGAGGCCCTAGATCGCCTAACGGACATCCTACGAAAATCATTAGAGATCGGAATCAAGGCCATCATATTGATTCATGGATATGGATCAAGCGGTGAAGGTGGTCGAATTAAGTGGGCTATCCATGAAGCGCTTGAAAATAACCGTTACTCTGACCGAGTTGACGAATACCATTTTGGCGAAGATGTAGCCTTTGGTAGTGAGTCCTATTATGCCTTGCTGAAACGCCGTCCTGGCCTAAAGCGATATCTCAAGCGCTTTAAAGAAGGTAACGCTGGTATGACAGTTTTATTGCTGGGATCTCAGGTTAGAAGTGCTTAGAATAGGGTTATTGGTATTTATGCCTCATCTATTAGGGATCCATTTCCATGACCACTAAGAAACTCGAACATTCAGATTTACATGATGAAAAGCAAGTTGGCGCAGAAAGTCTCATCGGCGAATTCAAATCCCTGATGGCTGATGCTGAAGCTTTAATCAAGGCAACCGAAGATCATCCAGGTGCGGCCATTAGCTCCATTCGTAATAAAGCCCTTGAAACTCTCGCAGGTGCCAAAGAAAGCCTTTCAGGTGTCGAGGGCAAGATGATTGAAAAAGCGAAGGTAGCCGCTGAAGGTGCGGATGATTTCGTGCATCGCAATCCTTGGGAGGCTGTTGGTGTTGCGGCTGGCTTAGGTTTGCTGATTGGCTTATTTATTGGACGCCGTTAGACCCTTATGTCTCAAGAAAACTTACTTTCCTCCATCAAAGGTCTTGCTTCTACCGGGGTATCAATAGCCCAAACCCGCTTAGAACTATTATCGCTTGACGTTCAAATCGCTAGAAGCAAATTCATCAGTTTGCTGGTGATGATTATTGGCGCCTTATTCTTCTTGTTCTTTGGCTTAGTCATGCTGGCACTGCTAATAGTGATTTATAGTTGGGAGACGGATCGAATGATGGCACTCGGTTTACTAGCTGGAGCATTCCTATCCATTGGGTTAATTTTGACCCTCTTAATTACCCAGTCATTACGCAAGATGCCAAGATTGTTTGAGGCTTCAATTACTGAGTTGGCCAAAGATCGCGCAGCCCTTTCAAAATGAACGACAAACTAGAGGTTCTAGAGTTGCGCCAACGTGAGCGAATGCTTCAGGCAAGTCGTGAGCGCAAAGAGTTCGCTGAACATTTTGAGGCTTGGGAAAAGCCACTCTCATGGGTTGATAAAGGGGTTGATGCCGTCAACTTCTTGAGGAGTAATCCGATTCTATGGACCAGTGCATTTGCAGCGTTAGCGCATTACAAACCTAAGCTTGCAAATAAGGCTCTTGCAGTAGGTTGGGGCGCCATGAAGGTCATCAAGAGTACTAAAAATCTCATTTAGATTTTTAATGCAGACTGATGTTGAATGTCAGATTGATTTAATAGGTCATTACCATTTAAGAAGGTAATTTCTAGCAAAGTAATTGCGCCACTGACTTCAAAGCCGGCATTGCGAATTAATTTGCCAGCAGCAACTAATGTTCCGCCGGTGGCCAGAACATCGTCAAGCAGCAATACTCTGGCATCTTTAGGTAGAGTGGATTGCTGAATCTCTAAGGCGTCATTGCCATACTCCAGGCCGTATGCTTCACGATGGCTTGCCAAGGGAAGTTTGTTTGGCTTTCTGGCCAACACTAAACCTTTATGGGCATAGTGGGCTAAAGCAGAGCCAAAAATAAAGCCGCGGGATTCGATGCCCAAAATGTGGGTGTAATTAAATTGCTGTGCAATCTCATTTAGCTGACGAATGGCTTCCTTAAAGGCGGCTGGATTAGCTAATAAAGGGGATATATCTCTAAAGAGAACGCCTGGTTTTGGAAAATCAGGAACTCCGGGTAGATAATCCAATAAATTCATCACAATCCAATATGAAAACAGAACTCCTTATTATTACCGCATTAGAGTCCGAGCTCAAGCGTGAGTCCCTCCCAAGAGGCGTAGAGATTGTGTATTCGGGTGTTGGCAAAATTAATGCTGCCATGACTTGCATCAAAGCAATACAGCAATACTCACCAAAGAGAATATTGAACTTTGGTACCGCAGGGAAAATCAAAACAGAATTACAGGGGCTACTAGAAATCGGTAAGGTCATTCAACGCGATATGGATGCTGAGCCATTGGCGCCGCGCGGCAACACTCCTTTTTGCACCCGTCCACAAGAATATCTTTCTACGGGGAATTTTCTGTGCGGCTCTGGAGATAGCTTTGTGACTTCTTATGATTCTTGGTTGCATAGCCAAGGTGTAGATGTAGTAGATATGGAGTTGTTTGCCATTGCTGCAATCGCACATGAACATCAAATACCTTGGCAGTCATTTAAATACATCACAGATGAGGCCAATGAAGACTCTGGGGAAGACTGGCAGGCAAAGGTTCGTCACGGCCAAGAGCTCTTTTTAGTGGCTTTGAGTCAGGCTCTTGCAGACTATTCCTAGTTAGCCGTTTCCGTTATTTTTGCAAAATCACCTTAATTAACCCTAAATGAGGGTTTAAACCTCATCAGGCTCTTGATGATTGCGGCTGTCCCGCGCCGGCAAAATAAGTTCTTATGTTATAAGATTCGTTGACTAGTCAATTAGTTTTATGAAAAACACCAGCCCTGCACCATCATCCTTCTATACCCCAGACAATTACACCCCCCAGGGCAGTGTTGCTTATTTGATGTTGCGTAACAAATCAAGCTATCAACGCCTAGGTGATTTGAAGCTGGCTAATCTTGGTATTACCGCAGCGCAGATGAGCGTGTTGCTCCTTGTTTCACATTCTGAAGCAGCTACGATTTCTTCCTTATCGCAAGCGTTGGGAGTTAATGCCGCAGCAAGTGTGCGCGTGGTTCAAAAACTGGAAAAGATGAAACTCATACAAAAAGTACCCTCCAAAAAGGACGGACGGGTAATTGGCCTGTCACTCACTGCTGCCGGAAAGAAGGCTGCAATATCGATTCCACCACTGTGGTGCAATCTATTGAATCAGTCATTAAATGGTTTCACGCAAAAAGAATTTGAGCAATTGCGCGATTTCTTATTGCGAATTGAAAAAAATAATTTACAGCAACTAGAGGTGCTCTCATGAGATGCTTAAGTTGGATTTGTAGTTTAGTCCTAATAACTTCTATAGGCTTGCTCCTATCGGCTTGTGCCTTTTTTCCTAGACAGGCGTTACCTGAGCAAACAGCGAAACCTATTGGCGTGCTTGAGCCAAAGCTGGGTACACAGGACAATATTAATAACAGCAGCACCAATCCTATTGAAGATTCTTGGTGGACGGCATTTGGTGATCCGCAGTTAAATCAATTGATTCAACTGGGGCTTAAGCAGTCTCCTAGCCTGGATACATCAGGCGCAAGGTTAGTAGCAGCCCAAGCGATGTTAGAGAGCGAAAGGGCGGCATTTATTCCTCAGGTAAGTGTTGGAGGTCAGGTTGATCGACAACAACTTTCACAAAATTATATTTTTGTGCCTGGCATGCCTATTTACACTGGATACGGACTAGCCAATGCATCACTTAACTGGTCTCTGGATATTTGGGGAAAGCAAAAGAAGTATTTTGATGCCGCCAAGAACCAGGTGCTTGTTGCTCAAGCAAATTACAAAGCATCAGAACTCCTTCTGTCGACCACTATTGTGCGTGTTTATTTTGACTATGATCATATGGTTCTGGCTCGAGAACTTTATGCGAGAGAGCTTGAGGTCAAAAAGAATTTACTGCGCATTGCCATTGACCGCCAACACGCTGGCCTAGTTGATGCGTTGACAGTAAATCAACGCAAGGTAGAATTAGAGTCCGCTCAGGCTAATGTCAATCAGTCTAACTTGAGTGTGAGGATGATGCAGCATCAACTTGCTGCGTTGGTTCAGGAGGGCCCATCCTGGGGTGAATCGCTCAAGGCCCCCTCTATTCAGGTAACTAATCTTAGTCTTCCCGAAGTTATCCCATCCGATCTATTGGAGCGCAGGGCTGATTTACAGGCGCTCTTAAGTCAGATTGATGTAGCAAAGCTGCAATTAGAAGGTGCAAAGTTAGAGTACTTACCGGACGTGAATCTTGCAGGTTTCATCGGAGTTCAATCATTTGGCTTATCTCAACTCTTTTCTAGCAGAAGTCAGCAATTTAGTATCGGCCCTGCGATAAATCTGCCAATCTTTGATGGCGGCGTAATTGATGCCAACGTAACCGGCAAAGAAGCGAATCGAAACCAAGCGATTGCCTCATATCAGGAGCAACTAGTACAAGCTTTGCGTGAGGTTGCCGATAGCATTGGATCTGTGAAGAATGCACAGGCCAATTATGAGGGCTTCACTAATGCCGAGATAAACGCTAAAAGAAATTTTGAAATTACGCGCAGTAGAAGCGAGGTTGGAATCGCCTCCAAAGAAGCGTCTTTAACTGCGGAGCAGGCTTATCTGTTGCAGGGGCAAAACTATGCAGATGCTAAATCCAAACTGTTAACTGCCAATGTGGTACTGGTTCAGGCCTTAGGTGGTTCTTATCTTCAGTCTAAATCTAAAACTCAAGCGAAATTAAGCGGACAAACTCAATAAGTATTTCACTCAGAATATTCATGGACACTACTACAAACAATGGCAGGTTTAATCGACCAAAAGCTTTCAAGATCCTTTTTGCAATCTTGATAGGCATCTTTCTTTTAGGGCTGCTTTACTGGCTTATTTTTAGCCGTAATTCAGAATCTACTGATGATGCATATGTATCAGGATCGCAGATTCAGGTTGTATCTCAAATAGAGGGGGCCATTGCTACTGTCAATGTTTCTGAAACCCAATCTGTCGAGGAGGGCCAAACACTCTTTAGGATTGATCCTACAGAAGTAATGATTGCTTCAGAAAAAGCAGATATTGATTTGCGTAATGCGGAGGCTGATTACCAAAAACGTAAGGCCTTACAAGGCGATGCCAGTGTGTCTAAAGAGGAGCTGGAGCATTCCCAGTTGGCCTTGCTAAAAGCGATGGCTAATGCACGCCAAGCCTACATTAATCTACTTCGAGTTGATGTCCAAAGTCCAGCTAAAGCCACAATAGCAAAACGGTATGCTCAAGTTGGCCAGCGTGTAGCTCCAGGCACTCAACTGGCAATGATGGTTGCTGGCGATCAGATTTGGGTTGATGCCAATTTTAAAGAAGACCAGCTTAAAAATATTCGCATTGGACAGTCAGTCAAATTGGAGTCTGATATCTATGGCGGAAAGATGGAATTTCATGGGAAAGTCGTTGGCTTCGCCCCTGGAACAGGCTCCACTTTGGCTCTCTTGCCACCTCAGAATGCCACGGGAAATTGGGTAAAGGTAGTGCAGCGTTTACCCGTGAGAATCGCGCTGGATAGTAATGAGTTAAGTAAGTACCCCTTAAATATTGGCTTATCAATGAATGTTAAAGTCGATACTAGTGATCGCGATGGTAGTTCACTACAGGCGATGGATAAAGGTCCCATTAGTGACACTACTATTTATCAAAAGCAATTTGATAAAGCTGAGCGCCATATTCAGTCTCTATTGACGAACTCTAAGAAGCCATAATTAGCCCTTATGAGTGCGCCTGAGCTAGAGCCTCTTAAGGGATATAAGCTGGTACTTGGAACCTTGGCTTTTGCCTTGGGATCCTTTATGAACGTTCTTGATATGTCCATTGCAAACGTTGCTTTACCAACGATTGCAGGAGATTTTGCTATTAGCCCAACTCAAGGGACCTGGGTCATTACTTCCTACGCAGTTAGCGAAGCTATCTTTTTGCCATTAACCGGCTTTCTAGCCAAGAGAATTGGCGAGGTACGTCAGTTTATCTTTGCCACAATACTTTTTACGATAGCTTCAATGCTGTGTGGGTTGGCGCCATCCTTCGAGGTGCTGGTCATCTCGCGCATCTTGCAAGGCATTGTTGGCGCTTCAATGATTCCGCTTTCCCAAACCTTGATCATGAAATGTTATCCGCCAGCAAAGCGGGGTATGGCATTGGGTATTTGGGCGACAACTACCATAGTGGCGCCTGTATTAGGACCCTTAATTGGTGGCTGGCTTACCGATAATTTGGTGTGGCGTTGGGCTTTCTATATCAATTTGCCATTTGGCATTTTGGTTGCTGTGATGGTTTACTGGTTGTATGGGGCTCCAAAGCCTGAGTCCTCTAAAGAGAAAATTGATCTTATTGGCATAGCGCTACTAGTTGCTGCTGTCGCCTCGATGCAAATTGCACTTGATAAGGGTAGTGAATTAGATTGGTTGTCATCATCATTCATTGCAACTTTAGCAACGATCTCCTTTATCTCTTGGGTCGCCTTTGTTCTCTGGGAGTTGGGGGCAGAGCACCCCATTGTGGATTTGCGCTTATTTAGGCTGGTGAACTTTCGTACCTCTGCCATCTGCTTGGGGATAGGATCTTTTGCCTTTTACATCTACATTGTGATCGGCCCTTTATGGCTGCAAACCCAATTGGGCTATACCGCATTTAACTCTGGCAAGGTCATGGCAATCACTGGAGTATTGGCTTTATTTTGTGGCCCTTTATTTGGGGCCAATATCCATCGTATTGACGCGAGAATCATTGCCACTATTGGATTTGCCGCCATGGCAATTGGGTGCTGGATGGCTGCCGGCTTTACAACTGGCGTCGATGAAAAAACACTGATGTTTGCTCGCCTCATTATGGGTGTGGGTATTGCAGGATTCTTCATGCCAATGTCTGCAATTTCTATGTCACAGCTCAGGGGGAGTCAAATTGCTTCTGGTACGGGTATCTCTAACTTTTTAAGAAACGTGGGTGCCAGTGTAGGAACAGCGGTTGCCACTACGCTCTGGCAGGACAATGCGATTAGACAGCATGAGAACCTCATGAGCAATATTCAGACGGGGAATCTTGCATACCAACAATTGATGGAAACAACTGCCAAACTCGGCATGACAGAAATGCAGCGATATGCCTTAGTTGATAACTTGGTTACCTCTCAGGCCTACATGCTTTCAACCAATCAGCTAATGCTATTGGCAGGACTCATTTTGGTGGCGCTGATGCCCCTAATCTGGTTATCTAAACCTCCATTCGGATCGGGCCTTATCGGTCACTAATGAGGCTTTAATGCTGCGTCATTAGGGATTCTACTGAGATGCTCCGAACACTGCATCACAAAAGGCGGGCCATCCAATCAAGCAATTTTTGTGAGTGGAGGCTAAGATGTAGTTATGAATAGCATAACAACAACCCAAAATCCAGAGTGGAATGATAAGCGCTGGCTTTGGTTATTGAGCCCAACTATTCCATTTGCTTTTACCGCTTCTATTCTGGCATTCGTATTGACGGGTCAGTGGCTTTATTTGCTTTTTGCCCCCGCCATCATTCATATCGCCATACCAATCTTGGATCTGACTTTTGGTGAAGACTTTAGCAATCCTCCGGAATCCGCTGTTGAGAACTTGAATAAAGATTTCTTTTATCGTGCGTTGGTTTGGCTCTATGTTCCCTTTCAGCTCATTGGCACAGTCTATGGAACTTGGTTGGCAGCGACTCAGTCTTTAGATTGGTATGCCTACATCGCCTTAGTATTTACTGTGGGATCTACCAATGGTATTGGCATTGGAACTGCTCATGAGTTAGGGCATAAACAAGAGTCCGTAGATCGCTGGCTTTCTAAATTGGCATTAGCCTCCAGTATGTATGGCCACTTCTTTGTGGAACATAACCGCGGCCATCATAAGCGGGTGGCAACACCAGAGGATCCTGCTAGCGCCCGTATGGGGGAAAGTTTTTGGGCATTTCTGCCGCGTACTGTATTGGGCAGCCTAATTTCCGCATGGGAATTAGAGCGAGAACGCTTAAAAAGAAAAGGTAAGGGCGTTTGGAGTATCCAGAATGAAAATCTCCAAGCTTGGTCTCTCACCATTCTCTTGTATGGTGCTCTCATGCTTTGGTTGGGATGGGCAGCCCTGATCTTTCTTGCCCTTCAGGGCATCTACGCTGCCTCCATGTTGGAGGTTGTGAACTATGTAGAGCACTACGGACTATTGCGTCAAAAAGATCAAGGTGGTGAGTACGTGCGCTGTGCACCAGAGCACTCTTGGAACAGTAACCATATAGTCGGAAATATTTTGTTGTATCACCTACAGCGCCATTCTGATCATCATGCTCATCCAACTAGACGATATCAAGCGCTGCGACATTTTGATAAAGCACCGCAATTACCGGGTGGGTATGCATCCATGATTACCTTGGCTTACTTTCCACCATTATGGTTTGCCTTGATGGATCATCGTGTAGTGAAACACTACACTGGTGATCTAAGTAAAATAAATATTCAGCCATCGGCCAGCCGAAAACTATATCAGCGCTGGTGCAATTAAGGAGACAGCATGACTTCACATAGCTATGACTATGTTGTGATTGGCGGAGGATCTGGTGGCTCAGTTGTGGCAGGGCGCTTAAGCGAAGATGCCAGCACCTCAGTGGTGCTACTAGAGGCGGGCGGCAAGGGCGATAGTTGGGTTGTGAAGACTCCGGCAGGCGCTGTTGCTATGCTGCCAACCCCATTAAACAACTACGCTTATAGGACTGTACCGCAATCGGGCTTAAATGGACGTCGTGGATATCAACCCAGAGGAAAGTGTCTTGGAGGCTCCTCAGCAATTAATGCAATGATTTATATCCGCGGCCATAAATCAGACTATGACCACTGGGCGGAATTAGGAAATGACGGTTGGTCATATCAAGATCTACTACCTTATTTCAAAAAAAGCGAAAATAACGCCGCTATAGCTGATGAGTTCCATGGAAATGATGGCCCTTTACATGTTTCCAATCTTCAATCCCATAATCCCTTTCAACAATATTATTTGGAGGCCGCTAAAGAAGCTGGCTTTAAGATTAATGATGACTTCAATGGTGAGGAACAAGAGGGTCTGGGTATCTATCAAGTAACCCATAAAAATGGGGAGCGTTGGAGTGCTGCGCGCGGCTATATTCATCCATATATGGGCAAGCGCTCTAATTTAAATGTTCAAACTGGCGTTCAAGTCGAGCGCATATTATTCGAAGGTAAGCGTGCAATGGGTGTGAGTTACAACCAAGGCGGCAAGCACCATATCATTCGCGCAAACAAAGAAGTCATCCTGTGTGCTGGAGCCTTTAATTCCCCTCAATTGTTAATGGTGTCTGGAGTGGGACCTAAAAAAGAACTGCAAAAGTTTGATATTCCACTGGTACATGATTTACCGGGCGTTGGTCAAAACTTGCAAGATCATCCCGACTTTATCTTTGGTTATTCTGCGGATAGTCTTGATTTAATTGGCATTTCACTTGGTGGCACCGTCAAAATCACGGGTGAGATTATGAAGTATGTGCGCTCTCGCGAAGGCCTGTTGGCGACTAACTTTGCCGAAGGAGGCGGATTCTTGAAAACAGATTCCAGCTTAGAGGCTCCAGATGTGCAGTTGCATTTTGTGGTTAGTCTAGTAGACGATCATGCGAGAAGACTCCATATGGCTCATGGATACTCATGTCACGTATGCGTTCTTAGGCCAAAGAGCCGCGGTCAAGTAACATTAGCTAGCGCAAGTATGAATGAATCACCCTTAATTGATCCTGGCTTTTTAAAAGAAGATGAGGATCTAGAGACTTTAGTTAAAGGCTATAAATTAACTAAAAAATTAATGGATGCCCCAACGTTTACTAAGATTCGTAAGAAGGATATTTTTACGCCTTATGTAAAAACAGATGATGATATTCGTCACGTTATCAGGCAAAGATCAGATACCGTGTATCACCCAGTGGGTACCTGCAAAATGGGTAATGACCCAATGGCAGTCGTCGACTCTCAATTAAAAGTTCATGGAATTGAGGGTCTAAGGGTGGTTGATGGATCGATCATGCCAACCCTTATTGGGGGCAATACCAATGCGCCCATCATCGCTATCGCTGAAAAAGCAGTTGATCTTATTCGAGCCGAAGCTTAAATAAGTTTCATTCCAAAAGCTAAGCTAATAAAGGTAGCTTTCGGATGCGGTTGCCAGTTAATGCAAATAATGCATTACTGAGGGCTGGGGCAATAGGAGGCACACCTGGCTCACCCACACCTGCTGGCGCCCTCGTGCTGGGCACGATCCAAGTCTCTACCTGGGGTGACTCTGACATGCTCAATATTGGATAGTTATTAAAATTTGTTTGCTGAACCACGCCATCTTTGATATCTATCTTGCCGTACAAAGCTGCTGTTAATCCAAAATTGACTGAGCTTTGTATTTGCTGGGCAACCGTATTGGGATTGATTACTGTGCCACAGTCAATTGCGCAAACTACCCTGTGGACCTGAGGTTTTCCATTCTGAATTGATGCTTCAACAACTTCCGCCACAATCGAGCCAAAGGATTCATGCAGTGCAATTCCTCTAGCGTGACCACTTGGAAGAGGGCCGCCCCAATTCGCTTTTTTGGCAGCAAGTTGTAAGACCGCTAAATAGCGCGGCGCATCTGTAAGCAGGGATTCTCTAAAAGCGAGTGGGTCTTGTTGAGTTGCATAAGCCAATTCATCAATGAAGCTTTCTAGGAAGAAGGCATTTTGAGAATGACCAACGGAACGCCAATAACCAATTGGTACACCCATATGGGTTGGTATATGGGATATATGTTGATTAGTAAAGGCATACGGAAAGTCAAACAGTCCTTCTGATGCTGTTTTATCTGGGGCATCAATTGGGCCAGCCAATGGAATGGAAACACGTTCCATCCATCGAGGAGTAATGGCGTCACCAGCAGAGATGATGCGCAAGCTTTGCACTTGACCTTTTTCATTGAGGGCCGCTTTGAGCTGCGTGGCTTGCATTGGTCGATAAAAGTCGTTAGCCATATCTTGTTCTCGTGACCAAGTTAGCTGAACTGGTTTACCGTCTGTAACCATGGCAACTTGTACGGCTTGGGAGACAAAATCAAGCTCTAGGCGTCGTCCAAATCCACCGCCCAATAAAGTCACATGAACATTTACCTTCTCAACAGGAACATTGGCGATTTTTGCAGCCATTGCTCTCGCTAGTCCTGGAATTTGAGTCGGGACCCATACATCCACTTGCCCATCTTTAACCTGGACAGTGCAATTCATTGGCTCAAGAGTTGCATGTGCCAAGTAGGGGGCAGAGTAGCTAGCTTCGATAATGTTGTTGGCTTTTTTCTCAGCCTCATTTGTGTCGCCTGTTTTATAGAAAGTAAAACCACTATCCGTTTTTATATTTTCGTGGAGTGTTTGTAATATTTGATCGGTATTAATGGCGCCATTTTTTCTCTCGGCCCACTGTACTTTGACTTGTTTAGATCCTTGCATCGCGTCCCAGGTTGTTTTTCCAACAACGGCAAAACCATTGGCTGATCCTGCATGGCTCTTGAGTGGAACGATACTTATCAATCCTGGTACATTTTGGTTTGTGTCTAGCTCCCTCACACTTCCACCCATCATCGGCGCTTGAACGATGGTTGCATAAAGCATGTTTGGCAGTCTGATATCTATGCCAAATATTGCTGAACCATCTGTCTTTGATGGGATGTCCACACGTTTCGCACTCCTGCCAATTACCTCCCAGTTTTTGCGATCTTTTAACGTCACTTCATATGGCGTGAGAGCTGCAGCCTCTTTAGCAAAGTCTCCAAAGTGAGCTGATTTGCCACCAGGGCTAATAATTTTTCCATTTATTACCTGTAAATCTTTGGCGGGTACATTCCATTGCTTGGATGCAGCCATCAGTAGGCTGGCTTTTGCTGTAGCTGCAGCATAACGTAAATTGAGCCACGAATCCGCTACTGAAGTAGAGCCGCCAGTAGCATTGATACCTAATTCACGAGCAACTTTGCCAACAAGCCACTCACTACTTTTCATAATGAAAGGTTTTTCACCGTCATTGACGACGGGATGCAGCGGCAGGGCTCCCATAAAAAGTGCTACGTTGCCATAAATGCCGTCATAAGCAGCTTGGTGAAGATAAATGCTGGCCATTGGGGCGTTTAACTCTTCTGCTACAAGCATCATCAGGGCATTAAAAATACCTTGTCCCATTTCACTTTTATTCATAGCCAGACCCACGCTACCATCGGGTGCAATCTGAATCCAGCCATTCAGAGAAATAGCCCCATCTCCAGTCAAGAAATTATCAGGACTTCCAAGTCGTGATCTGGCTGGGAGGACGCCCCATCCCACAATGAGCGCACCTGCAACACCAAGTGTGCTGAGGATCATCGTCCGGCGCTTCATGCTCGCTCCTTTGCTGCGGTATGTATGGCAGCCTTGACTCTTTGATACGTACCGCAACGGCAAATATTGGACATCGCTTCATCGATATCAGCATCGGTTGGCTTAGGTTTGCGTGCCAATAAATCTACAGCGGCTAATAGCATGCCACTTTGACAATAGCCACATTGTGGAACTTGTTCTTGAATCCAAGCAGCTTGAAGAGGGTGGGGCTTTTCTGGGGTGCCTAAATATTCAATAGTGGTAATTTTTGCGCCAGAGACACTTTCCACCGGGGTTACGCAGGAACGCGTAGCTCGACCATTAACGAGAACAGTACAAGCTCCGCAAGCGGCTATGCCGCAGCCATATTTCGTTCCAGTCATATTCAAAACATCGCGAATAACCCACAGTAGGGGCATGCTAGGATCTACCGTCAGCTCAACTGATTTATCGTTAATGGTTAATTGCATATTTTCTCCCGAATTGATAGATCTAGGAATGCTACATTCTCAAAAACTAAAAACCATTACTAATCCAGCCCATCAAAATTAGGAGCGCGCTTTTCTAAAAAGGCGGTCAGAGCCTCTTTCGCTGCAGGACTATGAAGCCTATCAATGAAGAGTTTGCCCTCAATATCAATTTGATTGAGTACTGCAGTCTTCAGAGCGCCATCTTTCAATAGTGACTTAGTGCGTAAAACAGACCCGAAGGAGAGGGAGGTAAGTTTTTGAGCTTGCAGCTCTGCATAAGGCAAAGCGGATGGCTCTGTAATTACCTTGTTTGCAAATCCAATTTGCTGTGCATCGTCAGCGCTCATGGGTTCGCCAAAAAGCAATATTTCTGACGCTCTTTGATGACCAACGAGGCGTGGAAGTAATAAAGAGATGGCGCCTTCTGGAACCAATCCTAGCGAAACAAATGGAAAAATAAAGCGTGCATCCTTTTGAGCGTATACCAAATCACAATGAAACAGTAATGTCGCCCCTATACCAACGGCAACACCATCAACCGCAGCGATTAACGGCTTAGTTAATCCTGCCAGCACTTTCAATAGGTTAATGGGCGGGGCATCTTTATGAGTAATGGGGGATTGCATGAAATCAGCAATATCATTTCCGGCAGAAAAGGCATTGCCAGCCCCAGATATCAACATCACTTTTACTTCGGGATTTTGGTCGCCATCAGACAATATCTGCGTAAGCTCACTATACATGGCATTGGTGAATGCATTTTTTTTCTCAGGACGATTCAGTAGTATCTTGAGGATGCCATCCGATAGATGATGATTAATCATGTCGTCTATGCTGTACCTTTAAGCAAATTCGCTTTAGTTTGATCATATTCAGCCTTTAAGCGACCTACAAATTGCGCTGTAGGTGTAACCGCTTTCACGGCGCCAATACCTTGACCGCAACCCCAAATATCCTTCCAGGCTTTCTGAGCTGCGCCACCAAAGTTCATCTTGCTTGGATCGCTTTCGGGGAGATTGTCTGGGTCCAAGCCGGCATTGCGTATAGATGGCGCTAAATAGTTGCCAGATACGCCAGTAAATAGGTTGCTCAAGACAATATCGTCTGAATTGCAATCAACCACCGCTTGCTTATACGCATCACTGGCACGAGCTTCCTCGGTAGCGATGAATGCTGAACCAATATAAGCATAGTCAGCGCCCATTGCCTGAGCAGCTAAAACAGCGCCACCAGTAGCAATGGATCCACTTAAAACTAGCGGGCCTTTAAACCACTCCCGAATCTCCTGAATCAATGCAAATGGGCTTTTAATGCCAGCATGTCCACCAGCGCCAGCTGCAACAGCAATTAAGCCATCAGCACCTTTTTCTATCGCCTTTTTAGCAAAGGCATTATTGATAATGTCATGCAATACGATTCCGCCATAACTATGTGCGGCAGTATTAATTTCTTCACGAGCACCTAACGAGGTAATGATGATGGGTACTTTGTATTTGACGCACAGAGCCATATCATGTTCAAGGCGATCATTGCTCTTGTGCACAATTTGATTGATGGCAAAGGGTGCGGCAGGCTTTTCAGGATGTTCTTTGTTGTATAGATCCAATGCAGTTGTAATTTCAATCAACCATTCTTCAAACTGCTCAGCCGGCCTCGCATTAAGTGCGGGCATAGAGCCAATCACTCCCGCTTTGCATTGGGCAATTACCAATTTAGGATTGCTGATAATGAATAGAGGCGCTGCAATGACGGGTAAATTACCATCCGCCAAATGTTTACGAAGAACTTCTGGAAGAGGTTTATTGCTCATATTTTTAAATGATCTGTGGATTACTGCTCAGCTTTGTACCAAACTTGGGTACGACCTAATAATGGAACCCCAATATAGCCGCGGACATCCATTTTCTTGCCATCTTCGGTTGTTAGCCTAACTTTGTAGGTTTCACCATTCTTGGGGTCTAAGATTTTTCCATCTGACCAAGCGCCTGACCCATCTCTTTTAAGATCACTCATAATTTTCATGCCAACAAGTGGTTTATCTTTGCGCTCATCTTTGCAGAGATTGCAATAGACTAGCGGCGTTTCGCCAGGAGATGGGAATGTCTTGATGATGGTGCCCTGTAAAAGGCCATTGGCTTCTTCAATCTTAATTAAGGAAGCTGGTTGATTGGTTTTATCATCAATCGTTTTCCAAACCCCAATAGCTGGGTCGGTTGCTTGAGCGTACACATTTCCCGCGATCAGACTAAGACAACATGCCGATAAGATCAATTGTTTTTTTAGCATTCTCTTGCCCCCTAATATTGGTTGATGTTGATAAATTCTGATTAACAACGCTCAAAGATTCCAGCAGCGCCCATACCAGTACCAACGCACATTGTCACCATGGCGTGCTTAAGATTACGTCTCTGTAGGGCATGAATCGCTGTCGCAGCTCGGATGGCGCCGGTTGCCCCCAATGGATGTCCAAGGGCAATAGCGCTACCCAAAGGATTAACTTTACTTTGATCCAAGCCAAGATCTCGAATGACTGCTAAAGACTGGGCTGCAAACGCTTCATTCAACTCGATCCAGTCCAAATCCTGCAAATTGAGTCCAGCTAGTTTTAATGCGGCTGGAATCGCCTCTTTAGGGCCGATACCCATAATTTCAGGTGGAACACCCTTAACGGCAAAACTGACAAAGCGTGCCAAAGGGGTAAGGCCAAAGGTCTTGATCGCTTTTTCACTGGCTAAGATGAGTGCGCCAACACCATCAGAGGTTTGTGAGCTGTTGCCAGCGGTAACGCTACCTCTAGCTGCAAATGGAGATTTGAGTTTAGCTAGACCTTCAAGTGAAGTGTCAACGCGCGGACCTTCATCCTTCAAAAAATCGCGCCATTGCACATCTACTTGACCCTTGTCTAGATTCATGGAGCGATAAGCCACCTTGACTGGAAAGATTTCAGAATTAAATTCACCGGCGGCTTGTGCGGCCATGGCCTTTTGATGCGAATGGAATGCAAAAGCATCTTGATCTTCACGACTGATTTTCCATTGCTGCGCAACTTTCTCAGCGGTTAAGCCCATCCCGTAAGCGATACCAATGTTTTCATCGCCCATAAAGATTTCTGGCGACATTGATGGAGAATTGCCGCCCATAGGCACCATGCTCATTGACTCAACACCACCAGCAATCATGACATCTGCTTCACCAACCCTTATGCGGTCAGCGGCCATAGCAATCGCATTTAAGCCTGATGAACAGAAGCGGTTAACGGTAATGCCGCCGACAGTATTGGGAAGGCCGCCTAAAAGAAGTCCAATGCGGGCCACATTTAATCCTTGCTGGCCTTCTGGCATGGCGCAGCCAATAATGGCATCTTCAATTGCTTTGGGATCTAAGGTGGGGACTTGTGTCAGTACGTGCTGCAAGGCATTGCCAAGTAAGTCATCCGGACGAGTATTTTTTAATGCACCTCGTCCAGATCTACCAACGGCACTGCGAGTGGCAGCAACGATATATGCGTCTTGAATATTTTTCATAGTGATATCTCGGTAAATTAGTTTCTAACAGGCTTGCCAGTTTGGAGAATACCCATAATCCGTTCCATGGATTTAGGGTGGCCAATGAGCTCCACAAAAGCCTGACGCTCCAGTTTGAGCAGCCACTCTTCAGTAACTAGCGTTCCTGCATCGACATCGCCACCAGTAATGATCTGAATGATCTTCTGAGCAATGTGCGCATCGTGTTCAGAGATAAAGCCACCGTCACGCATATTGACTACTTGACCCATCACGGTGGCGGCAACAGAACGGCCACCAACCGGTATTAAGGTTGGTATAGGAGGTCTGTATCCGGAGTAGCGCATTGCCTTGACTTGATTTTGTGCTTGAGCTAGCAACTCATAAACGTTTGCAACGATAATGTCACCCTTTTGGAGGTAAGCCATCCTCATTGCTTCTTGAGCTGATGAAGAAACCTTAGCCATTGCAGCATTTTCAAAAGCGGCTTTGGTGAAATCCAAATAATTGGTGTTCCCAGCAAGCGCAACGCCTTGAGCCGCACGAATGGCTGCTTCTTTAAGTCCGCCACCAGCAGGTAATAAGCCAACACCAACTTCCACCAGGCCAATATAGCTTTCCATAGCAGCAACTCTGCGCGCAGATTGGAGAACTAATTCACAACCACCCCCTAGGGCAATACCAGAGACTGCGGCAACTACAGGCACTTGGGAGTATTTGATTTTCATCATCGTATCTTGAAACTCTTTGACGAACGGCTCAACTCCAGCAGGGCCGCCTTTCATGACCATAGGCATTGCAGCTTCTAGATTAGCACCTGCAGAAAAGGGCCCACCAGGCGTGCCTAGCTTCAATGAAGTAGGTTGCCAGATCACCAATCCTGCATAGTTCGCTTCTGCGATCTCAACGGCTTTTTGTAGGCCACTTAATACGTCTGGGCTGAAGGTATTCATCTTCGAGCGGAATGAGGCAATTAATACCTCAGGTTGGTTGGCATCAACCCAAGCTCGGAAGTCCGTGTTCTCAAAAACAGTGGTGCCCGCTGTTTTAGGATCAGGAGAGCCATCCCCTAACAGTGGCGCCCTAAATACTTGCTTTTGGTATACCGGCAAAGCAGAGCGGGGAATGTATTTATTCTCAGATGCAGACCATGAACCTTCAGGCGTATGGAAAGCTTGCTTATCAGCAACTGGTCCATTAAAGATCCATGCGGGCAAAGGCTCTTTGCTTAGTGTTTTGCCTGCATCAATATCCTCTTTAATCCAATTAGCCACTTGCGTAACGCCAGCTGCTTGCCAGTCCTCAAAGGGGCCTAAATTCCAACCATAACCCCAGCGCATCGCGAAGTCGATTTCTCGAGCAGATTGCGCAATCTCACCAAGATGAATAGCACAGTAGTGGAAGATATCCCGATAGATAGCCCATAAGAACTGAGCTTGCGGTTCATCGGTCTCGCGTAGCAATTCAAGTCGTTCTGCAATCGGTTTTTTCAGAATGCGTTCAATTAGTGGTTCAATCGTTGCAGTAGATGGTTTGTATTCACCGGTGGCAGCATCCAATACAAGAACATTCTTCCCGTCCTTGCGATAAAAGCCTGCTTTGGTTTTCTGTCCCAGCGCACCTTTTGCAATGAGCTGACTTACAACCTCAGGAGTTTTAAACAGAGCAGAGAAGGAATCGCCTTGTAATGCATTTTCCATAGTCTTAATAACATGAGCCATGGTATCTAAGCCAACGACATCGCTGGTTCTGAAGGTTGCTGACTTAGCACGTCCAAGTTTGCTACCGGTAATGGCATCAACTTCATCAAAGCCCAGACCAAACTTTTGCGCCTCTGCAAAAACGGCCAGGATCGAGAAAACACCTACACGGTTGCCGATAAAGTTCGGGGTATCTTTAGCGCGCACAACCCCTTTGCCCATCGTGGAAGTCATAAAGGTTTCAAGTGCATCCAATACGGCGGGATCAGTGTCTGCCGCTGGAATGAGCTCTAGTAAATGCATATACCGAGGTGGGTTAAAGAAGTGCACGCCACAGAAGCGCTTCTTCAGATCACCAGAAAAACCTTTGGCAAGTTCGCCGATAGGAAGGCCTGAGGTATTGGTAGCAAACAGAGCATGCGCCGGAATATGTGGCGCTACTTTTTCATAGAGAGCATGCTTCCAATCGAGACGCTCTGCAATGGCTTCAATGATGAGGTCGCAACCCGCTAAAAGACCTAAGTCGTCCTCATAATTTGCTGGAGTAATTAGATTGGCTTCTGAAGATAAACCCAAAGGTGCCGGCTTTAACTTTTTAAGATTCTCAATCGCTTTAATGGCAATTGCATTCTTATTAGAAGGTTTGCCATCTTCAGAATTCGTCGGCAAATCAAACAACACTACAGGCAACCCTACATTAATACATTGCGCAGCAATCTGAGCGCCCATCACGCCAGCGCCTAGGATGGCTACTTTCTTAATAATCTTGTTATCACTCATATTTAGTCTCTCAGAAAAAATCAGCAGGCATAGCCATTAACGATTTAGAGCCAGCACGTGCTTGACGGATCAGCATGGCTGTCTCAGGAAGGAGTTTGTCAAAGTAGAAGCGGGCAGTAGCCAATTTCGCTTCATAAAAAGGATCTTTGCTAGCCTTATTGGCTAAAGCAATTTTTGCCATCCGCGCAAAGAGGTATGAGTAAACTAAGTGACCAACAACGCGCAAGTAGGGCACTGCAGCAGCACCCACTTCTTCGTGATTCATCATGGCTTTCATACCAATTTCTTTGGTGAGCTTTTCAACCTTGACAGCGATATCAGAAAGCGGATCGATAAACTCCTGCATTTCCTTACGAACACCTTCATCCTCAATGAACTGTTCAATGATCTTGCCAAACTTGGTGAGCTTCTTGCCCATATCTCCAAGAACTTTTCTACCTAAGAGATCAAGGGATTGAATGGTGTTGGTACCCTCATAAATCATATTGATACGAGCATCACGAACATATTGCTCCATACCCCATTCAGCAATATAGCCATGACCACCAAATACCTGCATACCTTCATTGGTAGCAGTAAATGCGTTATCGGTTAAGAAGGCTTTAATAATTGGGGTGAGTAGGGCAACCATTTCACCTGTTTCTTTGCGAACCTTTTCATCGGGATGATTCAGTTCAGTATCGATCATCAGTGCAACCCAGTATGCAAATGCTCTCGCACCTTCTGCATAGGCTCTTTGCGTTAGTAGCATTCTGCGGACATCTGGATGAACAATAATAGGGTCGGCTGCTTTTTCAGGAGCTTTGGCTCCGGTAAGGCTGCGCATTTGTAAGCGTTCTTTGGCATAAGCTGCAGAGTTTTGATAGGCTACCTCAGTTAAACCCAGACTTTGCATGCCTACACCAAGTCGAGCGGCATTCATCATGACGAACATGGCGTTTAGACCTTTATGCGGCTCTCCAACCAATGTACCAATAGCGCCATCAAAGTTCATAACGCAGGTGGCATTCCCATGAATACCCATCTTGTGCTCTAAGGAGCCGCAAGACACTGCATTTGCTTTGCCAATAGCACCATCAGCTCCCACATGAAATTTAGGTACTGCAAATAAAGAGATGCCCTTGCTTCCAATTGGAGAGTCCGGTAAGCGCGCCAACACTAAATGAACAATATTTTCTGCGAGATCATGATCTCCGCTAGAAATAAAGATCTTGGTTCCATTGATGGCATAAGTGCCATCTGCTTGAGGCTCAGCTTTGGTTTTGAGTAAACCAAGATCCGTGCCGCAATGCGGTTCCGTTAAACACATCGTTCCTGTCCATTGGCCAGAAACGAGTTTTTCAAGATACAGTTTCTTCTGCTCATCAGTACCATGGGCATGAAGGCATTCATAGGCTCCATGCGATAGGCCCGGATACATCGTCCAAGATTGATTTGCGGAGTTGAGCGTTTCATATAGAACGGTATTAAGTAACTGCGGCAATCCTTGACCGCCATATTCAGGATCACATGACAATGCAGGCCAACCGCCAGCGACATATTGTTGATAGGCTTGTTTGAAGCCACTAGGCGTAGTAACAGAGCCGTCTTCGTGGCGAGTGCAGCCCTCCTTGTCACCAATTTGATTCAATGGAAAGGCGATCTCGCTAGCAAACTTACCGGCTTCTTCAATAATTTGATTGATAGTGTCTTTATCAACCTCCTGGTAAGCGGGTAAGGCAGCAAATTCTTTATCAGCGCTGAGGAGTTCATGAATCACAAATTGAATATCACGAAGAGGGGGGTTATATTGGGGCATGATGTTCTTCTATCTATTGAGGTGTTGAAGAGATTTGTTGATTGGGTTTTTTAATTTGATTTATTGCTACTCAAAATTTCTTTAATTAACTTGTTTGCGGTTACCAAGCATTTGGGGTTATCTAAGAAACGAGAATCGTGATGAACCCCAAGAACAATGCTGTAAAGTTGAAAGAGCAGGGCCTCTACATTCAGAGATTTCTTCAGGTGACCAGCAGCGATAGATTCTTTAATTGCCCTGCGGATAGCAGAGCGCCAATCCTCTACGCTACGTACCAACTCATCGCGGACGATGCCAGGTTGGTCATCAAACTCAACAGCCCCAGCAATAAAGAAGCAGCTAGAACTGTCATCGCCAATACTCATCTTGAGCCATAGTTGGATCATTTGATTTAAGCGAGGCAAGCCTTTGGGCTTCAGTAGTGCGGGGATAAAGACTAAACCTTGAAACCGTTGGTAATACTCCCTCACTACAGCAACTTGTAGCTCTTCCCTGGAGCCAAAGTGAGCAAAGACACCGCTTTTACTCATATTGACCGCTTCTGCAATATTGCCAATGGTTAAGCCTTCAAGCCCCGATTTACTGGCGATCGCAAGAGCCGCTTCAATAATGGAGTTCTTTGTCAGGGCCCCTTTTTTAGGCTCCATTATTTCTCGCTGTAAATCTGTAGATTCTTGTATGGTCATTTCAATTTACGCAATTTGTTGTAAAAATAATACGATCGTTCGTTTATATTACATCATTAATTCATTCTCGAAACCAGTTTCTAGACCCATTAAATAAAGATTCCTATCTACAGAGCTAACCAAATTGATGCACTGCAAAATAAATAGAGGGAAAACCCGAGATACATATTTACTTAAAGGTAATTAAGATTTGTGAAGTTGTTGTGAATCATTAAAAAAATTAACACAGGAAGACATATGAAAACAGTAAAAATTAGCGCCTTGGCATTAGCGATGATGGGCGTATTTGCAGCTAGTGCAAATGCACAATCAGTTAAAGTAAACGCATGGGAAGGTGCCTATGGACAAGTGGGCGTTGGTTATGGAATGTTTGTGCCAAAAATCGGTAGTGGTTCAGCGGTAAGCTCAACTGGTAACTCACCTCTTACTGGCGCACCTTTGACTGCATATGGTTATCCTGCAACAGTTACTCAGTCAGCATCCGCTAGCAACGTGAACAATGTGAATACTGCAACTGCATCGCTATCAGCAGGTTACAACTTTGGCATCAATGAAACTTGGATCTTAGGGTTAGGAGCCTCTTACTATCCTGGTGCAAGTTCAGGTGCAACTGGGCAATTAAGCTTGGCCCCAACAACTATTTCAAGCCCAGCTGGTGCATTGGTTGGATCCCCTGCAAATGTACCCGGTGGAAGCACTACTGCTACTTACAACGTTAAAAATCTTTATAGCATCACCATTACCCCTGGTTATGCCATTGATAAAGAACGTTTAGCTTATGCAAAACTCGGTTACACAGGGGCAACTATTGGCTTATCAGGACCTACACTTGCCTATCAAAGTACCAACCTTACAGGCTGGACTTTGGGTCTTGGATATAAGCAAATGGTTACTGAGCATTTATATGCATTTGGTGAGGTGAACTATGGCTCTTATGGTACAAAAAATCTTACAGCCACTCTTACTAATTCTGCCGGTACAACCCTACAGGGCATGACCGTAAGTGGCAATGGTACTGATATTTTGGTTGGTGTAGGCTATCGCTTCTAATGTTGTAGATATTCAATAAAAGCCCTCTCATTGCAGAGGGCTTTTTCTTTGGATTTATTGTTGTCGTGATTAGAATGAGTCATACAGATTTAGCAATCTAACTATAAATAAAAATATATCGAGACTGGAAATAACTTCATGGTCAACCCCTCAAAACCTTGGTTAAAACATTATCCTGAGGGCGTTCCTCATGAAGTGGATATTTCGGGTTACTCTTCTTTGCTAGATATGTTTGAGGAATCCTTTGAGCGATACCCAAATAGACGTGCATGTGAGTATTTAGATAAGTTTTTAACTTATCGAGATCTTGATCGGCACTCCCAACATTTTGCGGCTTACCTACAGACTTTGGGTTTAGAGCCGGGATCTCGTGTAGCCATTATGTTGCCAAACGTATTGCAATTTCAGATTGCGATGATTGGTATTCTCCGTGCTGGGTTTGTGGTGGTCAATATCAACCCACTCTACACCGCACGCGAATTGGAGTATCAGCTTAAAGATAGCGGGGCTTCTGCTCTCATTATCTTGGAGAACTTTGCACATGTTTACCAGCACATATCTGCGAATGTTCCCCTGAAAAAGACAATCGTCACTTCACTCGGCGAGATGATTGGTTTAAAAGGTGCGGTAGTGAACTTTGTTGTCCGCAATGTGAAGAAGCTAGTTCCTGAATGGGATTTACCTGGACACATTACTTTTAATGGTGCTCTGAGCGAGGGTAGTCGACATCTATGGAATAAGCCGAATACTTCGTTAAATGATATTGCTTTCTTGCAATACACCGGTGGTACTACTGGGTTATCTAAGGGCGCCATTCTTCTCCATCGAAATATTCTTTCAAATGTGATTCAAACTGAATTGTGGCTTGAGCCAGGATTGAAGCGTAAAAAAGTGGATCAATTGGTTTTCTTGTGTGCACTTCCGATGTATCACATCTTTGCTTTAACCGCTTGTGCCGTACTAGGTATGCGTAAGGGTGGATTATTAGTCTTAGTTCCCAATCCTCGTGACTTCGATGGCTTTATTAAGCTACTCAAGAAGCATCCTGACATTAATATTTTCCCTGGTGTGAATACTTTATTTAATGCATTGCTTCATAAGCCTGAATTTGCCTCCGTCAAGTTCCCTAATATTTTGGCAACTATAGGTGGTGGCATGGCCATGCAAAAGGTGGTTGCAGACCAATGGCAAGAAATGACAGGGGCTCCGATTGCTGAGGGTTATGGTCTATCTGAAACTTCGCCTGTAGCTTGCGTGAATTCTGCGTTGATAGAAAGCTTCACGGGTTATATCGGCTTACCCGTCCCAAGTACAGATGTCATTATTTTGGGTGATGATGGTATTGAAGTTCCCTTTGGCGCTCCTGGAGAGATTTGCATTCGGGGTCCGCAGGTGATGGCGGGTTACTGGAATAAGCCTGAAGAAACCAAAAATGTTATGACTCCAGATGGCTTCTTTAAGTCTGGTGATATCGGCATTATGAATGCGGATGGCCTTACTAAGATTGTTGATCGAAAGAAAGACATGATTTTAGTCTCCGGATTTAATGTCTATCCTAATGAGGTAGAAGAGGTCCTGTCACTTATTCCCGGCGTTTTGGAGTGCGCAGTGATTGGTGTTCCCGATGCTGATTCTAGTGAGGCTGTAAAGGCTTTTATCGTAAAACGGGATCAGTCCCTAACAGAGGAGATGGTCATGGCCTTCTGCAAAGAAAACCTTACAAACTATAAGCGTCCTAAGCATATTGTTTTCCGCTCAGACTTGCCAAAAACCAATGTTGGAAAAATACTCAGACGTGAATTAAGAGATTTATGAGACGTGATCCATGAAAAGGCCGATGATTTAAAATAGGTTTTTAACTTTAAGTAAAAATAGATCGTGATTCTCTGGCTTCGTTCATTCATCTTTTATTTTTTCGGTTTCACCACGGTCACCATTTTTGCGAGCGCTATTATTTTGGTAATGCCGCTTACCAGCGCAAGTACGCGCTACAAAATGGGGGTTCTATGGTGTCAATTAACTCAAAAAGCCCTCTCTATCATTTGTGGAATCAAGATAAAAATAGTGGGCTTTGAGAACGTACCTCAAGACCCCAAAAAATCTGTGATCATTCTGGGGAAACATCAATCGGCATGGGAAACGTTCATATATCCAGCTTTTTTCCCTCGGCAACTTTGTTTTGTCTTTAAAAGAGAACTGCTATTTGTGCCTTTTTTTGGTTGGGCATTAGCCTCGCTCAAAATGATCCACATTAACCGAGGCGATCGTGAGAATGCCCGAGAGGCTGTCAATAAGCAGGGGAAGGAATTATTGGCTGAAGGAAAATGGATCGCAATTTATCCCGAAGGAACTCGAACCCCACGCGGATCCTTTAAGCCTTATAGAAAAGGCGGTGTGCGCTTAGCTATTAGTACAAAAACTGATATTCTTCCGGTGGCGCAGAACTCCGGCGTCCTATGGCCTAGAAATTCCTTCTTAAAGCGTCCAGGTGTAATTACGCTTTCTATTGGCCCGGTCATTTCGGTTCAAGGAAAATCAGAAGATCAATTGCAGTTAGAGGTCGAGGCCTGGATTGAGGGTGAGATGAGACGAATAGATTCGGTTGCTTATATTCATTCATAGAAGAATAAAAATATAAGTAACCCACTATAGCCTTCAGTTTTTCTTTGGCTTCTTACGAATATATAGAGTCTTAGTGATGCGTGCAACTACATCATTTTCTCGATCTTTAACATCTACAACAAAATCCTTTAAGACTTTATCTCCAGGCTCTGCGGCAGTAACAATTTCATCTAATTGGTCTTGAGTAATTTCAAAACTAGCATGAACTTTCCCCTTGCCCGGCTTCAGAAATTCAATCTTGGCCGCCTGGTCCCAAACAATATATTTTTTACCTATGTTCTGCGACACCATCATCATAAAGAAGGGGTCTGTCATCGCAAATAAACTGCCGCCAAAGTGAACCCCAACAATATTGCGATTGGCAATTCCACTTTTTAGGGAAACCTTTGCAGTTCTGAAATCCTTTGAGATGTTATCCACTCTAATGCCGGCACCCAGGAAGGGTGGCCAAACATTCATTGCGTACTTTAAAAAAGTGGCATTCATTAGGTGCATTATTTTGATTGTGGGGTTTTGCCAATCATCTTTACCGCTCTCAAGAAGTCAAAGTCCACGCCTTGGTCTGCTTGAGTCACGGTATCCAAGAAGAGCTTTTTATAACCACGTTCAGCAGTTGGAGAAGTAATCGGATTATCTTTCATGCGCTGAGCCAATTCTTCCGCGGATATAAGAAGGCTGATTTCACGATTCTTCACGCTGAGTCGAATGCGATCGCCATTGCGCACTTGTGCTAACGGGCCACCAATGGCCGATTCAGGAGTGACGTGTAATACGATTGTGCCAAAGGCAGTTCCACTCATACGTCCATCGGAGATGCGTACTATGTCTTTCACACCAGCACGCGCCAGCTTCATCGGAATGGGAATATAACCAGCTTCTGGCATACCAGGAGCACCTTTAGGCCCAATATTTTTGAGTACCAAAATGTCATCAGCAGTGACATCTAAGTCTGAGCTATCGATACGGTTAGCTAAATCAGCAGCATCTTCAAACACCACTGCACGACCTTCATGTTCCATGAGTTTTTCATTCGCAGCCGACTGCTTGATGATGGCGCCACCAGGCGCTAGATTGCCGTGCAAGACAGCAATACTGCCGCGTGGGTAAATGGGTTTATCAAATGGACGTACTACATCTTGTTTAAAGCTTGGTGCAGCAGCATCAATCTCTTCACCAAGAGTTCTGCCGGAAACAGTCATTGCATCAAGCTTCAAGAGAGGCTTCAGTTCACGAAGCAAGGTGGTCATGCCGCCAGCATCATGGAAGTTTTCCATATAGTGGTCACCAGATGGTTTTAAGTCTACCAAAACAGGGGTCTCATCACCCATCTTATCAAGCGCATCTAAATCAATCTCGAGACCCATACGGCCAGCAATGGCAGCTAAGTGAACAATGCCATTGGTTGATCCACCAATTGCTAGCAAAACACGCATGGCATTTTCAAAGGCGTCTGCAGTGAGTATCTTGTCTATCGTCAAACCTTCTTTTGCCATCTTCACAGCACAAGTACCAGTTTCTTCAGCTACGCGGATACGATCTGCAGTCACTGCCGGAGGGGTTGCGCCACCGGGAACTGTCATGCCCAGCGCTTCCGAGATGCAGGCCATCGTGCTTGCTGTTCCCATTACTGAACAAGTGCCAACGCTGGCTACCAGTTGATCATTGACTTCATCTTTTTCAACTTCATCAATTTCACCGGCACGGAATTTACCCCAGTAACGACGGCAGTCAGTGCAAGCGCCTACACGTTCGCTGCGATGGGATCCGGTGAGCATTGAGCCGGTAATCAGTTGAATGGCGGGTAAGCCTGCTGAAGCGGCACCCATCATTTGTGCAGGAACAGTTTTATCGCAACCACCAATCATGACGACTGCATCCATTGGTTGTGCGCGTAACATTTCTTCGGTGTCCATAGACATCAAATTACGCAAGTACATGCTGGTAGGTGCAGCAAAACTCTCATGTATCGAAATCGTCGGAAATTCCATTGGCAGACCACCAGCTAACATCACACCGCGTTTTACCGCTTCCAAAAGCTGAGGCATATTGCCATGGCAGGGGTTGTAAGCGCTACCGGTATTGATAATACCGATGACAGGGCGATCTAATGCGCTATTGGTATACCCAGCGCCTTTAATAAACGCTTTGCGTAAAAATAAAGAGAAACCTTTATCTCCATAGCTAGTCAAGCCTTTACGTAAACCGCTCTCTGCTGGATCTTTTGGTTTATTACTCATGATTGTCTCGTATCTCTTTTTAATGTTCTTTGGCTTTATTGTAGCGATGGAATAGCCTATTTACCTACAGTCCGCCACCCCAGCGGTACTGCCAAGAGATCCCCAGCGCGGTGTAATCAGTGTTGGTATTGGAATAAACACCTTTGCTGCCAGTTAGGCGGATTGAATTGCGCTTATTAATGGGGTAAGAAAAAGTGCTGCCAAAACGCCAATTTTCTTGTGAGCCACTAATTGCAGTCCCGTTAACGTATTTCTGACCACCCATGAAGTAGGTGGCATCGGCAGAGATGTAGGCCGTATTCTGAAAGTAATAGATCGCATGGGCTTCCGAAGAGTAGATGGGATTTTGAGAGAGCGTATTACTTCCCAGAAAACTGGTATTGCTGGTGTAGATCGTCGCCATACCTGCCAGTTCCAAACGCCATGGACCAACTGCTTGGGATGCTCCGATGGCTGGCTGAATAAGAGAGCGATTGGCGCCTACGTTGAGCATTTGCTCGCTGTTGTACTTACCCCATGGGATGGATGCCGCAAGACTAGTGCCAATAATGAGATCTTGTTTATAGTTATTAAATTCCTCTAGCGAGAGTGCTGGCGCACCATAAAGATTGGCGGAGATCTTTACAACCGGATCGGATAAGCCTTCGGCAGATGCATTGACATTTTGAGGGCCAAGACTGCCAGTTCCAGAAAGCTGGGCATACGGTAGCAGCAGGCTAATCCGGCCAGACTGTCCAAACACATTAATAATGCGGGTCAGACTTGTTGCTTCAGTAGTGAGGGTGTACGAACCACTCTTGGCCTGGGCTATTCCACCTGAAACAAAGTTAATGCCAATAGGCGCATTCGAATACGCGCGAGCTTCAATCTCTTGAGCGGATGCTTCTTGGCTAATGAATGCTAACAAGCAGAGCCAAAAAATTCTCACGCAATACAAGTGAGGCAATTATTTTTTGGAGCCAAATAGAACGGCAAGAGTTTCAGTATTTCCAACAACCTTATTGAACCCTACAAAAATTAAGTAAGGCCAAACAATTAACCAATACACAATCGACATGGCCAATACTCTTAATGGATCACCGCTTCCAAAAGCTGCCATGGAGGTAATAAATTCTTTTCCATGTATCAGGCCATCGACTCCGGCCTCAATATAGTTCAAGGCAATAATGACAATAATGTAAACGATAGACTCAATAAATAGAGGGCCAACAATTCCATGTGCCTTATCAACCTTGATTGGATAGGCAGCCTGAGCAATCAGCATAAATTTTGCCGATAAGCCTGCTTTGATTAATGCAAAGCCAAAGAGGGTCAGGGGGATAGGGCGCTCTTCTAAAGCGGTTGCAGCCATAAAGGTAATCGCGCAGAACCAAGTGCCAAAGTAAATTGATAAAGCAAACGCTTTTTTCATTTCCTCCTCAAACTTGATTTTCAAGCCTGTTTTATTTGTAAGGTTTTTGGCGCTGTTAGTCATGAAAATCTTTAATAAGATAAATAGGGATGTTAATCGCCGCAAGTGGAGCAAGAGCTAGAAGTAGCCACTTCAGCTGGTGCAGGTTCTTGTGTATAGCGCGCAATAAAGGCATGTGTTGTGGCCATTGGTATTTTTAGCCAAACAAAGTGACCCGATCCAGGGGCTATATCAATTGACTCGCCCTTCATATTCCACATCTCAGTCAATACAATATCCGTGTTTCCATTTGGTTCAATGATTTCAATTTTGTCACCAACAGAAAAACGATTCTTCACATCTACCTTGACTCGGCCGTTAGCAGAGTCAATCTCCAGCGTCTCACCAACATACAAGCTACGTCCCGATAAAGAATGGCCGCGCATATAGAGTTGGTACTCTTTGTCATGGTGACGCTCATAAAATCCATCGGTATAACCGCGGTTGGCTAAACCTTCTAATTGACCTAACAGGGCGGTATTAAACGGCTTACCAGCAACAGCATCATTAATTGCTGCTCTATAGGCTTGAACAGTACGTGAAACGTAATAAGGTGATTTAGTACGCCCTTCAATTTTGAAAGAGTCAACACCCATCTTAGTTAGGCGCTCAATATGCTCAACGGCTCGCAGATCTTTTGAGTTCATGATGTAGGTACCATGCTCATCTTCTTCCATTGGCATCAAGTCATCAGGGCGACGTGCTTCCTGAAGCAGTACAACATCACCGCTCGTATTTTGTTGCCCAGGCTTCACCTTGTAATCCCAGCGGCAAGCATTCGTGCAGGCGCCTTGATTAGAGTCGCGGTGAGACATATAGCCCGATAACAAGCAGCGACCTGAGTAGGCAATACAGAGAGCGCCATGAACAAATACCTCAAGCTCCATCTCAGGGCAGTCTTGACGCACTTCCTCAATTTCATCAAAAGAGAGTTCGCGCGACAAAATCACACGACTAATGCCAACAGATCGCCAAAACTTAGCAGAAGCACCATTCACGGTATTGGCCTGTACCGATAAATGAATTGGCATATCTGGCCAAGCTTCGCGTGCCATCATGATTAGTCCAGGATCAGACATGATTAAAGCATCCGGCTTTAATGCAATTACTGGATCCATATCCTTAATGTAGGTACGCGTCTTACCACCGTGAGGTAATAAGTTAGAAACTAAATAAAACTTCTTGCCCAATTCATGGGCTGTATCGATACCTTGCTTGAGAACCTCAATCTTGCCAAAGTCGTTATTGCGAACCCGGAGTGAATAACGAGGCTGTCCGGCATAAATGGCGTCTGCGCCAAAATCAAAGGCAGTACGCAGCATAGAAAGGCTGCCGGCTGGAGCGAGGAGTTCAGGAATCTTAGTCATCCGGCTATTTTAGTGAATACGGCCGAACTTGTTTGATTTGCTCCATGACTCAGTCCTGAGGCCTGCTAGAACTGGGTTTACGTAGGCCTGACAAGTAGGCAGCTAGCTAATGAAGAGTATCCTACGGGGGATGTGGAGAGCATTGTCAAGATGAGCGGGGAGCCTTCCCTTTGACTTTTCACCCTAAATTGAAGGCGCTTACTAAAAAAGCAGAACGAATCCAGAAAGAATGCAATGTCAAAACTCACATCCAAACCCATCCTAAAAAAAGCCAGTGGAATTTTGGCTCAAGAGTTTGCAACACCTAAAGATATTGCCTGGGCATGGGTTACCTTGTTGCTGTCACAAGAAGAGCAAAAGCGCGATAGCGAAGAAAAGCGTTATAGCCGCATTGCTGAATTTGAAGCTTGGATTTTGGGTCTAAGCCTACCAACCGATCTAAAGAATCCTGAGGGCGGTGCAGTGAGTCCAGAAGCAGTAAAAAATTCAGCAAGAAATGTCTTTGAGTGGCCACATGAGTACATCTTCGAAGAAACAGCAGCGCCCAATCATATGGATGCTAAGATTACCTATAGCGATACCATCACCAAACCTATTTTGGATGCAGTGAAAGATGCTGGTGGATCCAATGACCGAGCAGCACTGATCGCCATCTTAGAAGGCTATGCAAAGGAAGGTAAAGAGCCGTTCGCTAATGTCACACCAGAAGGCATCGAATGGAAAGGTAGTGTTTGGAAGGAGGGGGATAAATACAATCTTCTGACATTGAAGTCTCTCCATAATCGCCTGTCCAACTTGCGCAAGAAGGGCTTGATCTAAGAGATCGACTTAATCAGTCCTCATAAAGAAAAAGCCCCTAGATTTCTCTAGGGGCTTTACTTATTTGGCTCCTCGACCTGGGCTCGAACCAGGGACCTACGGATTAACAGTCCGGCGCTCTACCGACTGAGCTATCGAGGAATAAGCCGATATTATAGCAAGATGAAATCACTTCTTCCCACTTCTGTGCAGATCCCCAAAGTACTGACCATTGCTGGGTCCGATAGCGGCGGTGGGGCAGGGCTCCAGGCTGACCTGAAGGTCATCACCGCCCTTGGTGGCTACGGCATGTCAGTCATAACTGCAATTACCGCCCAAAATACCTTGGGCGTCACACGTATTCAGGATGTTGATCTTGACGTGGTTGAAGCCCAGATTGACGCAGTTTTAATGGATATTGGTGCTGATATTGTCAAAATCGGCATGCTGGCTAACCCAGAAATAGTCCGAACAGTTGCTAAATCTTTACGCAAACATGGTGTTAAACGTATTGTTTTAGACCCTGTTTTGCGCGCAACCTCCGGCGCTAGCTTAGGTGGTGACGATACCGCTCAAGCAATGATTACTGAATTATTTCCGATGGCATTGCTCGTTACTCCTAACTTAGATGAAGCTTCATTGCTGCTAGGTCGCGAAATAAGTGGTCCCAATGATTTCAAATTAGCCGCCGAAGAATTACTCGAGATGGGCCCACAAGCAGTGCTCATCAAAGGCGGGCATTTAGACAGTACGCATACCCAAATTACCGATTATTTAATGTGGCGTACGCTTGAAGACGGCCTTGAAGTGGTTCAGTCAAAAGAATTCAAGCACTACCGTGTTAACACAGCAAACACGCACGGCACCGGATGTTCTTTAGCGTCTGCCATTGCTACCTATCTAGCTGATGGTCATGATCTAGCTCATGCAGTTGCTAAGGCAATAGCCTATGTCGAGGCAGGCTTAGAGGCGGGGCGTTTCTTAAGTGTTGGCGAAGGTCCAGGGCCTCTATGGCACATGCACGATTTTTATCCAACTGCGCTGCTTGATGAAAAAACGAAGCTTTAGCAGTGTTTTTGACCTCAATCTACTATGGTTAAAGACCTTAATTGCCATAAGATGTCTTTCTTTGGATAATGTAGGCTATGAGCAATTTCTTCATTGACTATCAAACAAAAGCTGCTACATCAGCTTTTATGGATAAGGTTGCTCAATACTTTCCAATAGCAAAAGCATTGTTGTTTGGAAGTCGAGCTAGGGGTACTCATCACGTAGAAAGTGACGCCGATGTTGCTATTCTTTTGAAAGGCCTAGCAACTCCATTTATGGCGACAAAATTTGCTATGGATGACCTTGCTTATGAAGTTCTTTTAGAGACCGGTATACGTATTCAGCCGCTACCAATATGGCAGGAAGAATGGGATCATCCAGAAACTTATTCAAATCCAAGCCTTATCAATAATGTGCGAAACGAAGGTATTGTGCTTTGAAGGCAAAAGAACTTTTTATTAAAGCGACAACAGCAGCTGCCTCGGCAAAAATACTATTAAATGCTGATGATTTCGATGGAGCATGTAATCGAGCCTATTACGCTATGTTTGACGCTGCTCGAGGTGCTTTACTTGTTTCCGGTGAGGTAGATTCGGTCGAGCATACAAAAACCCACAGTGGCCTCATATCTGTTTTTAGTTTGAAATTGGTGAAAACAGGTCAAGTCTCAATTGAATTTGGCAAAGCATTAAACAGGGTCGAAGATCTTCGTTTAATGGGTGATTACAAAGGTGATTTGGTGGCCAAGGAGGATGCTCAATGGGCGGTTGCTAAAGCAAGTGAATTCGTTGAGCACCTTTTGGGGTTATTTGATAAACCCTAAATCGATTTAAGCCTGCATTAATTCTTGCAAGTGTTTAACTGCTGCCTTAGGATCTTTAGCTTGTATGATGGCCCTCACAACAGCCACTGAACCAACACCACTTTTTGCCACTGCATGAATGCTGTCTTGATCAATGCCGCCAATCGCTACCAGTGGGTAGTTGCTCATGAGCTGAGCATATCGATATAAACGACCTAGTCCTTGCGGTGCTGTAGGCATCTTCTTTAAATTTGTTGGAAAGACTGCGCCCATCGCAATGTAGCTTGGGCAAAAGCGATCTGCATAAGCCAGCTCTGCATAGCCATGAGTGCTTAGTCCCAGTCTTAAGCCCGCACCCCGAATTTCTTCTAGGTTGGCATCTACTAAATCCTCTTGACCTAAATGCACGCCATAGGCGCCAGCATCAATTGCTTCTTGCCAATAGTCATTAATGAATAGCAAGGTCTTGCTATCTTTGACTGCTGCAACAGATTCTTTAATTTGTTTTCTGATCTTAGACTTTTCGTCTGACTTAAATCTAAGTTGTACCGTCGGCAACTCTGCATCGACCATGCGCTTTACCCAATCAGCATCCGGCATGACTCCATACAAGCCCAGGCGTTTTGGACACTCTTTAAAGGCATTGGGATTCATATTGCGAGTCCAGGGCAATAAATCAAAATGCTCTGGCCTGCTGGGCCATTTAAAGGGATTAAAGCCACCATCTTGCAATGTCATGCGTGACCATGCCTTACCCAGAATTCTGGCATCAGACTCGATAAATCCCATTTCAATGGCAGCTAGTGCGCCTGCCAATTCGTAGTGATCGACGGCTGCTTCGTTATCAATCAGTGGAGGCGGAGAGTTCAGACTAAAGGTCGGAATCGGAATACATAAATCTTCATTGCGATGTGTGGCAACAATTTGGTCTGCAAGGTCACGAATCAGGCTCATGTGTTCAGTGTACTTAACTTAGCGTCACTACGATTGGTGCCAAAACGGAGTTCCCACCAAAGGTGTGCTTGCTTGGGCAGACTCTTGGGGCTTCATGGCGCCCGATAAATAGGCCGCACGACCCGCATCAACCGCCATAGCAAAGGCTTTGGCCATCACCACAGGATCATCCGCCAAGGCAACTGCGGTATTCAGAAGTACACCATCAAATCCCCATTCCATGACGGTGCATGCATGTGAAGGCAGCCCTAGGCCGGCATCCACCAAGAGCGGAACCTTCAGACGATCACGCAAGAGTTTCATGGCATATGGATTTAAAGGGCCTTGTCCGGTACCAATTGGAGCGGCCCAAGGCATCACCGCTTGGCAGCCGACATCAACCAAACGTTGGCACAAAATGAGATCCTCCGTGCAATACGGCAGAACCTTAAAGCCATCTTTAATCAGAGTCTCTGCTGTCAGCACTAAGCGCAAGACATCCGGTTGCAAAGTGTAATCATCGCCAATCAGCTCTAACTTGATCCAATCGGTTTCAAACACTTCACGCGCCATTTGCGCGGTGGTAATCACTTCTTGTGGGCTATGGCAACCAGCGGTATTCGGTAGAACAGGAACTGCCATCTTCTTAAGTAAATCCCAAAAGCCGCTATGCGCTTCTGCAGTTGATGTTCCTTGGCGACGCAAGCTTACAGTAATCATGCCGGGATTCGATACTTGTACAGCGTTCTCCAGCACCTGTGGAGAGGGGTAGCGTGAGGTCCCTAGCAGCAAGCGACTCGCAAAGCTCTCGCCATAAAGGACAAGTGTATCGGCGCTATTGAGGTTATTAGGTAAAGGAGCGTTCATAGCAAAATAATTGGTTCTTAATCAGCCGCCAGTAACTGGAGCAATCACTTCAATTTGGTCATTCTCATTTAATGCAAAGTCTGCATGCTTAGTCTTGGGCACAAAGTTGAGATTTACGGCAACGGCATAGGGTGGCTTCGCATTGATCAAGGCTAGAGCATCACTCACCATACTCTTGCTAGGCAACTCATAAGCTACTTGATTCACGATTACGCGCATACCGCCTCAATCTGGTTGCAATCTTGAGTCACACTCAACCCTAAATCCAATGCAGTCTTACTTGTGCCGAACTCCAGAAGCTCTAATGCGCAATCGAGTACTGCAGGAGAAATCATAAAACCATGGCGATATAAGCCATTGATCATGATCAAATCTGCAAGCCCTTTATTTCTTATCGACCGAATTTCTGGGAGATTATTTTTTAAAGTGGGGCGACAATGCGTCGCCATCTCCAAAATGCGCGCTTCTGCAAACCCACTATGAACGGTATAAACGGCACTGAGTAACTCCATAGCAGAGCGTACGCTCATTTCTGATAGGTCATCGGATTCGATCTCAGTGGCACCCACCACATAGACATCATTTTCTTTAGGAGCAATATAAATCGGATAGCGCGGATGGATTAGGCGTGTAGGGCGACGCAACTTCACCTCTGGCGCATAGAGTCTGATCACTTCACCGCGAACACCGCGCAAGTTATTGGACTTATCTCCAGTTGACCAAGCTTCTTTAGCGCCCGTACCGCGACAATCAATTACCGCTTTATAGCCAGTCTGTTTGCGCAATTCAGAAGGTTCGATCTCGGTATGCCAGTGGCAATTGACCTTCAATAGCGTTAATTCGCTAGCGAGAGCATCCAATAGCTGGCGATTATCTAATTGCCCTTCATTGGGTAAATACAGTCCCTGAGTAAAGCGATCGGCAACGCCAGGCTCGAGTTCGCGTAATGCTTCATTATTGAGCTTTTGTGGTTCGCTGAGATCAGCGTTTGAGCGACAGTTCTTATCTAAATGAGCAGCAAAGCGTTCAGCTTCACTAGCATCTTGGCGGTGCCACAAAATCAAGGTGCCAACTTGCTGAAAGTAAACCGGTGAAGATAAGTTAGCAATAAGCTCCTTCCAGCGAGGCAGGCTATGCAAACCCATGCGCACAACAGAATCTTCAGTAATTGCAGACTCAGCTAATGGTGCCAACATCGCTGCAGCAATGCGCGCAGCAGCATGAGAACCATCAGGGCCGCCTTTATCAAAGAGATCGACTTGAGCACCTCCTTTAGCAAGCGCAACAGCCAGCAAGCGACCCATTAGGCCGCCGCCAACAATTGCGTATTTGCTATTGGAGAAGCTTGCGCTAGTCATCTTTATCTTTTTAGCTGGTTGGCTTACTGATAAATCTCACTACCGCGCTTACGGAACTCCGCAGACATCTCTTCCATACCTTTAGAAGCATCAGCTACCTCAGTAATGGGAATGACTTTAGCTTTCGGATTACCATCGGCATCTAGGGTTGCCGCGTAGTCACGAACTTCTTGAGTGATCTTCATGGAGCAGAACTTTGGACCGCACATGGAGCAGAAGTGCGCAATTTTGGCACCTTCAGCTGGTAGGGTCGCATCGTGATACTCACGCGCGCGCTCAGGATCTAAGCCCAGATTAAATTGGTCTTCCCAGCGGAACTCAAAGCGAGCCTTGGAGAGGGCGTTATCGCGTACTTGCGCGCCAGGCAAACCTTTGGCTAAGTCGGCACCATGGGCAGCAATCTTGTAAGTGATGATGCCCTCACGCACATCTTCTTTATCTGGCAATCCCAGATGCTCTTTTGGTGTGACATAGCAAAGCATCGCTGTGCCATACCAACCGATTTGCGCGGCACCAATACCGCTGGTGATGTGGTCATAGCCAGGGGCAATATCGGTAATCAATGGTCCGAGGGTGTAGAAAGGAGCTTCTAAGCAATGCTTGAGCTCTTCAGTCATATTCTCTTCAATGCGCTGCATTGGAACGTGACCAGGACCCTCGATCATGACTTGCACATCATGTTTCCAAGCTTTAGCAGTCAATTCACCAAGTGTATGGAGCTCACCAAACTGTGCGGCATCATTAGAGTCAGCAATACAACCAGGGCGCAAGCCATCACCCAAGCTAAATGACACGTCATACGCTTTCATGATCTCGCAAATCTCATCAAACTTTGTGTACAGGAAGTTTTCTTTGTGATGAGCCAAGCACCATTTAGCCATGATCGAGCCGCCACGAGAAACAATGCCCGTAATACGATCAGCTGTTAACGGTACATAGCGTAGCAATACACCCGCATGAATGGTGAAGTAATCCACGCCTTGCTCTGCTTGCTCAATGAGCGTGTCACGGAACATTTCCCAAGTGAGATCTTCTGCAATACCACCGGTTTTATCTAGTGCTTGATAAATTGGAACTGTGCCAATAGGTACTGGAGAGTTGCGAATAATCCATTCGCGAGTCTCATGAATATGCTTACCAGTGGAGAGATCCATGATAGTGTCTGCACCCCAACGAATGGACCACACCATCTTTTCAACTTCTTCATTAATGGATGAAGTAACGGCAGAGTTGCCTAAGTTACCGTTAATCTTCACGCGGAAGTTACGGCCAATAATCATTGGCTCTAATTCAGGGTGATTGATATTTGCTGGAATAATTGCGCGTCCTGCAGCAATCTCGGAGCGAACAAATTCACCGGTGACGATGTCAGGCAGGTTTGCGCCATAACCTTTGCCTGGGTGCTGCTTCAATAACTGCTTGTAGGCTGGATCTTTGCGCAGTTGCTCAAGGCCCATGGATTCACGCAGGGCGATGTATTCCATTTCAGGGGTGATGATTCCTTGGCGAGCGTAATACATCTGACTGACGTTATGGCCGGATTTAGCAACGCGCGGTGCGCTGATATGAGAAAAGCGTAAATTTTGTGTGGCTTCATCTTGAGAACGCGCAACGCCGTATTCGGAGCTGGGTCCTGTCAACTGGATGGTGTCATTGCGTTCAGCAATCCAGGCATCACGTAGTCTTGGCAAACCTTTTTCAAGATTGATCACAACATCTGGATCGCTGTATGGGCCTGAAGTGTCATAAACAGGCACTGGCGGATTTGCCAACATTTCTTCACCTACGCGAGTAGGTAGTTGCTCAATCATCCGGATTGGCGCCTTGACATCAGGTCTTGACCCTTGAAGGTAAGTTTTGGTTGAGGCAGGATAGGCAAACTTTTGCCCGAAGTCGCGCTCTAAGCTTTTAAGGCTTGGAATCTCATGTTTAGCGTTTTTAGTTGAGGTGTTGCCTGTACTCATGTCCATCTCCTAGCTGTTTTAGATGGACGAAACCGGGTGTCGGTCTGATGTAACTCCCCACGCCAGCATTACCTGGATCGGGTTCTAGGGTCTTTCTCAGCGCCTTCTAGCAAAACTGCTATGAAGGGCACCCCTGTTTCATCCTTAAGATGAATTTAACCACGAATTGATTGATTACTGTATGACACCAGTCAAGCGGTAGGTGGAATTAATCAAATGGGGTGAAATAGCCTATTTATTGCGGCGCAATATGAAATCAGCCGTAACAAAGGCGGCATCAGAGGTAAATTCATCGGCCAAGATTCTGGCAGCAGCCTCTGGCAGTGATATTTCAATAAAGCCACTCACTTCGCCATCATGATTTGTGGGGACAAAGTTATCAGCCAGCTCTAAATCGTAGATGTATAGCTGCTCATCATGAAAGCCTCGTCCTACAGATGGGCGGCGCATATGAATCCGTCCCACAGGTTCTATTTGATCAGAGATTTGCTCAGGTACACCAGCCTCTTCCCAAAGTTCGCGTCGTGCGCTGACCCAGGGTGTTTCATCAGCAGTAATTCCGCCGGCAGCCAAGTTGTCTAACTTGCCTGGATCAGTAGGTTTGGTTTCACTGCGTCTACCCAGCCAAATGGTGTTGCCGCGGGTGTAACCATTGATATGCGTTGCCATACTCCGAAAACCAAAGGTACGAAACGCAGCGCGCTCCATGCGAAAGTATTTGTGACCATTTAGATCAACCCAAGCAAAGTCTTCGTTACGCCAGCCTGGAATAAATCCACCCAGTCTCATGCGATTGGCTAACTGATAAAGACTATTGGATAATTCTCTAGGCTTACCCAATTGAATGGTGAGCTTGTCATGACCCATGGCAATGAGTGCAATGGATTCTTTTTGTAAAGACTCTTGCAGATAAGGAATAAATTCTGGATTGAGGTGGCCAATGAGTTGCTCACCTGTTGCACCGCGGGATAAATAAATCGGTAGGTATTCTGCAGGAGCAGAGCGCGCCGTGTTTTGGAGCATCTCCTCGAGGGCGGCTAAGGTGCTGGTTGAAAGGCTGGTCATGCCCTAAGTGTAAGGGAACTTCGCGTTCTACGCCCTGATTAAAAAAGTTCCATAACACAAAATCTTATAGGAACTAGATTAAATATTTATAAACAAACACGCAAAGTAGGGAAAGATATTTTGCACACAAATTAGGCAAGCTAGGTCTACCTATACAAATCTGTGACTTACGAAAACTTTTGAGGATTTATCCACAATGCCTGTGGATAAGTATTGGGAATTTTTGGTCCCGCCGACAGGAATCGAACCTGTATCCCACGCTTAGGAGGCATGTGCACTATCCATTGTGCTACGGCGAGATGCTAGGAAAATAAAAAGTGTGCTAAGTCAATTCTAATGAATTACAAACCACGAACTACCATCCACACAGCGCCCATACTTGATTTGTTACTGCCACCATCATATCGGGTGCGAAGTACATCGAGAAAACAAACAACAAAGCGAATAGAGCAAACCCGTAAAAAATGATTTTCCCACTACTTGGCTTTCTCTTAAGCATTGGCCACTCTATGAATTGCCCGTTCCTTTACAGGAAGATTAACTAAGAAAGCAAAGACGCCCAATCCAATTGCAATTTCCCAAACAATTAAATAGGAGCCAGTTTGGTCAAACAAATAACCACCTAAGAAGGCTCCGCAGAAACTACCCAATTGATGTGAGAAAAAGATGAGACCAGAGAGCATCGTCAAATACTTCACACCAAAAATTTGCGCAACGATACCGTTAGTCAGTGGAATAGTTGAGAGCCACAAGAAGCCCATGATGGCTGCAAAGATGTAAGTACTCATTGGTGTGGGCGGCAATAACAAGAACGCTGTAATGGCAATGGAACGCCCAATATAGATTGCAGATAGTAAATAGCGTTTAGGGAAGCGCTGACCTAGGATGCCAGAGCTATAGGTGCCGAAGATATTAAACAGGCCGATTAAGGCTAGGGCGGTCGTGGCGACAACCGGAGCCCCGACAGCTGGATAGGTAGAAGACAGGTCCTTAAGGTAAGGCGCCAAATGAACCGCAATAAACACCACCTGAAAACCGCAAACAAAATAACCTAAGGTCAGATAACGAAAGCTTGGATTACCCATTGCTTCCTTTAAGGCCTGCTTAATCGTCTGATCACCCAGATTATGGTTATAGGTGAAATTCTTTTCACGCAACATAAATGCAGTTGGAATCATTAGACTGGACATCAATGCCAACATGAGAAGCGCATCTTGTGTGCCAAACATACTCAGCAAGCCTTGCTCGGCTGGAATCATGAGGAACTGACCAAATGAACCGGCAGCTGCAGTAATGCCCATTGCCCAAACTCGTTTCTCCGCAGACACATTGCGACCCAAGATTCCATAGACCACGCTGTAGGTCGTGGCAGTTTGTGCCAAACCAATGAGCAAGCCACCAGCTAATGTGAAATTCATGACATCAGTAGATATGGCCATTCCTGCCAAACCTAGGGCATACAAAATCCCACCGGCAACCATAATTTTGAATGCCCCGTAACGATCCGCCAAAGCCCCAGTAACTGGTTGTACAGCTCCCCAAATCAGATTTTGCAAAGCAATAGTCAGAGCAAACGTTTCGCGACCCCAGCCATTGGCTGAAGTAATGGGTAAATTAAAGAGGCCAAAGCCATGACGAATACCCATCGATAGGGTGACCATAAGTCCACCATAGATGAGGACTTCCTTCATCGAAAGCCCTGCTTTGGATGTCTGTGTTGTCATGGTTCCTAGATGATTCCCTTAGTGCGTAAGGCTTCAATCGCTTGATCATCTAGTTTGAGACGTTCATGCAAAATCTCTTGTGTATGTTGACCAAGCGTAGGCGGCGCCATTCGCACCTCTGTTGGTGTTTTAGAAAGACGCATAGGACTAGCAACCAATTTCATATTGCCAACAGTAGGGTGTGGAACATTGATCTCTACCCCACGAGCTATGACTTGCTCGTTTTCAAAGACTTCTTTGAAATTATTAATCGGTCCACAAGGAACATTCACTTTTTCTAGAAGTGACATCCATTCCTTCTTTGTTTTTTTACGGGTCATGGCTTCCAGTAGCGGCACTAGCTCATCTCGGTGTTGAACACGGAGTGGGTTAGTGGCGTAACGTGGATTATCAGCAAGGTGAGCTTCTTCACCAGCCATAACAAAGTGTCTATATTGACCGTCATTGCCAGCAGCAACAATCATCCAGCCATCCGATGTTGGGAATGTTTGATACGGAACAATGGTTACGGAGGCATTGCCAATTCGACGGGGCACTTTTTCAGATGTAAGGTAGGCGCTTGAAACATTAGCCATCACTGCAATTTGGGTATCCAATAAAGCCATATCGATGTATTGGCCTTCACCTGTATGGTCACGGTGAATGACTGCTGCCAATATGGCTGTAGAGGCATACATGCCGGTAAAGATGTCTGCGATTGCAACCCCTGCTTTTTGTGGGCTAGCTCCTTTAACACCATCCGCTTCACCGGTCACACTCATAAATCCGCCCATACCCTGAACGATGAAGTCATAGCCAGGACGATTAGCAAAGGGGCCGGTCTGACCAAAACCTGTAATTGAGCAGTAGATCAAATCTGGCTTTACTTTTTTGAGGCTTTCATAATCAAGGCCATATTTAGCGAGGTCGCCAACTTTGTAGTTTTCAATCACCACATCCGATTCGGCAGCCAGCTGACGGATCAACTCTTGACCTTCGGGCTTTGCAATGTCAACTGTAATCGAGCGCTTATTGCGGTTAATGCAAATAAAATAGGCAGACTCTTCAGTTTCCTTGCCATTGGCGTCTTTGACAAAAGGAGGCCCCCAATGGCGGGTATCGTCGCCAACGACCGGTCTTTCGACTTTGATGACATCTGCACCCAAATCCGCTAGGTTTTGAGCGCACCAAGGCCCTGCCAAGACTCGGCTAAGGTCTAAAACGCGAATATGACTTAAGGCTCCCATCCCCCAATTTTGGCATGGATGACAGGGGAATTCCCGAAAAATTCGGCCTGGAGCTCAGACATGACTACAATTTGCGCGCATGGCTACCCGTAAAACTTCCGAATACAGCGAATCGTCGATTCAGGTCCTAAAGGGACTAGAACCAGTCCGTCAACGGCCTGGAATGTACACCCGCACCGACAATCCACTCCATATCATTCAAGAGGTGCTGGATAACGCATCCGATGAGGCTTTAGGAGGTTTTGGTAAGCAAATCATCGTTACGATGCATACCGATGGCAGCGTGAGCGTGGAGGATGATGGACGCGGGATTCCAGTGGGCATGCATCCCACCGAAAAATTGCCGGTAGTGGAGATTGTCTTTACCCAGCTTCATGCTGGCGGTAAGTTTGAAAAAGGCACTGGTGGTGCCTATGCATTCTCAGGCGGCCTACATGGTGTTGGTGTTTCCGTAACCAATGCTTTATCTAAAAGATTAGAAGTCACCGTTTGGCGTGATGGCCAAATGTCGACATTGACCTTTGCTGATGGCAAAGTGATTGAAAAGCTCAAAACGATTTCTTCTCCAAAAGAAGATAAGTCGCATGGTACGCGCGTACGTGCATGGCCAGATGGAAAGTATTTTGATAGCTCAGTGATTCCAATGCCTGAGCTCATTCGTCTATTACGTTCCAAGGCTGTTTTATTGCCAGGTGTGAAGGTAACCCTGATTCAAGAAAAATCAGGCGATACCCAGACTTGGCAATATGCGCAAGGCTTGCGCGGTTATTTAAATGAAGCAATTGCGCAAGCTGGCCATGGTGCTGAAGTCATTCCTCCGTTCGAGGGTGAGCAATACGCTACCGGTACTGGAGAGGAAGATTCTTTTGCTGAAGGCGAGGGCGCGGCTTGGGTTGTTTGCTGGACTGAAGATGGTGCGCCAGTGCGCGAGAGTTATGTGAACTTGATTCCAACACCTGCAGGCGGTACTCACGAAAGCGGTTTGCGTGAAGGTTTATTTAATGCCGTTAAAGGCTTTATTGAGATGCATGCATTGCAACCGAAAGGTGTGAAACTCATGCCTGAAGACGTATTTGCTCGCGCATCTTTCATTCTGTCGGCCAAAGTATTGGATCCTCAGTTCCAAGGGCAGATTAAAGAGCGGCTGAATTCTCGTGATGCCGTACGTTTAGTTTCTGGCTATGTGAAGTCTGCTTTAGAGCTTTGGCTCAACCAACATGTTGACTACGGTCGCAAGTTAGCTGACCTGGTAATCAAGCAAGCACAAGCGAGAACCCGTGCCGGCCAAAAAGTTGAGAAGAAAAAATCCTCTGGCGTAGCTGTACTCCCGGGCAAGCTTACAGATTGCGAGAGCGAAGATATTGGTATGAATGAAATCTTCCTAGTAGAGGGCGATTCTGCTGGCGGTTCAGCCAAAATGGGGCGAAATAAGGAATATCAGGCGATTCTTCCATTGCGGGGCAAGGTATTAAATACTTGGGAAGCTGAGCGCGATCGCTTATTTGCCAATAATGAAGTGCATGACATTGCTGTAGCAATTGGTGTTGATCCTCACGGAGCAAATGACAGTCCTGATCTATCTAATCTGCGCTATGGCAAGGTTTGCATTTTGTCTGATGCGGACGTCGATGGTGCACACATCCAGGTATTGCTCTTAACCTTGTTCTACAAGCATTTCCCCAAACTCATTGAGTTAGGGCATGTGCATATTTCTAGACCACCACTATTTAGAGTCGATGCTCCAGCGCGTGGCAAGAAACCAGCGCAAAAGATTTATGCCTTAGATGCTAATGAGCTTCAAGCGATTGAAGATAAATTACGCAAAGACGGCGTTAAAGAAACTGCATGGCAGATCTCCCGCTTTAAGGGTCTGGGAGAGATGAGTGCTGAGCAACTTTGGGATACGACTTTGAATCCAGATACTCGTCGTTTACTACCAGTCACTTTGGGCACATGGACTGAAGACGAAACGTTTAAAACAATGGATATGTTGATGGGTAAATCAGAGTCCGGTGCACGCCGTGATTGGCTAGAAGAGCGCGGTAATGAAGTGGAGGCGGATATCTAATGACAACTAAAAAGACTCCTGGAAAAAATACTCCAGCCGATCAGGCGGATTTGTTTGCCAGTCCCATTGAAATGGATATCGTTGAAGTGGAAGAGACCCCTGCAGTTGCTGCTTCTTCTGGTGGTGGAACGGGCAATCATGACCCCAAAACGGTTGACTTAAATGAAGATGGTAAAGACAGCTTAACTCTAGCGGTATATGCAGAGCGTGCCTATTTAGATTATGCAATTAGCGTAGTTAAAGGCCGTGCATTACCTGATGTATCTGATGGACAGAAACCCGTACAGCGCCGCATCTTGTTCTCAATGAGCGAAATGGGTTTGCGTGCTGATGCTAAACCGGTGAAGAGTGCGCGTGTAGTTGGCGATGTGCTGGGTAAGTTTCATCCGCATGGTGACCAATCTGCATACGATGCCTTAGTGCGCTTGGCACAAAGCTTCTCATTGCGCTACCCATTAATCGATGGTCAAGGTAACTTCGGCTCACGCGATGGCGACGGTGCGGCAGCGATGCGTTACACCGAGGCTCGTCTTACTAAGATCGCTAGTTTGCTTCTGAGTGAAATCGATGAAGGTACGGTAGATTTCGCGCCGAACTATGACGGCTCATTCCAAGAGCCTAAATTATTACCAGCGCGCCTACCGTTTGTATTGCTCAATGGCGCATCCGGTATTGCCGTTGGTATGGCGACCGAGATTCCTTCCCATAATTTGCGTGAAGTGGCTACAGCTGCCGTTGCATTAATGAAGTCTCCGAAGATGAGCACTTCAGAGTTATTGGAAATCATGCCTGGTCCTGACTATCCAGGCGGCGGTCAAATCATTTCTTCTTCTGCAGAAATTGCACAGATCTATGAAGCAGGGCGCGGTAGTATTAAAGTGCGTGCACGTTGGTCTGTCGAAGAATTGGCTCGTGGTCAATGGCAGATTGTGGTTAATGAACTACCTCCGGCAACTTCTTCGCAGCGCGTACTGCAAGAGATAGAAGAAATTACCAATCCGAAGGTAAAGGTCGGCAAAAAGACCTTAACGCCTGAGCAAAATAATCTTAAATCGACCATATTGAATGTGCTCGATGGCGTGCGTGATGAATCCAGCAAGGATGCCGCAGTACGTTTGGTATTTGAGCCAAAGAGTAAAAATATTGACGTGAATGAGTTTGTCAATTTATTGCTTGCTCATACTTCATTGGAATCCAATGCCCCAATGAACTTGGTGATGATTGGTAATGATGGCCGTCCACGTCAAAAAGGCCTAAAAGAAATTCTGTCTGAGTGGGTTGCATTTAGGGTAGCCACAGTTACTCGCAGAACGCAGCACCGCTTAGGCAAAGTCAAAGACCGTATGCATATTTTGGAAGGACGCTTAACCGTTCTTCTCAATATTGATAAAGTCATTAAGATCATTCGCAATAGCGATGAACCTAAAGCGGACCTGATTAAAGAGTTCAAGCTTAGCGATCGCCAAGCAGAAGATATTCTGGACATTCGCTTGCGCCAGTTGGCTCGCTTAGAAGGCATCAAGATTGAGCAAGAGCTTAAAGAGCTCAAGTCTGAGCGTGATGATCTAGAAGGTTTGTTGCAGAACGACACCGTCTTACGCAAGCGCATCATCAAAGAAATTGAGTCTGATATGAAAGACTTCGGCGATGATCGTCGCACCCTCATTCAGGAAGATAAACGTGCTGTTGCTGAGACCAAGGTCATTGATGAGCCGGTCACAGTCATTGTTTCTCAAAAGGGCTGGGTACGTGTGCGCCAAGGTCATGAGCATGATGCAACCCAATTTGGCTTTAAAGCAGGTGATGCTTTGTATGCCACCTTTGAGGTGAGAACAGTAGACGTTATTCAGGGCTTTGGTAGTGACGGACGGGTATACACCGTTCCTGTCAGCGAATTGCCAGGCGCTCGTGGTGATGGCTCGCCATTAACGAGCTTCGTTAATTTGGCTGCTGGCTCACAAATGGTTGCCTATTACGCTGGTCAATCCGATGATTTGGTATTGCTTTCTACTAAAGCGGGTTATGGATTCTTGGCCAATGTATCTGATATGACTACTCGTAACAAAGCGGGTAAATCATTCTTGAGTATGGATGCTAAAGTTCCTGGCGATGCTCCTTTAGGTGCTGCTAAGGTGAAGGTGGGCATGAAGCAAGTTGCCTGCTTATCAGAAGCTTCTAAGTTATTAGTTTTCCCATTAGATGAACTCAAGCGTCTGCCAACCGGCGGCAAAGGGGTAATCCTTATGGGCTTGGACGATAAAGAACACTTGGCTTCGGCTATCGCAGTTGGTCCTGACGGGGCTACCTATTCAGGCGCTGGACGTGCTGGTAAACCAACTGAACTCGGCCTTGATGCCAAAACCTTAAAGTCATTTGCAGGTAACCGCGCACGCAAAGGCCACTTTGTTGAGCCGCGCTTAAAAGACGGCAAATTAACAGCGAACTAAGCCAGTTAAGCCAGTTAAGTCAGTTAAGTCAGCTAAGTTTTCTTTGGAATACTCACGCCATATTTAACAGCAATCACTTCTGCCAGAATCGAAACTGCGATCTCTGGTGGGGTGAGAGCGCCAATATATAGACCAACAGGACCGTGTAATTTTTCAACCTGCTCTTGGCTGACATCAAACTCGAGCAAGCGCTCTTTGCGTTTTTGAGTATTTTTTCTGCTGCCTAACGCCCCCACATAAAAGGCGGGAGACTTCAGGGCCTCCATCAAAGCCATGTCATCTAACTTGGGGTCATGTGTCAGAGCAACAACGGCGGTGTGAGAGTCAACACCAATCTCCAGCAAGACATCATCTGGCATCCCCTTTGAGAAAGTAATATCAGAACGATTTAGACCCTCGGCATATTCTTCACGAGGATCAATCACGACGACTTCAAAATCTGAAGCTAGCGCATAATCGGCCGTGTATAGGGATAGCTGACCAGCACCAATAATCACCATACGCCAACGAGGGCCGTAAGTGGTTTTCATTTCCTGTTCAGTGCAAGCAAATTCATCACTGCGCTCACCTAAGCTAAGGGTGGATTTACCAGTAGCCAGATTTACGGAGCGACGTGTAATTTGATGAGATGAAATATTCGCAAGCAACTTTTCTAAAATAGCTAATTCTGGCCTAGGCTCTACCAATAAACGTAAGGTGCCACCACAAGGCAGACCAAAACGAGCAGCTTCTTGCTGGGTTACTCCGTAAACCACCATTTCTGGGGTATCGCGAGTGAGGATTTCAGTTTGGACTCGACGAATAAGGTCATCTTCAACGCAGCCCCCTGAAACAGACCCAGCAACTTGCCCGTCAGCTCGTATAGCAAGCCATGAGCCGACTGGACGGGGTGCTGAGCCCCAAGTCTGAACCACGGTCGCAATCGCGACAGATTGGCCTGCTTGTAGCCATTCGACGGCAGATTTGAGTACGCTTAAATCGGTGCTGTTCATGCGTTTTCTTCTTTTTCGTTCTTTTGTGAAAGCTTTTATTAATAACTATTTATTATCACTCTAATGACAGTCTCCGGTGAATCCTCCAAAAGCCCCAATTTGCGTCTAGCCTTCTTGATATTGGCAGCAGGTGAGGGAAGTCGTTTGGGTGGATATCCCAAAGCCTTATTAAAAAAAGGCGGAGATAGTTTGTTAAAGCGCTTTATTCAATCCACGCAGAGTTTTGACCCCATTGAAACCTTAGTCGTTACAGGCTTTTACTCGGATCAAATTGAGGCAGAAATTAAATTACTAAAGCAAGCCGTAGCAAACCCAATAACTTGGATAAAAAATCTCCAGCCAGAGTTGGGTCAAGCCTCTTCAGTACGTCTTGGTCTTGAATCTCTAAAAAGTGACTACGATGTTTTGTTGATTGCTTTATGCGATCAGCCTGGCATAGCTAGCAATGAGATTGACGCATTACTGTGGCAATTTAATCAACGAGACGTAAACCAAGAGATCATATTGCCGATGGTGAACGGTCAACGAGGTAACCCCGTGTTATTTTCAAAACCAATCATTGAGAAAATCTTAGCAATACCCGGGATGGTCTGCAGGCCCTACATAGATCTACATCCCGAGCTAGTGAAAACTTTTATTGCTGATAATCAAGCCTTTGTAATGGATGTCGATACGCAGAAGGATATCGAGAAACTAGGGCTGGATAGAATCCAGCCCCATTAGGTTGCATTGAGTTAAATTTCAGCAATCAATTCAATTTCTACACAAGCACCAAGCGGGATTTGAGCGACACCAAAGGCGCTACGCGCATGTTTGCCGCTATCACCGAAGACTTCAAACAACAATTCTGAGCAGCCATTCACCACTAAGTGTTGCTCGGTATAACTGTCGGTGGAGTTCACCAAACCCATGACTTTGACAATGCGCTTTACCTTGTCCAAAGAGCCAATATGGTTCTGCAACGTAGATATCAGGTCAATTGCAATAGCGCGGGCAGCGGCTTTACCAGTTTCTGTATCCATATCTTTACCGAGCTTACCGACCCAAGGTTTGCCATCTTGCTTAGCAATGTGACCAGAAAGAAATACGGTATTACCAGTGGTGGCAGCCATGACATAGGCAGCAGCAGGGGGCCCTGGTGGCGGTAAATCAATTCCGAGTGTCTTAAGGCGTTCGCTAATATTTGTGCTCATATGAGGTTTCTGTAATTGAATTGAATAAAAGAATCTTACTTGGAAAGTTGACGCATGGCGCTTTCAAGACCATTCAGAGTGACTGGGTACATACGATCTTTCATGAGGTTTTGCATGATGTCGATCGATTGACGGTATTGCCAGATGGATTCAGGCTCAGGATTAAGCCACGCAAAATGCGGGAAGTGGTCAATGAGTCGATTGATCCAAACCGCCCCAGCTTCTTTGTTGTTGTACTCGACAGAACCGTTAGGGCTCAATATTTCATAAGGAGACATCGTCGCATCTCCAACAAAGATGAGCTTGTAGTCGGGCCCATATTTATTAATGATGTCTTGCGTTGCAGTCACTTGATCACGTCTGCGGCGATTGCTTTGCCATAAGTTTTCATAAACACAGTTATGGAAATAGTAATGTTCTAAGTGCTTAAATTCAGCTTTGGCAGCAGAAAATAACTCAGCAATGCGTTGGATATGATCATCCATCGAGCCGCCGACATCCATGAGCAGTAGAACTTTTACCTGGTTGTGTCGCTCGGGTCGCATTTGAATATCGAGCATGCCGGCATTGGCAGCTGTTGAATGAATAGTCTTATCTAAATCGAGCTCTAGAGTAGATCCTTCTCGGGCAAAGCGACGTAGGCGCCGTAAAGCGACTTTAATATTGCGTGTACCTAATGCTAGATCACTGTCGTAATCCTTAAATTCTCTAGCTTCCCAGGCTTTGATGGCCGTTCTGTTGCCGGCACTCTCGCCACCAATACGGATGCCTTCGGGGTGATAGCCGCTGTGACCAAATGGTGAAGAACCACCTGCGCCAATCCATTTATTGCCACCGCCATGCCATTCTTTTTGCTCTTTTAAAAGCTCCTCAAGCCGCTTCTTTAAGGCATCCGGACCGCCTAACTTCTGCAGCGCAGCTTTTTCTTCATCCGTTAGTACGCGTTGAAGTTTTTTCTCTAACCATTCCAGTGGAATATCTGGCGATAGAGCAATGATTTGTTCAATCCCGTTGAAGTAGCTACCAAACACTTGATCAAAGCGATCAAAGTGTTGCTCATCCTTAACCAATATTAAGCGCGAGAACTGATAAAACTCATCAATCGATGGGTTAATAACACCCGATTTCAAACCTTCCAAAAGAGTTAAAAACTCTCGCACCGAAACAGGCACCTTGGCCTCTTTCAGATTTAGGAAGAATTGAATCAACATGTCAGAAGTCTTCTGGCTAAAAGTTAGCGATGATTGCGATTCATCATGACCAAGCGTTCAAATAGATGAATATCTTGTTCATTCTTAAGTAAAGCCCCATGCAAGGGCGGTACGACAATCTTTTCATCGCTGCTGTGCAGCGCTTCAGGCGGAATGTCTTCAGCCAGTAAGAGCTTGAGCCAGTCGATTAATTCAGATGTAGAGGGCTTCTTTTTTAAGCCCGGTAACGAGCGTATCTGGTAGAAGGCCTTGAGGGCAGCGTCCAAAAGATCCTGTTTGATATTGGGGTGGTGCACATCCACGATGCTTTGCATCGTATTGGCGTCCGGGAAGGTGATGTAATGAAAGAAGCAACGACGCAAGAAGGCGTCGGGCAATTCCTTTTCATTGTTTGAAGTAATGATGACGAGCGGACGATGTTTAGCCTTAATCAATTCACGAGTTTCATAGACGTAAAACTCCATGCGATCAATTTCACGTAATAAGTCATTCGGAAACTCAATATCTGCTTTATCGATTTCATCAATGAGCAATACGGTAGGTTCGTCTGCCTCAAAAGCTTGCCAAAGAACACCTTTCACAATGTAGTTGCGAATATCGTTTACTTTTTCATCACCCAATTGGGAGTCGCGCAAACGGCTTACGGCATCGTATTCATATAGACCCTGCTGAGCCTTAGTGGTTGATTTGATATGCCATTGCAACAGCGGCATGTTGAGGGCAGCAGCGACTTCTTCAGCAAGCATGGTTTTTCCAGTGCCGGGCTCACCTTTAATCAGAAGAGGGCGCTGCAGAGCAATGGCCGCATTTACTGCCAATTTCAGATCATCGGTAGCGACATAGCTTTGGCTGCCTGCAAAGCGATTTTGAGAGGGTGGGGTGGATTTGCTCATAGACATACCTAAATAAGGACTGGATTAAGCATTCAAGTATAGGTAAATGAGGGGAATTTTTCAGTGTTTCTACTGATTTTGGCCTCTGAAATGACGGGAAAGGCATCTGTCCGCTATACTCTTCCCAAATTGATCCAAATCAAACTCATTAATAATGATTTCTATGAAAAAACTCACATTTCTTCCTCATTTGGCCGTTGCTGCAACTTTAGCTTTTGCAGGTTCTGTTGCTCAGGCTGATGAAGTTAAAGGTAATGCCGCTGCTGGTAATGCTAAGGTTTGGCTTTGTGTTGGTTGCCACTCCATTCCTGATTACCGCGCTGATTACCCATTGGTATACAAAGTGCCTATGTTGGGCGGTCAAAATGGTGCCTATATTGCTACCGCTTTGTCAGAGTACAAAAAGGGCGAGCGCAAGCATCCAACGATGCGCGCTATCGCTGCCAGCTTGTCTGACCAAGATATGGCCGATATTGGCGAATACTATGCTGCGCAAACTGCCAGCACACCGAACAACCCATTGAAGTGATTCATTGATAAAGATACATAGAGATACTTTTATGAAATTTGCACTAATTACAGCAGTTTTGCTTTCCAGCATTGGTTTGGTAAACGTAGCAAATGCTGCTAACGTAGATAAAGGTCAGGCATTGGTAGAGAAGGCTAATTGCGCCTCTTGCCATGGTGCTGGACTCAATGCCCCAATCTTGCCGGCGTATCCAAAGTTAGCTGGCCAGTATTCTGATTACTTGTATTACGCCTTGAAAGCGTACAAAGTTGGTAACGGCAATCCTCAGTATGGTCGTAACAACGCCATCATGGGCTCACAAGTGCAAGCCTTTAGTGATGCTGATATGCAAGATATTGCCGCTTATGTTTCCAGCTTGCCAGGAAATTTTGTTATTAAAAAGTAAATCCTGCTAGTTCAGGCTACTTAGATTAAAGGCTTAGAATAATCTTCTAAGCCTTTATTTTTTATAGGTTTTATCTTAACGCCTCTAGCCCTTGGGCAAGATGTTTACGCATCACCGCTTCAGCAGCTTGCTCATCTCGCTTGAGAAGTGCTCGAAGGATTTCTCGGTGCTCAACTAAAGAGTTTTGCAGTCTACCGGTGCTGGTTAATGAGTCTCTACGATGTAATTTGAGAACTTTACGTAGATCAGCTATGACACCATTCATCCATTTATTGCCTGCAATTTCTTGAATTAGCTCATGAAATTTGCCATTTATCTCAAAAAACTGCTCAATATCCCGGTCGGCAGCTGCTTTTTCTAAGCGGTGGTGCAGGTGATCCAGCATATTCAATTCAGCTTCAGTCGCTTTAATCGCTGTTTCCTTAGCGGCTTGACCCTCTAAAAGAGAGAGAATCGTGAAGATTTGCTCTAGATCTTTTCTAGCTACCTCAGTTACATAGGCGCCACGACGCATCTTGATGGTTACAAGACCCTCAGAGGCTAAAACTTTAATTGCTTCGCGCATAGGGGTGCGACTTATCCCAAACTGATCTGCAAGAGATTGCTCATCCAGCCAGCTTCCTGGGGCCAATTGTTTGCTAAATATCTGCTCCCGCAGGCGGTCAGCAACGTCTTCGTATAAGGGCCTATTATTCAGTTTTGTATTCATAATTATGAATACATGATAGCTAGACAAATGCGAAATAGTCAAGCAGAATGTAAGGATATTTCGATGCAATGCAGCAAAAATTAACCGGGAGTTTTTGTGAGTTCTAAAGAAAACAATTCATGGCCATCATTTCCAGACGCCAATCTAGAGGCCTGGAAAAAGTCAGCACAAAAATCTGCACCTAATGGTGATGTGGATTCCTTGGGTTGGAAAACTCCGGATGGAATTCATTTAAAAGCTTTGTACACATCATCGGATGTTGAAGGTCTTAACTACACCGATACATTGCCTGGATTTGAACCATTTGTACGTGGTCCACAAGCAACAATGTACTCGGTTCGTCCTTGGACCATTCGCCAGTACGCTGGTTTTTCAACTGCAGAAGAATCCAATGCGTTTTATCGCAAGGCACTTGATGCAGGTGGTCAAGGTGTATCCGTTGCTTTTGACTTAGCTACTCATCGCGGTTACGACTCCGATCATCCACGTGTTACCGGTGACGTTGGTAAGGCCGGTGTTGCCATTGACTCTGTAGAAGATATGAAAATCTTGTTCGATGGCATTCCATTGGATAAGGTATCTGTTTCGATGACGATGAACGGCGCTGTATTGCCGGTTCTGGCTGGTTACATTGTGGCTGGTGAAGAGCAAGGCGTGAAGCAGGAGCAATTATCCGGAACGATTCAGAATGACATTCTGAAAGAGTTCATGGTTCGCAATACCTACATTTACCCACCAGAACCTTCGATTCGTATTATTGGCGACATTATTGAGTACACCGCTAAGCACATGCCGAAGTTCAACTCGATTTCTATTTCGGGTTACCACATGCAAGAGGCTGGAGCCAATCAAGTGTTGGAGTTGGCATTCACCTTGGCCGATGGTAAAGAGTATGTAAAAACAGCGCTCGCTAAAGGTTTGGATGTTGATGGCTTTGCAGGTCGCCTCTCTTTCTTCTTTGCGATTGGTATGAATTTCTACCTTGAAGTGGCCAAGTTGCGTGCCGCCCGCTTGTTGTGGTGGCGCATTATGAAGTCCTTCGAGCCAAAGAATCCGAAGTCCTTAATGTTGCGTACGCACTGTCAAACATCGGGCTGGTCCTTAACTGAGCAAGATCCATACAACAACGTAGTAAGAACTACGGTAGAGGCGATGGCCGCAGTCTTTGGTGGCACACAGTCATTGCATACCAACTCTTTGGATGAGGCGATTGCCTTGCCTTCCGAGTTCTCCAGCCGTATTGCGCGTAACACTCAATTGATCCTTCAAGAAGAGACACATATTCCTAGCGTCATCGATCCATGGGCGGGTTCCTACATGATGGAAAACCTAACTCAAGAAATGGCTGACAAAGCCTGGGAAATTATTCAAGAAGTAGAAGCCATGGGCGGTATGACCAAGGCGGTTGAAAGTGGTTGGGCCAAGCTCAAAATTGAAGCTGCTGCTGCTGAGAAACAAGCCAAGATTGACTCTGGCTCCGACGTGATCGTTGGTGTAAATAAATACAAGCTTGGCAAAGAAGATCTGGTTGATGTATTAATGATCGACAACGATAAAGTCCGTGAAGGTCAGGTTGCACGTCTTAAGGAAATTAAGGCTAAGCGTGACTCTAAGAAAGTAGAAGCTGCGTTAGAGGCATTAACTAAGGCTGCTGAAGATAACTCTGGAAACTTGTTGGAGTTATCTGTCAATGCAATTCGATTACGAGCAACCGTTGGTGAAGTATCTGATGCATTAGAAAAAGTTTACGGGCGCCATCGCGCCGATACTCAAAAGGTGACCGGTGTGTATGCAGCTGCTTATGACTCAGCCGAGGGCTGGGCAAAACTTCAAACTGAAATTGCTGACTTTGCAAAAGACTTTGGTCGTCGTCCACGTGTGATGATTGCTAAGTTGGGGCAAGATGGCCATGACCGTGGTGCAAAGGTGGTTGCTACAGCCTATGCTGACTTGGGTTTTGACGTGGATATCGGCCCCCTATTTCAAACCCCAGAAGAATGTGCGCGTCAAGCGATCGAGAATGACGTACATGCCTTGGGAGTTTCTACATTGGCTGCTGGCCATAAGACATTGGTGCCAGCCATCATTGCTGAATTGAAGAGGCAGGGTTCAGACGACATCATCGTATTCGTTGGTGGTGTGATTCCAAGGCAAGATTACGAGTTCCTCTATGAGGCAGGTGTAAAAGGTATTTATGGTCCAGGCACTCCAATTCCGGCTTCGGCTAAGGATGTGCTCGAGCAAATCCGCAAGTCTGTTAAACCAGCTTAGTACGGGCCATAGGCATGCTCGAAGCCGCTGATCAAGCTCTAGTGAATGATCTCACTGGTGCGCCATCGCTTAAGCAGCGACGTGCATTAGCGAAGATCATTACGCTGCTTGAATCAACTCGCTTAGATCACCGTCATCGCGCTGATGAGGTGCTGAATTCTCTATTGCCAAAAACAGGTAAATCATTTCGTCTCGGAATTTCAGGCGTTCCAGGTGTTGGCAAGTCGACCTTGATTGAGTCTTTGGGCCTTTACCTCATCGATAAAGGTCATCGAGTCGCTGTGTTAGCGATTGATCCTTCTTCCAGCATCTCTGGTGGCTCAATTTTGGGCGATAAGACCCGTATGGAGCGTCTATCCGTTCTTGAACATGCCTTTATTCGCCCCAGTCCATCGTCTTGTACGCTGGGTGGTGTTGCAGAGAAGACGCGTGAAGCCATGTTGGTTGCTGAAGCCGCAGGTTTTGATGTGATTATTGTTGAAACCGTTGGCGTAGGGCAGAGTGAGATTGCAGTTGCAGGTATGACTGACATGTTCCTGTTAATGCAACTCCCCAATGCTGGCGATGATCTACAGGCGATTAAAAAAGGTGTGATGGAAATTGCCGATCTGATCGTCATCAATAAAGTAGACATTGATCCTGATGCTGCAATGCGCGCTCAGTTATTTATTACCAGCTCATTACGACTGCTTGGTTTCCAAGGCAATCCAGATCATGCATCCCATGACAAAGAATTTTGGCACCCACAAGTCATGACCTTAAGTGCCTTAGAGGGTAACGGCGTTCCGGAGTTATGGGAAAAGGTATCTCATTTTGAATCTCTCCAAAAGGCCAATGGGAAATTTGACTCTCGTCGTAAAGAGCAATCAGGTGCATGGATGTGGGATCGCATCGATGCAGGATTAAAAAATGCATTTCGTAGTAATGAAGCCGTTCAAGCGCTTCTACCAAGCTTGGCAGCACAGGTAAACCAAGGAACTATGGCAGCTTCAGTAGCGGCAAGACGACTACTGGAAGCCATGGGGCATGAATTTTTCTAAGGAGCAGGAAATGAAGGAAATCATTCAACAACTCGAAGCTAAGCGTGAGCTTGCTCGATTGGGTGGCGGTCAAAAGCGCATCCAGGCTCAACATGCGAAGGGCAAATTAACTGCTCGTGAGCGTATTGAGCTTTTGCTTGATGCAGGCACATTTGAAGAGTGGGATATGTTTGTTGAGCACCGTTGTCATGATTTTGGCATGGCCGATCAAACTGTTCCTGGCGATGGGGTTGTCACTGGTTATGGAATGATTAATGGCCGCCTTGTGTTTGTTTTCTCTCAAGACTTCACCGTTTTAGGTGGCTCCTTATCAGAGGCCCATGCAGAAAAAATTTGCAAAATCATGGATCAAGCCCTCAAGGTAGGCGCTCCTGTAATTGGCCTCAATGACTCTGGCGGTGCGCGTATTCAAGAGGGTGTTGCCTCGCTTGGCGGCTATGCAGAGATTTTTCAGCGCAATGTAACCGCATCCGGCGTAATCCCGCAAATATCCCTGATCATGGGGCCTTCAGCTGGTGGCGCCGTATATTCCCCGGCCTTGACCGACTTCATTTTCATGGTCAAAGATAGTTCTTACATGTTTGTGACGGGCCCTGAAGTAGTGAAGACCGTTACTCATGAAGATGTTACTGCTGAAGAATTAGGTGGTGCTGTAACTCACTCAACAGTATCAGGTGTTTGCGATTTGGCTTTCGATAACGATGTTGATGCGATCATGATGTTGCGTCGTTTCTTTAACTACTTACCGCTCTCAAACCGTGAGAAACCACCTTTGATCAAAGGTGCAAACCGAACTGAAGAGCCTGATTTTTCATTAGATACCTTGGTGCCATCCAACCCCAATCAACCTTACGATATGAAAGAGTTGATTGAGAAGATCGTGGACGACGGTGAATTCTTTGAATTACAGCCTGACTACGCAAAAAATATCGTGATTGGCTTTGCTCGTATCGAAGGTCGATCCATTGGGATTGTTGCCAATCAACCACTGATTCTGGCTGGTTGTTTGGATATCAAGGCATCCATCAAGGCTGCGCGTTTCGTGCGCTTCTGCGATGCCTTCAATATTCCGGTAGTGACTTTGGTTGACGTTCCTGGCTTTATGCCTGGCACTGCACAAGAATACGGCGGCATTATTAAACATGGTGCGAAATTGCTCTATGCGTACGCTGATTGCACCGTGCCCAAGGTGACTTTAATTACTCGTAAAGCTTATGGTGGCGCCTATGATGTGATGGCTTCTAAGCATTTACGTGGTGACGTCAACTTTGCCTGGCCTTCAGCAGAAATTGCAGTAATGGGTCCTAAGGGGGCTGTTGAGATTATTTTCCGTGAAGAGAAATCGGATCCAGAAAAAATCACTGCACGTGAAGCTGAGTACAAGTCGAAGTTTGCCAACCCTTTTGTGGCAGGTCGTCGCGGTTACATCGATGACGTCATTCTCCCGCATGAGACCCGTAAACGGATTGCTCGTTCACTAGCGATGCTCAAAGACAAAGACTTGAAGAATCCTGCGCGTAAACACGGCAATATTCCTCTGTAAAGGCGCTGATAAATTATGACTACGAAAATGTTTAAGAAAATTTTAATTGCTAACCGCGGTGAGATTGCTTGCCGTGTGATGATGACCGCTAAAAAAATGGGCATCAAGACTGTAGCCGTTTACTCAGAGGCCGATAAAGAAGCGCGTCACGTTCAACTGGCAGATGAGGCTGTTTGCATCGGACCGGCACCTTCGCGTGAATCCTACTTAGTAATGGACCGAATTATTCAGGCCTGCAAAGATACCGGCGCTGAAGCGGTTCATCCTGGCTACGGCTTCTTATCGGAGAACGAGCAGTTTGCTAAGCGTTGCGAAGAAGAAGGCATTGTCTTTATTGGCCCTAAGCATCAATCGATCGCTGCTATGGGTGACAAGATTGCCTCCAAGAAGCTTGCGTTAGAAGCTAAGGTGAATACGATTCCTGGTTATAACGAGGCCATTGATACCACTGAAGAAGCGGTCAAAATTGCTCAAGGCATTGGCTATCCTGTCATGATTAAAGCTTCGGCAGGCGGTGGTGGTAAGGGCTTGCGCGTTGCATTTAACGACAAAGAAGCTGCCGAAGGTTTTGCAGCCTGCAAAACGGAAGCGATGAACAGCTTCGGTGACGATCGTATTTTTATTGAGAAGTTTGTTGAAGGCCCGCGTCATATTGAGATTCAGGTTTTAGGCGACTCATTTGGCAATGTAGTTTATCTCAATGAGCGCGATTGCTCCATTCAGCGCCGTCATCAAAAAGTCATTGAAGAAGCGCCTTCACCTTTTATCGATCCGGCGACTCGTAAAGCGATGGGCGAACAAGCGGTTGCATTGGCAAAAGCTGTGAACTACCAATCCGCCGGCACAGTGGAGTTTGTGGTTGGTAAAGATAAGTCTTTCTATTTCCTAGAAATGAATACCCGTTTGCAGGTTGAGCATCCAGTGACCGAAAGTATTACTGGCCTTGACTTGGTCGAGCAGATGATTCGGGTAGCTGCAGGCGAGAAGTTGGCATTCAAGCAAGAAGATGTGAAGTTGGATGGTTGGTCGATGGAGTGCCGTATCAACGCTGATGATCCATTCCGCAACTTCCTACCTTCAACTGGCCGTCTAGTGAAGTACCGTCCACCAGAGGCTATTAACGGAGTGCGTGTAGATACTGGCGTGTATGAGGGCGGTGAAATTCCGATGTACTACGACTCAATGATTGCTAAATTGATTGTTCACGGCAAGGATCGTACGGAAGCAATTGAAAAGATGCGCGCAGCATTGAATGATTTTGTGATTCGCGGCATTCACTCCAATATTCCATTTCAAGCGGCCCTATTGCAACACCCTCGCTTTGTAAATGGCGACTTTACAACTGGCTTTATCGCTGAAGAGTATCCAGAGGGCTTTAAAAAGGATTCTGTACAGCCCGCTGATCCGAAGCGTTTGGCAGCATTAGCCGCGTTTATGCGCTATCGCTATCTTGAGCATATCAAGATGATTGATGGTCAATTAGCTGGCCATGAAATGATCATTGCAAAGAAATTTGTAGTGGTTACTGGCAAAAAAACCGGCTCCATGAATGATCCTTATGAAGTGCCTATTCGGGTTGAGCTGAAAGACGGCATCTATTCCGTCTACATCGATGAGACTGATGGTGTGAGTCTTTATGACATTGTGAGTGACTGGCGTCCCGGGCAGATCTGTCTGCATGCGACCATTAACGGTACGCACAAGATTACTGCACAAGTAGAGCGTCGTGGCGTTAAGTATCTGTTAATTCTTGATGGCGCTCATTACGAATGTATGGTTCTGAGCCCCTTGGGTGCAGAGTTACAACGTCGTATGCCTGTCAAGTTGCCGCCAGATACTTCTAAATTAGTGATGTCTCCAATGCCAGGGCTGCTCACAAAAATTGCTGTCAAGGCTGGTGAAGCGGTTACAGCAGGTCAGAAACTAGCCTCAATTGAAGCGATGAAGATGGAAAATACGCTATCCGCTATGCAAGATGGTGTAGTTGCTGAAATCTGCGCTAAAGAGGGCGATAGCTTGGCGGTGGATCAATTGATTATTCGCTTTGAATAAATAGGTAAATGACTATGAGCACAAAGCCATTTAAGATTTTAGGTATTCAGCAAATCGCTATAGGCGCTGAAAATAAAGATCGACTTAAGAAGTTGTGGGTTGATATGCTCGGATTTGAATACAAAAGTACTTTTGTCTCTGAGCGTGAAAACGTGGATGAAGATATTTGTGCGATTGGTTCTGGTGCCCATGAGATTGAAGTCGATCTGATGCAGCCATTTGATATTGAAAAGAAACCAGCTGTACATCAAACACCTTTAAATCATATTGGTTTATGGGTGGATGACTTGCCTAAAGCGGTCGAGTGGCTCTCAGCTAATGGCTTGCGATTCGCTCCAGGTGGTATCCGCAAGGGTGCTGCTGGCTACGACATCACCTTTGTCCATCCCAAGGGGAATGACGAGTTCCCAATAAGCGGTGAAGGGGTGCTCATTGAGTTGGTACAAGCGCCACCCGAGGTGATTGCTGGATTGAGTTCATAATTTGGTTTTGTAATTAGCAAATAGGGTTCAAATTGGCAAATATATTGGCCATCGACACCTCTTCAGCGTGGTGTTCGGTGGCTTTATCTTTAGGTGATAAAGCACCAGAGTTCAGGCATGAAGCTGTTTCAGCGGGCGCCAGCCAACTGCTATTGCCCTGGGTTGAGTCACTACTAGCTAATGCAAAACTGTCTTTAAAAGATCTTGATGCTATTGCCGTTGGTATTGGACCAGGCGCATTCACGGGAGTTAGATTGGGTGTAGCGGTAGTGCAGGGCCTCGCTATTTCAAACAATCTGCCAGTCATATCAGTTTGTAGCTTAGATGCAATAGCTGCGCAAATCACAAGTACTGACACATACAAAAAAACAAAGCCCCAACGCTTCATGATTGCCATTGATGCACGCATGGAAGAGATTTATTGGGCGAACTATGAGTCTCAGGCCACTCAATTATCAAAACGCGTGGGTGATATCCACCTTACAAAGCCTGAAGAGCTTAACTTAGATGGCGTGCAACTCATAGCTGGCAGCGCTTTAAATGCTTACAGCAGTCGTATGCCGATATTTGATGGCCTAAAGGATGTCGAGATTTCAATCTCTGCATTGGGTGTTTTAGAGTGTGCTAAACAATCGTTTAAAGAAGGTTTGCAGGAAGGTGTTCGACTGCTTGAGCCAATGTATGTGCGGAATAAAGTGGCATTTACTACTGCAGAGCGCGAAGGGAGGATGAGGTAATGTCCGATAGTTCCCCTGGGAAAGGGGCTGCAGAGCTCTCGTTCATGCCAATGCAAGCTGCCGACTTGGATGAAGTTCTCAAGATAGAGTCCGTCTCGCACATTCACCCTTGGACAAAGGGTAATTTTTCTGATTCTTTGGCTGCTGGACATTGGGCCTATTGCATTCGCCCGCAAGTAGACCAAATGGTAAAGGGTAGTTATTTGGATCCAGCAGTGCTTTGGGCGTACTGCATTCTCTTTCCTGCGGTAGATGAGTTACACCTGCTCAATATTACGGTGTCGCCCCATTTGCGTAAACTTGGTTTGGGCCAAAGAATGATGGCTGCGATTGAGGGTGTGGCAGCCCAACAAAAAATGCCCCGCATTATTTTGGAGGTAAGGCCAACCAATTTAGCTGCGGTATCGCTCTATCAAAAATTGGGGTACGAACAAATCGGTGTTCGTAAAAACTACTACCCAGCAAATCTGGAGACTGGATCTCGTGAGGATGCGCTCGTTATGGCCAAATCGATTAAGCTAGAGCCATGACCAATACACATTCAGCCTTCTTAAAAGAAATGGGCATCACCGAATGGACTTCCCGGGATGTTGTACAAGCGACAGCCTTAGTATCCGAACAGACTAACGCTCAAGCCTCTACTGAAGTTGCACATTCAACCCCAAGAATTAGCTATGGAATGTGGTGGTTTTTTGGTAACGAACCACAGGGCGATGCGCAAATCTTGTTCCAAAATATGATTCGTGTATTGGGGCTGGCTAAAAATGAGTGGGCTTGGAAAAATCCAAGTCAGAGTCTGAGTCAGTTGAGCGCCCCTGAAATGCCTGTTGTAGCAATTGCCTTCGGTGGACCTACTGCTCAAAAAATCACTGGAGAAAGGGATCCATTGCCGCAGTTGCGCGAAACGGTTTTAGCTTTAAATACTGGCAATGAGGAAGAGATTCCAGTGATTGCTACTTTTGAACTCAATCAAGTACTTGCAAAACCAAACGATAAAGCGTTGCTCTGGCAGGATCTGTTGTTAGCGAGATCTGTTCTGCAAAACAGTTGATGTAAGCATAAGCAAGCCTATTGCTTATGTTCGCCGATCAGGTGCATGGAGTCATACTCCGCTTGATTCCTGGCGTGGCGTTTGATGACTAGCCACATAATTAGGCTAACAATCAAACCAAATCCGATGATTACAAATTGAACTGGTATATCCAGCCAGATCAGCAGAGAATAAACTAACAACATCACTAAAACAGAAATGTTCTCGTTAAAGTTCTGTACTGCAATGGAGTGACCTGCAGACATCAAAACGTGGCCACGATGTTGCAACAAGGCATTCATTGGCACTACAAAGTAACCCGCCAACCAACCTACTAGAACTAATAAAAAATAAGCAGGCAATAAGTTCAGGGATATCTGAAACTTACCCACTGTAAGGATACTTGTATCGGGAAGCATGTCTGAGTTATAGGCTGCCATGACGCAGACCACCAGGCCCATAGCAATGCCATAGGGCAATACCGTTAAGGATTTACGAAGCGGAATGCGCCAAGCCGCATAAACAGCGCCACCGGCAACACCTACAGCGGAAATGGCCTGCAAAATAGCCCCCTGGGATAGGTTCATATGCAAAGCCACTTGCGCCCACTTAATGACAATGAATTGAAGAGTTGCACCAGCACCCCAAAACAAGGTTGTTACCGCTAGGGAGATTTGACCTAAGCGATCATTCCAGAGCGTCTTAAAGCAAATGGCAAAGTCTTTGACCAATTCAATTGGATTGGTTTTCTGGGAAACGTAACGTGCGCCAGTATCTGGAATCTTTAGGTTGATGAGTGCGGCAACAACATAAATCATCATGATGATCAGAATTGCCGACTCGGCTGGCGTATCAATGCCAGTATCAAATGTAGGCATGTCTAGGGCCAAGAGGCTTTGAGATACCGTGCTACTAATCAGTACGCCACCTAAAACGGTGCCTAAAATGATTGAGCTTACCGTTAATCCCTCGATCCAACCATTGGCTGCAACTAATTTTTCAGGAGGTAGAAGTTCGGTCAGAATCCCGTATTTAGCTGGCGAGTAAGCAGCGGCACCTAGGCCGACGATGGCATAGGCCATTAAAGGATGGCTACCGAACAACATGGTCACGCAGCCAACAAACTTAATGGTATTGGTAATAAACATGACATTACCCTTGGGTCGGGAGTCTGCAAAGGCTCCAACAAAGGCTGCTAGAAGAACGTAGGACAATACAAAGAACAATTTGAGCAACGGCGTCATCCAGGCCGGAGCTTGAAGCTGGGCCAAGAGCGCAATAGCGGCAATTAGGAGAGCATTATCGGCAAGCGACGAAAAAAATTGCGCCGCCATAATGATGTAAAAGCTACGGTTCATTCGTACAATCTAGTCATTACTGCAATTAAAGCATGAAAGGAGGGGTGAAAATGGGTGATTCAGCTAACGGCCTGATTAATAGACCAATTTTGGCATCTATTGATACTGCCGCCTTTCGGCATAATTTAAACCGAGTTCGGGAATTGGCGCCAGAATCCAAAATCTGGTCTGTCATCAAAGCTCGAGCCTATGGTCATTGTTTTGAGGCTGCATTAAAGGGGCTGTCCTCTACGGATGGCTTTGCCTTGTTAGATATACAGGATGCTGCCTGGTTAAGGGAGCACGGCTGGCAAGGGCGCATCCTCCTTTTAGAGGGTTTATTTCATGAAAATGAGCTAAGCCGAGCGGAAGATTTAGCATGCGACCTCGTGGTCCACTGTGATGCTCAAGTAGATTGGCTGGAGCGATTTAAAGGTAAAAACCATAAGCCTTTAAGTGTCTTTCTAAAGATGAATACCGGTATGAATCGCTTGGGATTTAAGCCCGAAATATATCGAACTGTTTTTCATCGCTTGCATGCAACTGGTTATCACATGAACCACATGACCCATTTTGCCAATGCCGATCAAGTAGATCAGTTACCTTCAGTTGGCGGTCAACAAGAATTATTTAATGAAACGATTGCTGGTCTAGAAGGTGCAACATCACTAGCAAACTCTGCAGCTATTTTGTGGCATCGCAACGCCTTAGGCGATTGGGTGCGCCCAGGCATCATGCTCTATGGCGCATCACCAACAGGACTGCATGCTGATATTGAGCATGCCAATCTCAGGGCGGTCATGCAACTTCATAGTGAAATTATTGATATTCAAGAACTTCAAAAAGGGGATCGCATTGGTTACGGCGGTCGTTATGAGGCACCTAATGCCATGCGTATCGGCATTGTGGCTTGTGGCTATGCTGATGGGTATCCACGTCATGCTAAAGATGGCACGCCAGTTTGGGTTGGCAATCGTAATCATGGGATCATTTGCCCTCTGGTTGGAAGAGTCTCTATGGATATGCTGGCGATTGATTTAAGCAATGCGCCAAATGCAGGCATCGGTAGCGTAGTTCAACTCTGGGGTGACAAAGTTCCAGTCGATGATGTGGCGCAAATGAGTGGAACCATTGGTTATGAGTTGCTTTGTGCTGTGGCGCCTAGGGTTCCTGTTGAGATCCAGTAGATAAAGAAAATGCCAAGCCAGTAAATAAAAAATCCTCCACAGCGGAGGATTTTTGTTGATATTGAAACAATCTTACTTATTCCAGAACTGCCACCATCTGCGTTCTTTTTGAACACGTTGACCGGTGATCATCATTTGACTGTCTGGGAAGTTTAATTTGAAGACGCGGGCTGAATCATTGCTTAGTTCAACCATGCCGAGCTTCTCATAAGACTTGGTGAGAATGTAGAGCGCCTCTTCAACTGCAGGTGCGCGATCGTAATCACGTATAACTAGCTGAGCGCGATTGGCTGCGGCCAGATAGGCACCACGTTGATAATAAAAGCGCGCAACAATCACATCCGCCTCAGCAAGAGAATTCACTATATAGCGCATGCGATCTAATGCATCTGGAGCGTACTTGCTGTCTGGGAAACGATCCACTACTACTTTGAACGACTCAAAAGCTTCTTTAGCAGCTTTAGGGTCTCGCTCACTGAGGTCCTGGCCAGTAAAATTGCCAAGCCATCCCAAGTCATCATTAAAGGTAATGAGTCCTTTTAAGTAATAAGCGTAATCTAGACTTTCGCTACCTTGATGTAATTTAATAAAGCGATCAATCGCAACCAGTGCTTGAGTTTGTTCTTGCGCTTTCCAGTAGCAATAAGCAGAGTTAATTTGTGCTTGTTGTGAATAGGGACCGAAAGGAAAGCGTGCCTCTAATTTTTCAAAGTACTTGCCGCACTTAGCAAAGTCAGCATCATTGAGTTTGTCAGTGGCTTCAGAATAGAGTTTTGCCTCTGACCAGATGTCTGTGTCATCTTTGCTGCCATCGCTACCTGCGCATCCACCCAAAAGCATTAATGCGAACACGAAGGCTAAAAGCAGGGCAAAAGGAGTGCCACTTATATGGAAGCTCTTTTTTTGTGAGGAAGAATTCCCAGCAAGCCTTAAACTGGCGTCTGATATTACGTCGGACATAACTGAAAGGCTCTCTAAGCGTGGCATTGCCGGAAACTCCTGAATCGAATCCCATTGATTATATCGATGATGAGGATTTCATCTCCCTAGATATCCCTTTGGAGATGGCTGGCGAGCGCTTGGACAAGGTGCTAGCAGGGTCTTTGCCTGATTATTCACGTAATCGCCTTAAGGCTTGGGTTGAAGCTGGCGCCGTTATGGTCGATGGAAAGGTTACTAAAGCCCGTTATTTGCTCCATGGCGGCGAGAGTGTTAAGGTTTTCCCACAGGAAATGCCCGAGCAGTTTGCCTTCAACCCTGAAGATATTCCCCTGGATGTGGTCTACGAGGATGAGGACATCATTGTGGTCAATAAGCCGCCTGGCCTCGTGGTACACCCAGCAGCGGGAAATTGGTCCGGAACCCTGTTAAATGGCCTCTTATTTTATTATCCTGAGCTCAAATCTCTCCCCAGGGCGGGAATAGTGCATCGCCTGGATAAGGACACTTCAGGCCTCATGGTCGTGGCGAGAACATCTCAAGCCCAAACCTCCCTAGTACGTCAACTTCAAGAAAGAACGGTGGGACGTCGCTATTTGGCTTGGGTGTGGGGTGATGCCCCCAGTCAAGGCAAAGTCCTGGCTTCGGTTGGGCGTGATCAGCGAGATCGCCTAAAGATGTCCGCAGGCAGTCCCCAAGGAAAACCAGCAGCTACTTTATTTCGACGCTTAGCCAAGGGTTTGGTTGGAGAGGCTGCTGTCACATTGTTAGAGTGTCGCCTGGAAACAGGGCGCACGCATCAGATTCGTGTTCATCTTGAATCACTCGGTTTTCCATTGGTGGGCGATCCGGTCTACCGCAAAAAGGTTCCGGGTGTAGCTAAAAATCTGTCATTTAATCGCCAGGCCTTACATGCCTTTGCTTTAAGTCTTCAACATCCGGTGAAACATGAGTTGATGACTTGGTTCCGCTTGCCACCACAGGATTTATTGGACTTATTACCGCAAGTTGGAATGAGTGACGAAGTTCTTCCGAAAGAATCTGTTGTGTTGGCCTCTATTGAAAATGAGGCACGCTGATGAGATTGGTTGCTCCTCAATGGCCCGCCCCAAAGTCGGTGCGCACAGCAGTCAGCACAAGGTTAGGCGGGGTAAGTCAAGCTCCATATGATTCTCTAAATCTGGGCGATCATGTGGGCGACCGCGTTGAAGATGTTTTGGCCAATAGAGCTATTTTTACTAAAGACATGCCGGGTGAGCCTATCTGGTTAAAGCAGACTCACCAAACAACAGTAAGCACTCCGAAAAGTCGAGACTTAAACCGGGGGCTGGCAATTGAGGCTGATGCCTCGGTTACTAATGCTCTTGAAGAGGTCTTGGTCATCATGACGGCAGACTGCTTGCCAGTGTTATTTACTAACTCCAAAGGGACTGCCGTTGGTGCTGCACATGCTGGCTGGAGGGGTCTTTGTGCTGGAATTCTGGAAAATACGATTACTGAGTTGCTCAAAATTTCTGATGGATCCACTGCGGCAGACTTCATGGCTTGGCTAGGACCAGCAATTGGACCTGAATCATTTGAGGTTGGAGAGGATGTTGTGAAGTCATTTCAAGATTCCGGCTTTCCTGTTCCAAAAAATGCATTCACAGAAATACCTCATAAACCTGGAAAGTTTCTTGCAGATATCTACCTGTTGGCACGAGCACGTTTAGAGGCTTGTGACGTAAAAATGATTTTCGGTGGCGAATACTGCACTGTTCGAGATCAGCACCAGTTTTTTTCTTACCGTCGTGATGGCAAGACTGGAAGATTTGCCTCAGCTATCTGGATTGAAAAATAGCTTGTGCACAAAAGCATGCGGGTTAGTACTAGCCCGTGCACCAAGCTAGGGTTATTGCGTATAACTCTATAGTGCTAAAGGGCGGAGAATGTCTCTAATTAATTGAAGAGACTACTATGTTTGCAGGCATGAATACCGGTGCAACACCATCTTTGGCACCGCATCATATGGCGCTCATTCCGCCAGAGCGTTTATCTGAAATCCAGAAAGAATATTTCACGGAGTTGGCACACATTGCCACTAACCCTGAGGCCATTGAAGTTAAAGATCGCCGTTTTGCGGGGAAGGCTTGGCACTCATCCTGGAGCAAAGTGATTGCTGCAACCTATTTGCTTAACTCTAAACATCTGATGGCATTGGCCAACGCAGTAGATGCAGATGAGAAGCAAAAGCAAAAAATTCTGTTTACTACTGAGCAAATGATTGATGCGCTTTCGCCATCAAACTTTATAGCGACTAATCCAGAAGTATTGGAAAGCATTATTAGCTCCCAAGGGCAATCTATTCAAAAAGGGATTGTGAATTTGTTGGGAGATATGAAAAAAGGTAAGGTCTCTCAAACAGATGAATCTGCTTTTGAAGTGGGCAAAAATATTGCCACTACAGAAGGTCATGTGGTATTTCGTAATGAGTTATTCGAGCTAATTCAATACACGCCATTAACAGAGCAAGTATTTGAACGCCCTTATTTAATGGTGCCACCATGCATCAATAAGTATTACATTCTCGATTTACAACCTGACAACTCCGTAGTTCGTCATATGGTGAGTCAAGGGCATACCGTGTTCTTGGTTTCCTGGAAGAACCCAGATGCTTCCATGGCTCAAGTGAGCTGGGATGATTACGTAGGTAAGGGTGTTATCAAAGCAATTGAAGTCGTAAAAGAAATTGGCGATACCAAGCAAATTAATATCTTAGGGTTCTGCGTTGGCGGAACCTTAACCAGCTCTGCATTGGCCGTGCTGGCAGCCCGAGACGAGCATCCAGCAGCAAGCTTGACACTCCTAACCACCTTATTGGATTTCACGGATACCGGAATTCTCGATGTCTTTATCGATGAAGGTATGGTGGAGATGCGCGAGAACTCTATTGGCGGTAAAGGCGGTAAGTACGGCATGATGTCAGGCCTCGATTTAGGCAACACCTTTTCATTCTTGCGACCCAATGATTTGGTATGGAACTACGTAGTGGAGAACTATCTCAAAGGCAACTCGCCACCCCCATTTGATTTACTGTATTGGAACGGCGACTCCACCAATCTTCCTGGTGCAATGTACTGCTGGTATCTGCGCCACACTTATTTGCAAAATGATTTAGTCAAGCCTGGCAAAGTAAAAATTTGCGGTGAAAAAGTAGATCTCGGAAAAATCAATTGCCCCGCATATTTATATGCATCCCAAGAAGATCACATTGTTCCTTGGAGGTCTGCTTACGAATCGACTCATCTTCTGAAAGGTAAAAATCGTTTCGTATTAGGCGCTTCTGGACATATTGCCGGGGTGATCAATCCTCCGGCAAAAAATAAGCGTTATTACTTTGAAAATAACAAGATTGCTCCAGCAGCTCAGGAATGGCTAGAAGGCGCAAAACAAATTCCAGGAAGTTGGTGGCCTGATTACACCAAATGGCTTGCGCAATTTGGTGGCGAAAAGAAACCAGCAAGTACTACTTTTGGAAATACTAAATACAAAAAAATGGAAGCAGCACCTGGCGTGTATGTAAAAGAAAAAGCAACGCCAGGACTCAAATAACAATTAACGAAGGTTTTAAAAAGGGGAAAGTAATGTCTCAAAAAGTCGCATATGTAACTGGTGGTATGGGTGGTATTGGTACCGCTATCTGTCAACGTCTGGCTAAAGATGGCTTTAAAGTGATTGCAGGCTGCGGTCCAAATTCTCCGCGTAAAGATCGCTGGATTGGCGAGCAAAAAGCCTTGGGTTATGACTTTATCGCCTCTGAGGGTAATGTTTCCGATTGGGACAGTACGGTTGCAGCCTTTGAGAAGGTTAAGGCGGAAGTAGGTCGTGTAGATGTATTGGTTAATAACGCCGGCATTACCCGCGACAGCGTTTTCCGCAAAATGACTCCAGATGCCTGGAAAGCGGTTATTGATACCAACCTGAACTCCTTGTTTAACGTTACCAAACAAGTGATTGATGGCATGGTTGAAAACAACTGGGGTCGGATTATTAATATTTCTTCTGTAAACGGTCAAAAAGGCCAGTTTGGTCAGGCGAACTATTCGACTGCAAAGGCAGGTCTGCACGGCTTTACTATGGCCCTAGCTCAAGAAGTTGCGACTAAGGGCGTTACTGTAAATACGGTATCCCCTGGCTATATCGGCACTGATATGGTTAAAGCCATCCGCGAAGACGTACTCGAAAAGATTGTTTCTGGCATTCCAGTAAAACGCTTAGGCACTCCCGAAGAGATAGCCTCTATCTGCTGCTGGATTGCTTCTGAAGATGGTGGCTATGCAACTGGTGCAGACTTTTCCTTAAACGGCGGTATCCACACTGGTTAATATTGCACTGCAACAATTAATTCAGTATTTGAAGTACATGCAGTACGCAACACAGCGTATTTACCTTTTGGTCAACTTAAGGCTAAACTACGCTGATGTTGCGATGCAGTAAATAGTAAGGAAAATACATGGTTACCCGCGCTAAACGAGCTGGCGAAGATCGGCTCATCAAGAAGTATCCGAATCGTCGTCTCTACGATACCCAGACAAGTACATATGTCACCCTATCTGACATCAAAAACTTAGTTATGGCCAATGAAGTATTCAAAGTGGTCGATGCTAAAACTGAAGAAGATTTAACGCGCAACATCTTGCTGCAAATCATTCTTGAGGAAGAGGCTGGTGGCGCACCAGTGTTCTCTTCACAAATGCTCTCTCAAATCATTCGCTTTTATGGAAACTCCATGCAAGGTTTGATGGGAAATTATCTTGAAAAGACCATGCAATCGTTTGTAGATATCCACAATAAGCTTGGTGATCAAACGAAGGGTCTTGGTGCTGGTAGTACGCCAGAGGCTTGGTCACAAATGATGAATCTCCAAAACCCGCTGATGCAAGGCTTGATGGGTAACTACATGGAGCAAAGCAAAGATCTCTTTATCAAAATGCAAGAGCAGGTACAAGGCTCACAGAATATCTTTGGAAATTTTCCATTTACCCCTCAGTCCAATAAACCTGAAAAAGAATAGTTGTGGCCGGGAAAATTGGATTTGTATCCTTAGGGTGCCCTAAGGCACTTGTAGACTCTGAACTTATCCTGACGCAATTGAGCGCTGAGGGATATGAGACCGCCAAGGATTACTCTGGAGCCGATCTTGTAGTTGTGAATACCTGTGGCTTCATTGACTCAGCCGTAGAGGAGAGTCTTTCGGCTATTGGCGAGGCTCTCGCTGAAAATGGCAAAGTCATTGTGACTGGTTGTCTAGGCGCCAGAAAAAATGCCGACGGCAATGATCTTATCTCGAGCATTCACCCCAAAGTCCTCGCCGTTACAGGGCCTCATGCTACCGACGAGGTAATGCAAGCCATTCATTTGCATCTACCTAAACCGCATGATCCATTCACTGATTTAGTTCCCCCGGCTGGCGTCAAACTGACACCAAAGCATTACGCCTACCTCAAAATTAGTGAAGGCTGCAACCATCGTTGTACTTTCTGCATCATTCCCAATATGCGTGGTGATTTAGTTTCACGGCCGATTGGTGAAGTGTTGCTTGAGGCTAAAAGATTGTTTGAGTCTGGCGTAAAAGAGTTACTAGTTGTTTCACAAGACACCAGCGCCTATGGTGTTGATATTCAATATCGCACTGGCTTTTGGGATGGCAAACCTATCAAAACGAAAATGTTTGATTTGGTAAATGCTTTAAATCAAATTGCTCGCGAGCATCAGGCTTGGGTGCGATTGCATTATGTTTATCCCTACCCGCATGTGGATGATGTGTTGCCTTTGATGGCCGAGTTTTCGGAAAATGGTTATGGTGTTCTACCGTACCTGGACATTCCATTGCAGCATTCCCACCCAGATGTCCTTAAGCGCATGAAGCGCCCTGCGAGTGGTGAGAAGAACTTGGAGCGTATCTTGGCGTGGCGCGATGCTTGTCCTGATTTGGTTATTCGCAGTACCTTTATTGCAGGCTTCCCTGGAGAGACCGAAGAGGAGTTTGAACACCTTCTTAATTTCTTGGATGAGGCGCAAATTGATCGCGCTGGCTGTTTTGCATACTCACCCGTTGAGGGTGCTACAGCAAACCAATTGGATAACCCAATTCCTTCTGAAATTAGAGAAGAGCGGCGCGCCAGGTTTATGGCTAAAGCCGAAGATATTTCCATAAAACGACTTGCTAAAAAAATAGGCAAGCGTGTTCAGGTCATCATTGATCGGGTAGATGAGTCTGGCGGAATTGGCAGAACGATTGGCGATGCCCCAGAAATTGATGGTCTAGTTAGGGTTTTGCCTCCTAGCAAGCCCTCTAAGCGCTATCGTGCCGGTGAAATCATCAAGGCTACTGTGATTAGCTCCCAAGGGCATGACCTAATAGCCGAAACTTGACGAATGCAATAAAACTGATAGCTGGATTACTTATTTAGTACAAAGTCAGCCTAATAATTGGGCTTAGCAAAGGGGATTGATATGAGTCGTGATGTCGTTGTCTTAAGTGCAGTTCGTTCCGCAATTGGCACCTTTAATGGCGCTCTCAGTAGTTTTGAGCCTTCCGAGCTCGGCGGTATCGTGATGAAAGAGGCGGTAGCACGTTCAGGCGTAGATCCTGCTTTGATTAATTACATTACTGTGGGCAACACCATTCCTACAGATAGCCGCTATGGTTATGTAGCACGGGTTGCATCTATCCAGGCTGGCCTGCCAATGGAATCAGTGGCAATGGCATTAAATCGTTTGTGTAGCTCTGGCTTGCAAGCAATCGTTACAACTGCACAGCAAATTATGTTGGGTGATTGTGACTATGGTGTTGGCGGTGGCGTTGAAGTTATGTCCCGCGGCATGTATGGCTCTCCAGCGATGCGAAGTGGTGCACGCATGGGCGATACCAAAATGATCGACTTGATGGTTGGTATTTTGACTGACCCATTTGGTGTTGGTCATATGGGCGTTACAGCAGAAAATCTCGTTGAAAAATGGAAGTTAACACGTGATGAGCAAGATGCTCTAGCCATGGAATCTCATCGTCGTGCTGCCAATGCAATTAAAGAAGGTCGCTTTAAATCTCAGATCGTGCCAATCACTATTAAAACTCGTAAGGGTGATGTAGTGTTTGATACCGATGAGCATGTGAAGCCTGAAACTACGATGGAAACGCTTGCCAAGATGAAGGCAGTGTTCAAAAAAGAGGGTGGTTCCGTAACGGCTGGTAATGCATCGGGTATTAATGATGGTGCCGCATTCTTTGTATTGGCTGATGCTGAAACTGCAAAGAAAGCCGGTCATAAGCCTATCGCTCGCTTGGTGTCTTATGCAGTTGCTGGTGTTCCAAACCACATCATGGGTGAAGGCCCAATTCCTGCAACCAAATTAGCTCTTGAGCGCGCCGGTCTGAAATTGGATCAAATGGACGTAATTGAGTCTAACGAGGCTTTTGCTGCACAAGCGTTGGCTGTTACTAAAGGTTTGGGTTTAGATCCAGCCAAGACTAACGTCAACGGTGGTGCAATCGCTTTGGGTCACCCAATTGGCTGTTCTGGCGCTGCGATTGCTACTAAGGCAATCCATGAGTTACACCGCGTTCAAGGTAAATATGCTTTGGTAACAATGTGTATTGGTGGTGGACAAGGTATTGCTACTATTTTTGAACGCCTGTAAGAGCAACGCGCGCAACAATTACCCTGATCTCTTGGGTAAAAGCTTAAGAGATCAGTAGTAAAGCAGCATCTAAGCCGACTCGGTCAAAAGCCGCGTCGGCTTTTTCTTTGACAACAGGCTTTGCTTGGTAAGCAACGCTGATGCCTGAGCCATTCATCATTATCAGATCATTGGCACCATCACCCATGGTGATGGCATTCGCTTTTGTGCAGCCAAGGCGAGCACAAGCTTCGTCTAGATGGGCGGCCTTCGCTGCGCCATCGACAATGTCGCCAAGAACCTTGCCGGTAAGCTTGCCATCGATGATTTCTAGCGTATTCGCCTGAGATTGCTTGAAGCCAAGCTCTTGACGTAATTTTTCAGTAAAGAAAGTAAAGCCGCCTGAGACAAGCAGGGTGTACAAACCACGTTCATGAGCCCCGGCTAAAAGTTCTACTGCTCCTGGGTTGGGTCGTAAGCGCTCTCGATAAACAGATTCAAGTGCATCAGCATGTACGCCTTCTAAAAGAGCAACTCGCCTTCTTAAACTTTCTTTAAAGTCTTTGATTTCACCACGCATAGTAGCTTCGGTAATTTCAGCTACAGCGGACTTCTTGCCTGTGAAATCAGCAATCTCATCAATGCATTCAATATTAATCAACGTTGAATCCATATCCATTGCTAGTACACGAATGTCTTGTGGCAATAGATTTGGCTTTAGAAAGCACAGATCGGCATTAAAGCTTGCTGCAATAGTTCGCAGTTGCTCACGTTGAGTTGTATCCAGATGGGCACTTGATTCAAAACGCTCGGAGTAATAGCTCCCGTTGCTGGTTTGGCCGCCGCTAGAGTGCAGTGAAATGCCAAACTTTAAGGCCTGATCTTTTAATGAAAATACGAGCTTATCAGCAATAGGCTCTCTAGACAGGGCAACAAGAACTTGGTAATTGGGCATGTCTTAATAATATCGGATTGTTAGTTTACTTTTGCAGAGCTCAATACTGCAGAATCGTTGAGGCGTCGCAAGATATTGCGTATAGCGTCAAGACGTTGTTCTAACTTCTCGAATTCACGGTCTTTTTGAGGAAGCACCTTAAGCTTATCTTGGCCATTAAGTTGAATATGCTTAGAGGACTGGATAAGCTGAATAATCTTCATTGGGTCAATCGGTGGATTTGGGATAAATTGAATCTGAATAGATGCAGGTGTGGCATCAATCTTTTTAATTCCAAAGCCGGTCATCTCTAAACGTAGACGATGGGTCTCATAAAACGATTTAGCTTGATCGGGAAGGTCGCCGAAACGATCAACCAATTCTTCACGCAACCCCATGAGCTCAGAAAAATCATTTGTACCAGCAAACCGCTTGTATAAGGATAGGCGCTCGTGAACGTCAGGGCAGTAGTCCTCTGGAAATAGGGCGGGAACGCCAAGATTGACATCGGTGGTTGCTTGCAATGGTGAAAGTAAATCAGGCTCCTTCCCACTGCGCAGGGACTTAACAGCACGATTAAGCATCTCGGTATACAGCTGGAAGCCAATCTCATGAATTTCACCGGATTGTTTGTCGCCTAGGACCTCACCAGCACCCCGAATTTCTAGATCATGCATAGCTAAATAGAAGCCAGAGCCCAGCTCTTCCATGGCTTGAATGGCATTAAGACGCAACTGCGCTTGCTTACTGAGTGCCTCAGGATCTGGCACTAGTAAATAAGCATAGGCTTGGTGATGTGAGCGACCTACACGGCCACGCAGTTGGTGTAATTGAGCTAAACCAAACTTATCGGCGCGGTGCATGATGATGGTGTTAGCTGTGGGTACGTCAATGCCAGTCTCAATAATCGTGGTACACAGCAAAATATTGGTACGCTGGGTAACAAATTCACGCATGACAGATTCCAGCTCGCGTTCATGCATCTGTCCGTGCGCAACACTAATACGTGCCTCCGGAATCAGCTCTTGTAAAGCATGCTTGCGATTCTGAATCGTTTCAACTTCGTTATGCAGGAAGTAGACCTGGCCGCCACGTTTAATTTCACGAAGCACGGCCTCACGAATAACGCCATCTCCCTCTCGACGAACAAAGGTCTTAATTGCCAAACGTTTCTGAGGGGCAGTGGCAATAATAGAGAACTCACGTAATCCTTCCATAGCCATGCCCAAGGTTCTTGGGATGGGCGTAGCAGTTAGCGTCAGAATATCGACTTCAGCACGCAATGCCTTAAGAGCATCTTTTTGCCGTACTCCAAAGCGATGCTCCTCGTCCACAATCACTAGGCCAAGATTGGCAAATTGCGTCTCCTTGGAAAGTAACTTATGTGTGCCAATAATGATGTCTGCATCACCTTTGGCAATGGCCTCTAGGGCTGCATTAATTTCCTTGGTTGTTTTAAAGCGTGACAATTCAACAATGCGGACCGGCCAATCGGCAAATCGATCTTTCCAGGTAGCCACATGTTGCTCAGCTAGTAGGGTGGTTGGCGCCAAAATGGCGACTTGTTTGCCGCCCATGACTGCAACAAAGCTTGCTCGGAGCGCTACTTCGGTCTTCCCAAAGCCAACATCTCCGCAGACTAAGCGGTCCATTGGCGTGCCGCTCGTCATATCACCAATAACGGCTGCAATAGCATTGGCTTGGTCTGGAGTTTCCTCAAAGCCAAAGCTTTCTGCAAAAGCAGCATAGTCATGGGCTGAGAATTCAAAAGCATGACCCTTGCGTATCGCTCTAGCCGCATATAGACCTAATAGCTCTGCTGCGGTATCTCGAATTTGTTGGGCGGCCTTGCGTTTGGCCTTATCCCATTGGCCCGAACCTAATTGATGCAGTGGTGCTGAATCAGGGTCAGAACCTGCATAACGTGTGACCATCTGTAATTGCTGAACAGGAACATACAAAGTTGCCTGTCCTGAATATTGCAAATGCAAGAACTCTTCAAAAATTGGCGCCTCTTTCGGCGGAGCTAAATTCAGAAGTACTAAACCCTGATAGCGACCAATGCCATGTTCAGCATGAACTACGGGATCGCCGATCTTTAGTTCAGACAGATCCTTAAAGAGCATGTCAGGATCAGCATTCTCATTGCTTTTACCTTTACGCCTCTGTCGTGCTGTTGTAGTAAATAACTCTGCCTCGGTAATAACCAGGAGATTTTCAGCTGGCCATGAAAATCCATTAAAGAGCGGTGCAGTGACCAATCCAAATAATGATTCGCTTTTAATAAACTCGGCAATACTTTCAAAGCTCTCTGGCTTTAGCGGATAGAGCGGTTTGCCGTCGAATCCGGCAATCGAATTACTCTCATCAAAGAGTTGTCGAATTGATTCTTTACGTCCTGCACTGTCGCTACAAACTAATACACGAACCTTTTCAGATGACACTACTTTGCGTAGAAGGTTGATCGGATCAGTATCGCGACGATGCACGGCAATATCCGGTACCGCTAGGAATTGACTTTTCTCAGCGCCGTCCTTCTCAAGCGTTAGTCGTGCATACGATTTAGAGGTAGTGAAAAATTCGTCGACATCAAGAAATAATTCTTTTGGAGGGAGAATGGGGCGATCAAGATCGTGTTTGAGGAACTCATAACGAGAAAGCGTGTCCTTCCAAAACCCTTTGATGGTTTCTTCAACATCACCAATGCTGACAAGCCATACAGGATCACCTGAGCGTGGAAAGTAATCAAAAAGGGTGGATTTCTCTTCAAAGAAGAGGGGTAGGTAGGATTCAATACCTGCACTAGGTATGCCTAGGTTGGCATCTTTGTAAATAGAGCAGCGACTCGGATCACCCTCAAATACTTCTCTCCAGCGACCTCTAAAAGCGGTTCGTGAAGCATCATCAAATGGAAATTCATGGCCAGGAAGTAGACGGACTTCCTTGACGGGGTAAAGGCTTCGTTGCGTATCCGGATCAAATGCCCGAATCTGTTCAATTTCATCACCAAAGAGATCCAATCGATATGGCAGATTCGATCCCATTGGAAATAAATCAAATAAACCACCCCGAATACTATATTCACCGGGACGCATTACAGCGCTCACAGGATCATAGCCAGCTTGTTGCAGTTGCAGCTTTAGTGCAGCTTCATTCAGTTTGTCACCTTGCCGAAAGAAAAAAGTATGGCCAGATAAAAAGTTCGGCGGCCCCAATCTTTGCAAAGCAGTTGTCACTGGAACTAAAACAATATCGCAACTACCATTCAGTAATTCATACAGAGTGGCGAGTCGTTCAGAAACCAAATCTTGATGTGGTGAAAAATGGTCATAAGGAAGAATTTCCCAATCAGGCAAAAGCCGGGTTTTTAGCTGCGGAGCAAAAGCGGGGATTTCTTCCAGAAGCCTCTGGGCTTCCTGGGCTTGAGCGCAAAAAATGACCATCACTGAAAACTGATCACGGTAGCGCAGGGCAGTTTGAGCGATTAAAGCGGCATCTGCCGAGCCCACCAGCCCTGAAAAGGTAAAGCGCTGCCCAGCCCGCGGAGCAGGTATAGGGGGTGCTAGATTTAATGCATCAGACATCTGCGCTCATTATAGAATCAGGTATGCACCCTGGAAATCATTCCATTAAGAAATGCCATGCCCTTTTGCCAACAGCAGGTACTGGCTCGCGCCTAGGTGGTGAGTTACCTAAGCAGTTTCAGCAGCTAGCCGGCAAGCCCATGGTCTCTTATGCTCTAGAAGCCTTTAAGGGATCTCCGCTGATCCAGTCTATTTGGATTGGTGTCAGCCCTGGCTTTATCGAGAACCCCATCTTAGGAACTATCGCTAACGCTGGGGCCGATATACATGTTGTAGCAACCGGTGGACCAACTCGACAAGAAACAGTCCGAAATACTCTAGCTGCAATGCTAAAGGCAGGCATTGCTGAGGATGACTGGATACTGGTTCATGATGCAGCTAGACCAGGTATCACCCCGGCATTAATTGAGAAACTCATTCACTCAGTACAGACATCTAATAGTGGTGGCATCCTAGCTGTTCCCTTGGCTGATACTTTAAAACAGGCTGATCTAGATTCGGTGATTGCTGGAAACATACCGCACTCAGAGAGAACTATTCCACGCGAGCATCTCTGGCAAGCGCAAACGCCACAGATGTTTGGATTAAAACAATTGCATGATGCCCTTCAGGATGCTATCCGCCTTGAGGCTGACGTTACTGATGAGGCTAGCGCAATTGAGTTAACTGGAGCTAAGCCTTTATTGATTGAAGGTGCCGCCCGTAACTTTAAAGTCACGCATCCAGCTGATTGGGAGTTAATGCAATTGCTGTTAAGTTCCCGCGCCAAACAATGAGAAATCCAATATGACTCAAAGCAATCCCCATATTCCGCAATTTCGTATTGGCCAAGGTTACGACGTACATGCATTGGTAGCGGACCGAAAATTGATTCTGGGCGGAGTTCATGTGCCCTTTGTAAAGGGATTATTGGGTCACTCGGATGCAGATGCCTTATTGCATGCCTTAACAGACGCCTTATTGGGCGCTGCAGGTTTAAATGATATTGGGCAGTTATTTCCGGATACAGATCCTCAATATAAGGATATGGACAGTCGAATCTTGCTCAGAGCGGCTTTGCAAAAGATTCAGGCAGCAGGATTTCAGATTGGAAACGTTGATGCCACTATTATTTGCCAAAAGCCGAAATTGGCGGATTTTTTGCCAGAAATGGTCCGCAATATTGCTTCAGATTTGGCTGTGACCCCCAGTCACGTCAATCTTAAGGCTAAGACAAATGAATCCCTGGGCCATTTAGGCAGAGGCGAGGGCATTGCCGTCCATGCCGTTGCTTTGCTCTACAGGGCCTAAAAGATCCTCTAAAACCCTAGGCATTGTAGAATTACGGTCTTTAGAGTGAAGTCTAGGCTTAGCAGTTTGCGGATATCGCGAGGATGGCGAAATTGGTAGACGCACCAGGTTTAGGTCCTGACGCCAGAAATGGTGTGGGGGTTCGAGTCCCCCTCCTCGCACCACAAGATTGCTACTTGGCTTGGACTTCACATTTCCAGATTTAAATTAAGAGACGAGAATGGCTGTGCAGATAGAAAATTTAGGTTCACTAGACCGCAAAATGACTTTGGAATTCGCTCGTGCCGATTTGGCAAAAGCGCGTGAAGCCCGTTTGGCTAAAGTTGGTAAGACCATGAAAATGGCTGGCTTCCGCCCAGGCAAGGTACCAAAGAACCTCGTTGAAAAACAACATGGCATGCAAGTGGATTTCGAACTCCAATTTGATAAAGCTGCTGAACTCTTTTATGACCAAGCTCAAAAAGAAGGTGTTGCTTTAGCTGGTCAACCACGTCTTGAGCCAAAGAGCGAAATTGATGCTGACAAGATTGTTTTTGATGCCTTCTTTGAAGTGTTGCCAGAAGTAAAAATTGGCGACTTTAGCAAGGCAGAAGTTACCAAACACACAACCGATATTGGCGAGGCAGAAATTGACCGCGCCTTAGATGTGCTGCGTAAGCAGCAGGTTCATTACCACCCACGCGGTGAAGCTGGTGCTCATGGTGATGGCGGCGCTAATCTTGCAGCTCAAAGCGGTGACCAAGTAGTGATCGATTTTGTTGGCAAGATTGATGGTGTTGAATTTGCCGGTGGTAAAGCGGAAAACTTTGAATACGTACTGGGCGAAGGGCGCATGCTGCCTGAGTTCGAAGCTGCAACATTGGGGCTTAAAGCGGGCGAGAGCAAATCTTTCCCATTGAGTTTTCCTGCTGATTACCACGGTAAAGACGTTGCAGGCAAAACTGCCGAGTTCACTATTACTGTGAAGTCGGTAAATTGGCCACATCTACCAGCTGTTGATGATTCATTTGCATTGTCTTTGGGTGTTACTGAAGGCGGTGTTGCGAAAATGCGCGCTGAAGTAAAAGAGAATTTAGACCGCGAAGTAAAACGTCGTATTACTTCTTTGCTCAAGAATGAAGTGATGGACAAGCTCAATAGCTTGTGCGAACTCGATGTTCCCAAGTCTTTGGTTGCCTCCGAGCAAGAACGCTTAGTTGAAGGCGCTCGTCAAGATTTAATGCAGCGCGGTGTGCCGAATGCTAAAGATGCCCCTATCCCTGCTGAAATTTTTGCAGAGCAAGCTACCAAACGTGTTCGTCTTGGTTTGATCCTCAGCGAGTTAGTTAAAAAGCAAAACTTGGCTGCTACCGCAGACCAAATCAAAGCTGAAATTGACGAGCAAGCTGCTACATACGAAGATCCAAAAGAAGTGGTGCGTTGGTTCTACAGCAATCCAAGTCGCTTGAAGGATATCGAAAACCTCGTGCTTGAAGATAACGTGATTAAGTATTTCACATCCCAAGCCAAGGTAATTGATAAAGCAGTTACCTTCGAAGAACTCAGCAAGCTAAACTAAGTTAACTACTAAGTCATCCATTTACCCACAAGAGGTTTCGAAATGATCCATAACCATTCTCAGTCTGAAAATCTAGAACCAAAAGGCTTGGGCTTGGTTCCAATGGTGATTGAAACCTCTGGTAGGGGTGAGCGTGCTTACGATATCTACTCCAGATTATTGCGTGAGCGCGTAGTCTTTTTGGTTGGTGAAGTAAACGACCAAACTGCTAATTTGGTAATCGCGCAATTGCTGTTCCTTGAGAGTGAAAATCCAGATAAAGAAATTTCTCTATATATCAACTCTCCAGGCGGTTCAGTTTCTGCAGGATTGGCTATCTACGACACAATGCAATTCATCAAGCCGCATGTCAGCACATTGTGCATGGGCATGGCTGCAAGTATGGGTGCATTCTTATTGTGTGCTGGTGAAAAAGGTAAGCGCTATGCTTTGCCAAACTCACGCGTCATGATTCATCAGCCCTTAGGTGGTGCACGTGGCCAAGCCTCTGACATTGAGATTCAAGCTCGTGAGATTTTGTATTTGCGTGAGCGCTTGAACAAGATTTTGGCCGACCGTACTGGTCAATCAATCGATACGATTGCCAAGGATACTGATCGCGACAACTTTATGTCTGCAGAGCAAGCTCGTGATTATGGCTTGATCGACAAAGTTATCGAGAAGCGTCCTTAACCCTTCATAGATATATACAGAGCCTATTTTGAGCGATACCAACACTACGAATTCAGCAGACAAAGTTCTGTATTGCTCCTTTTGCGGCAAGAGCCAGCATGAAGTTAAAAAACTCATTGCTGGCCCATCTGTTTTTATTTGCGATGAGTGCATTGATCTTTGCACAGACATTATTCAAGAAGAAATTGCCAAGCTTCCCAAGGAAGAGGGTGATGATTCTTTGCCAACACCACATCAAATTCGTGAAAACTTAGACCAATACGTTATTGGTCAAGATCATGCCAAAAAAACATTGGCAGTTGCCGTATACAACCACTACAAGCGCCTACAGTATTTGCCTAAGCCTAAAAAAGAGAAGTTGGATAAGGATGGCAAGCCAGTAGAGGGCTCAGAAAAAAAAGAATCTAAGCTCCCTGCTAAAGCAATGGTTGATGGTGTAGAGCTTGCAAAGAGCAATATCCTATTGATTGGGCCAACTGGTTCAGGTAAAACATTGCTAGCGCAGACATTGGCTCGCATGCTCGATGTGCCATTCGTAATGGCTGATGCAACAACCCTAACTGAAGCAGGATATGTTGGTGAAGACGTTGAAAACATCATCCAAAAATTATTACAAGCGTGCGACTACAACGTAGAAAAAGCGCAGCGCGGCATTGTCTATATTGATGAGATCGATAAGATTTCACGCAAGTCAGACAACCCGTCTATTACCCGCGATGTATCGGGAGAAGGTGTTCAGCAAGCTCTGTTAAAGCTGGTTGAGGGCACGATGGCTTCTGTACCGCCGCAAGGTGGGCGTAAGCATCCCAATCAAGATTTCTTGCAAGTAGATACAACGAATATTTTGTTTATTTGCGGTGGTGCATTTGATGGGCTTGAAAAAGTTATTCAGCAGCGTACTGCTAAAACAGGTATTGGATTCAATGCGACTGTTCCTGGTAAAGATGACCGCGGTGTCAGTGACCTCTTGATTGAAGTTGAGCCAGAAGATCTGATTAAGTTTGGCTTGATTCCAGAGTTAATTGGTCGCTTGCCCGTTGTTGCGACTTTGGCTCAATTGGATGAAGAGGCTTTAATTCAGATTCTGACCGAACCTAAAAATGCCTTAGTTAAACAATATCAGGCACTTTTGTCTATGGAGGGCTCTGAGCTCGAAGTACGTCGCGAGGCTCTATCAGCTATTGCCAAGAAGGCAATCGCCCGCAAAACTGGTGCTCGTGGCCTGAGATCTATCCTTGAAGGCTCATTGATGGATGTCATGTATGACCTGCCATCCCTGAAGAATGTCCAAAAAGTGGTTATCGACGAAAGCAGTATCGCTGAGGGCGGAAAACCGCTTTTGGTCTACAAACAGGATGCCGAGCAGACAGATTTAAGCAAAAAAGCTTAAATTCCTAGGGTTTTTGCTATTTTTGGGGCTTTTTTGCCCCTTTTTTGTCTTTTTACCCCTTGTTTTTCTCTAAAGCCTACCCATATAGGTAGTATGCTACTCATGAATAATGTCTCTATTTAGTGGTTGTTGATTAAATTGCTACTAATGGTGACTTTTGAGGTTTGATTACTTTGGAGGATTTGCCCCATGCCTGGCCACTTATTGTTACCCTCTGAACCAATTCAACTACCTTTGCTCCCATTGCGGGACGTAGTTGTATTTCCTCACATGGTGATCCCGTTGTTTGTGGGTCGCCCAAAATCGATTAAAGCCCTCGAGGCTGCCATGGAAACTGGCAAAAATGTCCTTTTGGTAGCCCAAAAAACGGCCGCTAAGGACGAGCCCGTTATTGAGGATCTCTATGAGGTCGGCTGTATTGCCAATATTTTACAAATGCTCAAGTTGCCTGATGGCACTGTGAAGGTGCTTGTTGAAGGTGTACAGCGCGCAGAAGTTAGTCAAATTGAAGATAGTCTTGGTTACTTTAATTGCGAAGCAACGCCAACCGCTATCAATTCAATTGATGCGCATGAAACCGAAGCCTTGCGCCGCGCAATCATGGCGCAGTTCGATCAATACGTAAAACTCAATAAAAAAGTACCTCAAGAGATACTCTCTTCTCTGGGTGGTATAGATGACCCAAGCCGCTTGGCTGACACCATCTGTGCGCATCTACCTGTAAAGCTAGAGCAAAAACAACGCTTGCTTGAAATGATGGATGTTGTACAACGTCTAGAAAGCTTGTTGGCTGATCTGGAGAGTGAGATTGATATTCTGCAGGTTGAGAAGCGTATTCGTGGACGTGTTAAGCGTCAGATGGAAAAGAGTCAGCGCGAGTACTACCTCAATGAACAGGTAAAAGCGATTCAGAAAGAGTTAGGCGAAGGCGAGGAGGGTGCTGATCTCGAAGAGCTCGAGAAGCGCATCAAGGCTGCACGCATGCCTAAAGAAGCATTGAAAAAGGCGGAATCAGAACTTAAGAAGCTCAAGTTGATGTCGCCCATGTCTGCAGAGGCAACGGTCATCCGCAACTTTATTGATACGCTGGTAAATCTGCCTTGGAAGAAAAAAACCAAGATCAATAACGACCTTACTAATGCTGAGAAAGTATTGGACGAAGATCACTATGGTTTGGATAAGGTCAAAGAGCGTATTTTGGAGTACCTCGCAGTTCAACAGCGCGTTGATCGTGTCAAGGCTCCGATTCTTTGTTTAGTCGGCCCTCCTGGGGTTGGTAAAACTTCTTTAGGTCAATCTATTGCGCGTGCGACCAATCGAAAATTTGTCCGCATGGCCTTAGGTGGTGTGCGTGATGAATCTGAGATCCGTGGTCACCGTCGTACCTATATTGGTTCGATGCCAGGTAAGATTTTGAGTAGCCTCACTAAGGTGGGCGTTCGTAATCCTTTATTCCTTCTTGATGAAGTAGACAAGATGGGTATGGATTTCCGCGGAGATCCAGCCAGTGCTTTGTTGGAGGTTTTAGATCCAGAACAAAATCACACCTTCCAAGATCACTATGTAGAAGTTGATTTTGATCTATCAGATGTGATGTTCGTGGCTACCTCGAACTCCTTAAATATTCCTGGCCCATTGTTAGACCGTCTTGAGATTATTCGTCTAGCTGGTTATACCGAGGATGAGAAAACCAGCATTGCTGTGAATTATTTGATTCCTAAACAAATCAAAAATAATGGCCTAAAGAAGGACGAGCTCAAGATTGAAGATAGCGCGGTTCGTAACATGATTCGTTATTACACGCGTGAGGCTGGCGTACGTTCTTTAGAGCGTGAAATTAGTAAGATTTGTCGTAAGGTTGTAAAACTATTGCTCTTGAAAAAAGAAGCAGCTCCAGTCGTTGTGAATGCGGACAACTTAGAGAAGTTCTTATCTGTCCGCATGTATGACTTTGGTTTGGCTGGTAAAGAAAATCAAGTTGGGCAGGTGACCGGCTTGGCTTGGACTGAAGTGGGTGGCGATTTGCTTACCATCGAAGCTGCTGTGATGCCAGGTAAGGGCGTTATTACCCGAACTGGTTCCATAGGCGATGTCATGAAAGAATCTGTTGAAGCTGCTAGAACAGTAGTTCGCTCTAGATCTAAACGACTTGGTATCACGGACGAGGCTTTTGAGAAGAAGGATATTCATATTCACTTCCCTGATGGCGCAACACCAAAGGATGGCCCATCTGCCGGTATTGCGATTACGACAGCCTTGGTATCAGTCTTTACTGGGATTCCGATTCGTTCAGATGTTGCGATGACAGGTGAAATTACGCTTCGTGGTGAAGTATTGCCTATTGGCGGATTAAAAGAGAAACTTTTGGCTGCTCATCGCGGTGGCATTAAATTAGCCTTAATTCCCGAAGAGAACGTCAAGGACCTGATTGATATTCCCGACAACGTCAAAAATGCAATCGAGATTATTCCGGTTCGCTGGATCGATAAAGTGTTGGAGCTGGCTTTAGAACGTATGCCTGAAGCACTGCCAGATCCTACGCCCGAAGAGTTGGCTAAAAAGGCTTCAGAGGCTAGTAAAGCAAATGAAAAGGGTGCGGCCTCAGACGTTCTTAAGCACTGAAAATAGGGCGATTTTTCGTTAAATTCTCCTCGTGGTTAGAGGTCGGTTTAGCGAAAAATCCACCCAAAACCCACGCTTAGGTTACAATCTCAGCTGTAATAATTTGGGGCGCTTAGCTCAGTTGGTAGAGCGTCTGCCTTACACGCAGAATGTCGGGAGTTCGAGCCTCTCAGCGCCCACCAAACTATTACCTCTTTTCTTTTTCTTAGCCTACTCAGGCATTTCAATACCCATCAGCCCAGCGCCTAGTACACTCGTGGTATTCATCTTTTTTACTAGCGAACTTTTACATGTTTGATACCGTCCGTAAGCACCAGCGAATTCTTCAGTTTGTTTTAATGCTTTTGATTGTTCCATCCTTTGCGTTCTTTGGAATTTCTAGCTATTCCAGCTTCCTGGACAAAGAGACTGACATTATCAAAGTTAACGGCAAACCTATTACTGCTCAAGAAGTGGATTCAGCTGCGAAACGTCAAGCTGAGCGCGTTGGTGGAAATGCGCAGATTGCTCAAAGCCTCCAATTTAGACAAGCAATTTTGAATGAGTTACTGCAACAACGCATCCTTGGGTTTGCAGTTAGCAATTTGCGTTTACAAGTCGGGAAAGAAGCCCTCGTGAAGAGCTTGCAAAATATTCCGCAGATTCGCGCACTATACAAACAAGATGGTAGTTTCGATGATGCGCGCTTTAAACAGCTCTTGGCTAGCAATGGCTTAAATGAAGAGCAGTTTTATGCGAGCCAGGCTTTTGACTTAAAAATTAGCCAATTGGTGAACTCTGTAGCCCGTACGGAAATCGCCAGTCCAAAATTATCTGAAATTGTTTCAACCCTGTATGAGACTGAGCGTCAAGTTCAGGCGCTATCCTTTGATGCAAAAGATTATTTAAGCAAGGTAAATCCCTCCCAAGAAGACCTTCAGGCCTTCTATACCGCCAACACGAAGTTATTTGAGAGTCCGGAGTATGTGGATGTCGAGTACATCGTTCTCAAGGCTGATCCAAAAGAAGATGCGAAAGTATTTAGCGAGAAAGCGGATCAATTTGCCAATATGACTTATGACCAGTCAGATAGCCTTAAGCCAGCTGCAGATAAATTAAAGCTGAGCGTTCAAACACAGAAGGGCGTAACGCGTTCCGGTGCATCTGGCGTTGCAAAAGATCATCCGCTGGCCAATCCTAAAGTAGTTCAATCCCTGTTTGGTGATGATGCCGTTAAGAACAAACGCAATATTGAAGCCGTACAAATCTCTCCAGGCGTTTTTGTTTCGGCAAGAGTACTTGTTTTCCATCCTGCTCAAACTTTGCCTTACAAAGATGTTGCCGCTGAAGTGAAGCGTCAAGTAAGTCAACGCATGGCTGAAAAACTTGCCGTAAGCGCTGCCGCAGATCGCTATGCGGCATTAGAAAAAGACCCAAAGAATAACGCTGGCTTTGCTAGCCCGGTTTGGGTTTCTCGGAATAAGCCTGCAAATTTAGTAGGTAGCGCATTGGATGATGTGATGTCCGTCAATCCCGATAAATTCCCTGCGCTGGTTTCTGTTCAAAATCCAGGGGTTGGCACCATTCTGTATCGTGTTGATCAGCTAAGGCAACCCGCAGGTGTTGATGCCAAGGTCCACAAGGCACAAGCGCAACAAATCCAAGCGTTGGCAGCTCAGTCTGAATTTGCTGGCTTTATGGCTTATTGGCGTGGTGTTGCTGGCGTTAAGGTAATTAATCCTCTTAAGCCGCCATCATCTGGTTCGGGTAGCTAAGCTTTATCGCTAAATTACTTATTTACTCTTAAGCAGTGCTTGATATGGGGCCATAGCGCCCCATACGTTTTTAAAGAGTATTGCTTGCGCCTTTTCGTTTGGATGCATGCGATCTGCCTGAAATAAATTGATGTCAGAGGAAACGTTCTTCAAAAAAAACGGCACAAGTTCAACTTGTTCCTGGCGAGCAAGTTTAGGATACAGATCCTGAAATTGCTTGGTGTACTCTTGTCCATAACTGGGCGGAATTTGCATTCCAAACAATAGAACTTTTGCTCCTGAGCTTTTACTTAATTGAATCATCTTGCGTAAATTTCTATCTGACTCTTGGATTGATAGTCCGCGTAATGCATCATTTGCCCCAAGCTCTAAAAGGACAATTCCCGGTTTCTTTTGTTCCAATAGTTTTGGTAATCTAGATATGCCACCGGAACTGGTTTCCCCACTAATGCTAGCGTTAAAAACAGTCCAAAGACTAGCCTCTTTATGAAGTTGGTCCTCCAGGAGCTTTACCCACCCGGTACCGCGTGTCAATCCATATTCTGCCGAGAGACTATCTCCCATAACCAAAATAACGGGATTGGTCTGAGCCTTTGTGCCAAAGGGAATAAACAGGCAAAATAGGGAGCTTGCCATCAATATGGCTTGCAATTTTTTACTCAAGAACTTCAACCAAATATATTGATTCATTTATGAGTATTCCAGTCAAGGTCCTTAGCGCAATACATCTAGGTAAAGAAGTTTTATCTAGCGATGGATCATTAACTATTTTGCACGACATTAGCTTTGATGTCTTTGATGGTGAAAGTGTTGCTATTACTGGCGCGTCGGGGTCTGGGAAGAGTACTTTGCTTGGTCTTCTAGCCGGCTTAGATACCCCCTCTAGTGGGCATGTTGAATTGGTTGCCCAAAACCTCAATCAGCTTGATGAAGATGGGCGGGCGAAATTACGAGGGCAAAAGGTAGGCTTTGTATTTCAATCCTTTCAATTGCTACCTCATTTGACAGCCCTTGAAAACGTCATGCTGCCGGCCGATCTAAATGGGATGGGGATGGCTAAGGAAAATGCATTAGCCTGCCTAGAACAGGTGGGTTTAAGCGAACGAGCCAACCATTTCCCAAGGACCTTGTCAGGCGGAGAGCAGCAACGGGTAGCGCTAGCTAGGGCCTTCATCATGAAGCCAGAGATTTTATTTGCCGACGAGCCCACGGGAAGTTTGGATGAGGTTAGCGGAAATCGGGTTATTGAGCTGCTTTTTGAGCTAAATCGAGCCAATCATTCCACCCTGATTTTAGTCACCCATGACCAAGCCCTAGCTGATCGGTGCCAGCGGCAATTGCACCTTCAAGGTGGTCGATTGCTGTAGTCAAAACCTTATAATCTAGGGATGTCTTTTTTCCACTTTTTGCCCGGCGCTGATGCGCTTTCCCCCTTTCGCCAGCAGCGACTTTTGGCTGCTTTGGCCGCTCAAGGGGTTGATCTTGAGTCCATTGAAGCTCAATACCTTCATTTCATATGGTCAGAGGCTGAGCTAAACGCCGAAGATCAAGAAGTCATGGCCAGTTTATTGACCTATGGCGAGCCATTTCATTCCAAAATACATCCAGGAAAATCTTGGTTCGGAAGTAGTAAGACCGAGAATCAAGGTGCCATTGTTATTCCGAGGTTTGGAACACTTTCTCCTTGGGCCAGTAAGGCTACAGACATCGCCCGTCAATGTGGCTTGGACGTATTGCGTATTGAGCGTGGTGCTCAATTTTCATGGAAGAGCAAAAAAGCCCTGACACCAGAGCAAAAGCAATTGGTACTTGCTGCGGTCCACGACAGAATGACTGAAGCAGTGATTGATTCAACTGACGCCGCTAATGCTTTATACCAATCACTGGAAGACAAGCCGTTAACACGTATACCGGTAATGACTGAAGGTCGGGCTGCTCTCGATAAAGCAAATCAAGAATTAGGTCTTGCCTTATCCGATGATGAGGTGACATACCTAGTTGAAAACTTTACTAGACTCAAGCGCAACCCATCAGACGTTGAGCTAATAATGTTCGCTCAAGCAAACAGTGAACACTGTCGCCATAAGATTTTTAATTCCAGTTGGACAATTGATGGGGATGATCAAGAGCGATCTTTATTTGCCATGATCCGCAATACTCACCAATTGAAACCAGAGGGAACGATTGTTGCGTATTCCGATAACTCTGCAGTCATGGTTGGCTGCGAAGCGGAAACCTGGGTTCCCCAAGGCAAAGATCAACGCTATGAAAAAGATACGCGCTTGGTCCATACCCTTATGAAGGTGGAGACTCATAATCACCCGACTGCGATCGCTCCTTTTCCTGGCGCATCTACAGGTGCGGGCGGTGAAATTCGTGATGAGGGTGCCACTGGTATAGGCGGACGCCCCAAAGCTGGCCTTACCGGTTTCTCAGTATCTAATTTGAATATTCCCGGCACAGATCTTCCTTGGGAGAATCTGAAATACGGCAAGCCTGAGCGCATCGCTACACCTTTACAAATCATGATTGAAGGGCCACTAGGCGGCGCTGCATTTAATAATGAATTTGGCCGCCCAATTTTGGGTGGTTACTTTAGAGTCTTTGAGCAAACATTAGATGGCACACGTCGTGGTTATCACAAGCCAATAATGATTGCCGGCGGTATTGGAAGCATTGATTCAATCCACACTGCAAAAAAAGCAATTCAAGCAGGGCACTTATTGATTCAATTGGGTGGTCCAGGCATGCGAATTGGTATGGGCGGTGCTACAGGAAGCTCGGTTGCAACCGGGACAAATACTGCTGATCTTGATTTTGATTCTGTACAACGTGGCAATCCAGAAATGGAGCGTCGCGCACAAGAGGTGATTAATGCCTGCCGCGCTCTTGGTGAGCACAATCCAATCGTGTCTATACATGATGTGGGTGCGGGCGGTATATCCAATGCATTCCCGGAGCTTGCAGATGGAGCTGGTTTGGGGGCTTCATTTAAACTTCGGAGCGTTCCACTCGAAGAAAGTGGCATGAGTCCTGCGGAGATTTGGTGCAATGAATCTCAGGAACGTTATGTTTTGGCTATTGATGCAAATGATTTGGACCTGTTTAAATCATTTTGCGAACGTGAGCGTTGTCCTTTTGCGGTAGTTGGCGAAGCAACCGCAGAACGTCAGCTGAAATTAAGCGACTCAAAGCAACCATCATCTGATGATGCGGCGCTGCCAATTGATATGCCGATGGAAGTTTTGCTTGGTAAGCCTCCAAAGATGCATCGCAACGTTGCAAGAGTTGCCCAAGAGTTCAAAGAATTGGATGTAACTGATGCTGATCTTGCGCAATCAATAGCCTGGGTCTTGCAGCAACCTACCGTAGCTAGCAAATCATTCTTAATTACGATTGGCGACCGAACTGTTGGCGGTCTTAATGCTAGAGACCAGTTTGTTGGTCCATGGCAAGTTCCTGTAGCTGATTGCGCCGTTACTCTGATGGATTACAAGGGTTATCGTGGTGAAGCAATGTCTATGGGTGAAAGAACCCCATTGGCGGTTATAGACGCACCAGCTGCTGCACGCATGGCAGTGGGTGAGGCGATTACCAATCTCTTGGCTGCAGATATTGCCAGCCTCGAAAGCGTAAAACTTTCTGCAAACTGGATGGCGGCATGCGGTTCTCCTGGCGAGGATGCCAAGCTCTATGACTCCGTTAAAGCGATTGGCATGGAACTGTGTCCTGCGCTTGGAATATCAATTCCAGTTGGCAAGGATTCTCTATCTATGTCTACCGCATGGCAAGATGGTGATGAGGTCAAGAAAGTAGTCGCACCCGTATCTTTAATTATCTCTGCTTTTGCATCTGTGCTAGATGCCCGTAAAACATTGACACCTCTTCTGCAGTTGAAGGGTAAAGACGGATCTCCACAAGAGACTGAGCTGATCTTGATCGATTTAGGGCGTGGTAAGAATCGTATGGCGGGAAGTATCTTGGCTCAAGTACTTGATCAGTCTGGAAAATCAGCTCCTGATATTGATCACCCAGAAGATTTGAAGTCTTTGGCTGCCGCCATTATTGAGCTGCGTAAAGAGAATAAGCTTTTGGCCTATCACGACCGTTCTGATGGTGGGTTATTTGCCTCTGTTGCTGAAATGGCTTTTGCCTCCCACTGCGGCATCTCGCTTAACGTAGATATGATCGCTATGGACGCTGGACAAGAGCCTGATTATGGTGACGCCAAGAATTGGGCTCAACAGGTATCTGGTCGTCGCCATGAGCAAACCATGCGCGCGTTATTTAATGAAGAGTTAGGCGCGGTAATTCAAGTTCGCAAAGAAGATCGTGATGCAGTGTTTGCTGTATTGAGAAGGTTAGGCTTAAGCGCTCACAGCCATGTGATCGGCAAACCCAATACCAACGGCCGTATTGAAATTTGGCGTGATGCAAAAAATATCTTTTCCGAACCCCGCGAAGTACTACAAAAGATCTGGACTAACACTAGCTATCAAATAGCGCGTTTACGTGACAATCCCACCTGTGCTGATAGTGAATTCTTGCTCTTGGACAATGTTGCCGATGCGGGCATGAATCCTAAACTCACATTCAATCCTTCTGAAGATATTGCAGCGCCCTTTATCGCTAAGAATGCGCGCCCCAAAGTGGCCATTTTGCGAGAGCAGGGTGTTAATTCTCATGTGGAAATGGCTTATTCCGTTAATTGGGCTGGATTTGAGAGCTATGACGTTCATATGTCAGATTTGCTCAGTGGCAAGGCTAAATTAGAAGACTTTAGAGGGCTTATTGCTTGTGGTGGCTTTAGTTACGGAGATGTATTGGGAGCTGGAGAAGGCTGGGCAAAAACAATTCTGTTTAATCAACAGCTTCGTGATCAGTTTTCTAAGTTCTTTGAGCGTCAAGACAGCTTTGCGTTAGGTGTTTGTAACGGCTGCCAAATGATGAGCAATCTCTCAGGAATTATTCCGGGTGCAGAAGCTTGGCCCAAATTTACACGCAATCAATCGGAGCAATATGAAGCGCGCTTAGTGATGGCTGAAGTAATGGCTTCGCCTTCCATATTCACCCAAGGCATGGAAGGTAGTCAGATACCCATCGCCATTGCTCACGGTGAAGGGTTTGCCAACTTTAGTCAACAGGGCAATTTAGAACAGATTCAAAAGCAAGGCTTGGCCTCATTCCGATTTGTGGATCATCAAGGCAACCCAACAGAAATTTATCCAATGAATCCGAACGGATCTCCCAATGGTTTAACTGGAGTGACGACACCCGATGGTCGCTTTATGGTCATGATGCCCCATCCTGAGCGTGTATTTAGAGCTGTACAGATGAGCTGGTGTCCGCCTGAATGGTTGGATACCCCGGATGGCGCTAGCCCTTGGCTACGCTTATTCCGCAATGCCCGTCGCTGGGCGAATTAAGTTGTCTGCTGACGGATTAATGGAGCCAGTCACTTTTTCTGAAAGTGGCGGTGTTCGTTATCTTCACTTTGGAACGGATTCTATTCAGGGTGCGATGCGTATTCGTGATCCTGATGAGATTTATTTAGAGTACAACCAGCAGATGATGGCCTGGCTATTATTTTTGGAAACTAAGCCCGGCATGCGAATAGCCCAGCTAGGTTTAGGCACTGGCGCATTAACTAAATTTCAACATCGATATTGCCCAGCTGTGAAAACTACCGTAGTAGAGTTCAATCCCGCTGTAATTGTTTCTGCAAGATCTATGTTTTTTACACCTGACGATGATCGCCGCTTAGAAACTCTACAGGCTGATGCAAAACTATTCGTCAAGAATAAAAAGTATCAAGACTGCTTTGATGCTGTTCAGGTTGATTTGTATGATGCGATATGCGATGGCCCTGCGGCAAGCTCTTTGGATTTTTATAAAGGTTGCTACGATATTCTCAAAGGACCCGGCGTCATGACGGTGAATTTATTCTCGCGACACAAAAGCTTTGATATAAACCTTAAGAATATCTGCGAAGCCTTTAATAATAGAGTGCTCTTATTTCCAGAGTCTCATGATTGCAACGTCGTGGCGATTGGATTCAAAGGGCCTAAGCTCGAGGCGGAATGGAAGGATGTCTCAAAACGAGCAAAACTGATTCTTGAAAAAACCGGGCTTCCTACCAATAAATGGGTCTCAGGCATTAGTCGGGAGAATGTCCGACAAGAAAATAAGCTCTCGATCTAATACTTCGAAGCAAAAGAAAAAGGCGATCGTTTGATCGCCTTTTTTGCTGTTCAACCTATTGCTAGGTTGAGCGTATTGCGTATTACACAGTCACAGTATCTGCAACATCGCTAAATGACTTGAGCTTATCAAAACTCATATATTTATAAACATCACCAGCTTTAGCATCAAGTGCCTTCACTTGCTCCAAATACTCAGCAGGAGTAGGTAGGCGACCCAAGAGGGCGGCAACAGAAGCCAATTCAGCAGAAGCCAAATACACGCGAGTGTCGATACCAAGGCGGTTAGGGAAGTTACGAGTAGAGGTCGATACAGCTGTTGAGCCCTTGCGGATCTGTGCTTGGTTGCCCATACAAAGTGAGCAGCCCGGGCTTTCCATACGGGCACCAGCTGCGCCTAACATGCCGTAGTAGCCTTCTTCCATCAAGACCATGGCATCCATCTTGGTTGGAGGTGCTACCCATAAACGGGTTGGCATATCCTTCTTGCCTTGTAGCACCTGACCAGCTGCGCGGAAGTGGCCAATATTGGTCATGCATGAACCAATAAACACTTCATCAATCTTATCGCCAGCTACTTCAGACAATACTTTCACATCATCCGGATCGTTAGGGCATGCAAGGATAGGCTCTTTGATTTCATCGATATTAATTTCAATGATCTCTGCATAGTCAGCATCCGCATCAGCTTTGAGAAGTTGTGGATTAGCAATCCAAGCTTCCATGGCTTTGATACGGCGACCGAGAGTACGTTTATCTTCATAACCATTAGCAATCATCCACTTCATCAAAGTGATATTTGATGTCATGTATTCAATGATTGGCTCTTTGTTCAAGTGAACTGTACAACCGCCAGCAGAGCGCTCAGCAGAAGCGTCAGACAATTCAAATGCTTGCTCAACTTTCAGGTCAGGTAGACCTTCAATTTCAAGAATGCGGCCAGAGAAAATATTCTTCTTGCCTTGTTTCTCGACGGTCAATAAACCTTTTTTGATTGCATATAAAGGGATGGCATTTACTAGATCACGTAAAGTGATGCCAGGCTGCATCTTGCCTTTAAAGCGCACCAATACAGACTCGGGCATATCCAATGGCATCACACCTGTAGCTGCGGCAAAGGCAACTAAACCTGAACCAGCCGGGAAAGAAATGCCGATTGGGAAACGAGTATGGCTATCGCCACCTGTTCCACAGGTATCTGGGAGGAGTAAGCGGTTCAACCAGCTATGGATCACACCATCACCTGGTCGCAAGGCAACACCACCACGATTTGTCATGAATGGCGGCAACTCATGCTGAGTGCGAATATCTACAGGTTTTGGATAAGCTGAGGTATGACAGAACGACTGCATTACGAGATCAGAAGAGAAGCCTAGGCAAGCCAAGTCTTTCAATTCATCGCGCGTCATTGGGCCTGTGGTGTCTTGTGAGCCAACAGTAGTCATATGTGGCTCGCAGTAAGTGCCGGGACGAACACCTTGGCCTTCTGGTAAGCCACATGCTCTACCAACCATCTTTTGAGCCAAGCTGAAACCCTTCTTGTTATCAACAGGATTAACTGGAAGGCGGAATTCAGTAGAAGCAGGTAAGCCCAGGGCAGCGCGAGCTTTTGCGGTTAAGCCACGACCTACTATTAAAGGGATACGTCCGCCAGCGCGTACTTCATCCAGAATGACGGGCGACTTCAATGTAAAAGTGGTAATTTCCTTACCGTTTTTAAATACTTTTCCTTCGTATGGGCGCAGTTCAATCTCATCACCCATATTCATTTGAGAAACATCTAATTCAATTGGCAATGCTCCGGAATCCTCCATTGTGTTGAAGAAGATCGGGGCAATATTGGTGCCTAAGCACACACCACCAAAACGCTTGTTGGGTACGAACGGAATATCTTGACCTGTCCACCAGAGAACAGAGTTTGTTGCAGATTTACGTGATGAGCCTGTACCAACTACGTCTCCAACGTAGGCAATTTGATTGCCTTTTTTCTGGAGAGCAGCGATTTGCTTCATCGGACCACGAACACCACTCTCATCTGGCTCAATGCCAGGACGGGGGTTCTTGAGCATGATGGTTGCATGCAGCGGAATATCAGGGCGGCTCCATGCGTCAGGCGCAGGAGAAAGGTCGTCGGTATTGGTTTCACCTGTTACCTTGAAAACAGTTAACTTCATGCTTTCTGGAACTGCAGGGCGGCTAGTAAACCAGTCTGCATCGGCCCAGCTTTGCATTACTGCTTTAGCATTCGCATTGCCTTTTTCAGCAAGTTCTTGAACGTCGTTGAAATAATCAAACATCAAGAGTGTTTTCTTGAGCGCTTCGGCAGCAGCAACACCACACTCAGAGTCAGATAAAAGCTCTACTAAAGGTTTGATGTTGTAACCACCTAGCATCGTGCCCAAAAGTTCAGTAGCACGTACGCGGGAAATTAATGGGGATTTTTCTGTACCTTTGGCAACAGCATCTAAGAACTCAGCTTTAACTTTAGCTGCATCGTCAACACCAGCAGGAACGCGGTTGGTGATTAATTCAACTAGCTCAGTTTCCTTACCGGCAGGTGGGCTTTTCAGCAACTTCACCAGTTCAGAGGTTTGATCCTTGGTTAAGGGCAGGGCTGGAATACCGAGGGCTGCGCGTTCAGCGGCGAGGGCGTTATAGGCTTCTAACATTATGTTTCCTATGAGGTAAAGGTGATCAATAGAAAGGCCAAAAGGGAATTCTCTCCCGTTTTGACAAATTATAGTTGCTAAATCAAGTCTTATATAAGAGTTTAAACCCTAAAAAATAGGCAAATTAGCCAAAATCAGGGCTTTATTTGGACCCATGACTTGAAAAATGGGTCAATTACACAACTTGCTCTTCTTTGAGGGCCCAAACCAGTGCAACTACCCAGCCAATCAGAGACCATCCTAAAAACAGGTTTAAGGCAAAAATAGCCCCTGTATTTGCCCTTTTTTTGTGAAATGCAATAGCAAAAGGGAGGAAATAGAAGAGGGAAAGAATGGTGATTAATGTCGCAAATAAAAGGCGCATAGGTAATAAATCATTAGATTTGGGTAGATAAGATCCTATATTAACGATTTTGAAATTCTCCCGCCCCTGATGGCTATCGTTATAATTACTTTTTCCAACAGAGCTTAAGCGATGACCAAATACGTTTTTGTCACTGGTGGTGTGGTTTCTTCTTTAGGGAAAGGAATCGCAGCTGCCTCGCTTGCCGCGATTCTTGAATCCCGCGGCCTGAAAGTCACCCTCCTAAAATTAGACCCTTATATCAACGTTGACCCGGGCACTATGAGCCCACTGCAGCACGGAGAGGTTTTTGTAACCGAAGATGGTGCTGAGACCGATTTAGACTTGGGTCACTATGAGCGCTTTGTTTCTGCAAAGATGCGCAAAAGTAATAACTTCACCACTGGCCAGATTTATGAGTCAGTTATCAGCAAAGAGCGTCGCGGTGAATATCTTGGAAAAACAGTCCAAGTTATTCCGCACATTACAAATGAAATCCAAGCTTTTGTAGAGCGCGGCGCTAAAGCTAGTCATGATGGCAAAGTAGATGTTGCTATTTGCGAAATCGGCGGTACCGTTGGTGATATCGAATCACTACCGTTCTTAGAGGCTGCAAGACAGATGAGCTTGCGACTACCTTTGCATGATTGCGCTTTTGTTCATTTGACTCTCGTCCCTTATATCCATAGCGCCGGTGAGTTAAAAACTAAACCAACGCAACACTCTGTTCAGAAGCTTCGTGAAATTGGCATCATGCCGACAGTATTGCTCTGTCGTGCTGACCGACCAATTCCTGAAGATGAGCGTGCAAAGATATCTTTGTTCTCAAATGTTCGTGAAGAAGCGGTGATTTCAGTTTGGGATGTAGACACAATTTATAAGATTCCTGAAATGCTCCAAGCCCAAGGCATGGATGATTTAATTTGCCGTCAACTAGATCTCAAAGCCAAGCCAGCAGATCTTTCTGTTTGGGCTAATCTAGTTTATGAAATGGCAAACCCACAACACGAAGTGACCATTGGTATGGTTGGCAAGTATGTGGAGCTAACGGAGTCATACAAATCACTGATTGAAGCTTTGCGTCATGCCGGTATTCATACGCATACTCGCGTCAATATTAATTACATTGATTCCGAAGTCATTGAAAAAGATGGCATTGGATGTCTACAAAATCTCGACGCTATCCTGGTTCCCGGTGGCTTTGGTAAGCGTGGCACTGAAGGAAAAATTGCTGCCATTCGTTATGCACGTGAAAATAACGTTCCTTATTTAGGTATTTGCTTGGGTATGCAATTGGCCGTAATAGAATTTGCAAGACATGTAGCGAACCTCACGAAAGCAAATAGCACCGAATTTGATCCTCAGTCTGAACAGCCTGTTGTTGCCCTGATAACCGAATGGTTGGACAGAGAAGGGCGAGTAGAGAAACGCACTAACGACTCTGATTTGGGCGGCACTATGCGTCTTGGGTCGCAACGCTGTCCAGTTAAAGCTGGAACCTTAGCCCATCGCATTTACGGTCCTGAGGTAAATGAGCGTCATCGTCATCGTTATGAAGTAAACAATACCTACGTACCTCAGCTGGAGAAATCTGGTTTGATTATTTCAGCTAGAACCCCTAATGAAGAGTTGCCAGAGATGATGGAATTACCAACATCTATGCATCCTTGGTTCTTCGGTGTGCAGTTTCACCCTGAATTTACTTCAACACCACGGGATGGACACCCTTTGTTCTCAGCCTTTATTAGCGCTGCACTTGAGCACCAAACAGCCGCTGAAAAGCAGGCTGCATAAAGGAAGAATATGAGCGCATTTAAGTTGTGTGGCTTTGACGTTGGTCTAGATCATCGCTTCTTTTTAATTGCTGGCCCCTGTGTCATTGAGTCCGAGCAATCAGCTATTGATATTGCGGGTCAATTGAAAGAAATTACTTCTGCTCTAAAGATCCCCTTTATCTACAAGTCATCGTTTGATAAGGCCAATCGTTCATCAGGAACGTCTTTCCGTGGTTTGGGTATGGATAAGGGCTTAGAGATTTTGGCTAAGGTTAAAAAGCAAGTTAACGTTCCGGTGCTTACAGATGTTCATGACATCAGCGAAATTACTGCCGTAGCTAGCGTTGTAGATGTATTGCAGACCCCAGCTTTTTTATGCAGACAAACCGACTTCATTCGCGCCTGCGCTCAAAGTGGCAAGCCGGTTAATTTTAAGAAGGGTCAGTTTCTTTCGCCGCACGAGATGCTGAATGTTATTGAGAAGGCTCGAGTAGCTGCTGCTGAAAAAAATCTTCCAGATCAATTTATGGTTTGCGAACGTGGCGCCTCCTTTGGCTACAACAACCTGGTTTCAGATATGCGTAGCTTGGCAATTTTGCGTGAATCCAATGCACCAGTAGTATTTGATGCTACTCATTCAGTTCAATTGCCTGGAGGTCAAGGCAATTCTAGCGGCGGTCAACGTGAATTCGTACCCGTTTTGGCGCGTGCTGCTGTAGCAGTCGGCATTAGCGGCCTATTTATGGAAACCCATCCTGATCCAGCAAAAGCATTGTCCGATGGACCGAATGCTGTTCCTTTGGATCGCATGAAAGAGCTACTTGAGTCCTTGGTAGCGATCGATGGAGTCGTTAAATCATCTGGAAGTTTTTTAGAAGACAGCTTTAAGTAAGTTATTAAAACCCATTTCATATTGTTTTAAGGAGAAGGTGCATGAGCGCCATTGTTGACATCATCGGTAGAGAAGTTCTGGATTCGCGCGGCAACCCAACAGTTGAGTGCGATGTTTTGCTTGAGTCAGGCGTTATGGGTCGCGCGGCAGTACCTTCTGGAGCTTCCACAGGATCTCGTGAGGCAATTGAGTTGCGCGATGGAGACAAGTCACGTTACTTGGGTAAAGGTGTTCTCAAGGCTGTTCAAAACATCAATATTGAGATTGCAGAATCTATTCTTGGGCTTGATGCTAGTGAACAAGCCTTTCTTGATCGCACTCTGATTGAATTAGATGGCACTCATAACAAAGCACGCTTAGGTGCAAATGCAACGCTTGCAGTTTCTATGGCCGTTGCCAGAGCAGCAGCTGAAGAAGCGGGTCTGCCTTTATATCGTTATTTTGGAGGCTCTGGCGGTATGCAGTTACCAGTGCCTATGATGAACATCGTGAACGGTGGTGCTCACGCCAATAATAGTTTGGATATTCAAGAATTCATGGTGATGCCAGTTGGCGCCGAAAACTTCCGTGACGCACTTCGTTGTGGTGCAGAGATTTTCCATGAGCTAAAAAAGATCTTAGGCGCTCAAGGTATGCCAACTACTGTTGGTGATGAGGGTGGTTTTGCACCAAACTTCAAGAGTAATCACGAATGTTTGCAGACCATTATGAAGGCAATTGAGGGTGCAGGCTATACGGCAGGCGAAGATGTTCTATTGGCCCTAGATTGCGCTGCTAGTGAGTTCTACAAAGATGGCAAATATCACTTGTCAGGCGAAGGTCTCCAATTAAGCTCAAGCGAGTTCTCTGATTACCTTGGTAACTTGACAGACCAGTTCCCAATCGTTTCGATTGAGGATGGTATGCATGAAGGTGATTGGGATGGTTGGGCTGACATTACCAAAAAGCTTGGTAAGAAAATTCAATTGGTTGGTGATGATTTGTTTGTTACAAACACCCGCATCCTCCAAGAGGGAATAGACAAAGGCATTGCCAACTCTATTCTGATTAAGATTAATCAGATTGGCACTTTGACAGAAACGTTTGCTGCTATTGAGATGGCTAAGCGCGCAAACTACACTGCGGTAATTTCCCATCGCTCTGGCGAGACCGAAGACAGCACCATTGCAGATATTGCTGTTGGCACCAACGCAGGTCAAATTAAAACCGGTTCTTTATCTCGCTCCGATCGCATTGCTAAATATAACCAGCTGTTGCGTATTGAAGAAGATCTGGGTGATGTGGCAACTTATCCAGGTAAATCTGTTTTCTATAACCTCAAACGCTAACTCAGAGTTCTTAATAGCTTATGCGGATCGTCATCTACTCTATGCTGGTATTGCTTATAGCAATCCAGTACCCACTTTGGCTGGGTAAGGGTGGATGGCTAAAGGTTTACGAGATGGAGCGACAAGTAGAGCTTCAAGAGGCTAAAAATAGTCTCTTGGCTCTTCGCAATGCCAAGCTATCTGGCGATGTTAAAGATCTGAAAGACGGCACTCGAGCTATTGAAGAGCGGGCGCGTGTTGAGCATGGCCTAATTAAAGAGGGTGAGTTTTTCGTGCAAATCTTGCCAGCGGATAAGACATCAACTTCCCAAGCCACAAAACAGTAGCTGTTTAATGACCGCTAGATGGCGGCCTTATAGCATCACTCAATAAATCAGTTTTAAACACCTGAAGGCAATCAACCGCATCAAAGCGATATGGTTTTGCACAAAAATCGCAGACGGTTTCCACGGCTCCTTGCTCTGCAAGAATGCTTTGAACCTCTTCTTCACCAAGCATTCGCAAGATATCCGCAACCTTAGTACGAGAACATCTGCAAGCAAAACGAATGGGGCGAGCAGGGAAGCTGCGTACACCGTTTTCGGCGGACTCTTCTAAAAATAAACGCCTCAAAATAGTCTCTGGTGGAAGCGTTAACAGCTCTTCATCAGTAATTGTTTCACCAAGCGTTTGAATACGTGACCAGCCTTCAGCAGCAACCTGCGGATCTAGATGTGCATGACCCCCAGAATTTGGTAAACGCTGTAGCAATAAGCCGCCAACATGAGTATCGCTGGAAGTAAGCCAAATACGTGTGTCTAATTGCTCGGAGTTTTGCATATACAGGGCTATAGCCTCTGCAGCGCTGGTAACCGGCTTAATGACTGCGCCTTGATGATCTTGTAGCGCTACGATGCCTTGGTAGGGTGCCTGTCCTGGCTCACGATCTGCTGGATCTAAGGTGATCACCAATCTTCCGCTGCCACTAACATCCAGTAGATCGGCCAAGGTTGCGTAGGGCATTATTTCAGAGGGGTCTACTGAAAGCTTGACTGTAGCCCTCATGGACAAATCAGACTTACATTCCACAACCAGCAGCTGAATAGGACCCTTGCTTTGCGCTTGAATAATGAGGGTTCCATCAAATTTAAGGCTGGCACTTAAAAGGGTGGCGGCACCAACAAAGTCGCCCAGAATCCGACGGACGGCAGGGGGGTCATTACGACGCTCTAAAACGGCCTGCCAGGCGCTCCCAATGGACACAATTTCCCCGCGAACTGGGGCGCCATCACACATAAAGACTAGTAATTCATTCATAGGGCAAAGTATCCACTTTTTTTCGGTTTTAGTCTCAGTAAGCCCGACCTGAGATAATACGATTTATGCATATTCGTACACGTTTCGCCCCAAGTCCCACGGGCTTTATTCATCTGGGAAATCTTCGCAGCGCTCTGTATCCATGGGCCTTTGCACGCCACAACAAAGGCGAGTTCATTCTTCGGATTGAGGATACTGACCTTGAGCGTTCATCACAGGAAGCGGTAGACGTCATCATCGAAGGAATGGCGTGGCTCGGCCTCGATTTGGATGAAGGTCCGATCTATCAGATGCAGCGTATTGATCGATATCGTGAAGTAGTAAAACAAATGCTGGATTCTGGATTGGCCTATCCGTGCTACATGAGCGAAGAAGAGCTCAATAAACTCCGTGATCAGCAAATGGCAAATAAAGAAAAGCCTCGCTATAACGGACTTTGGAGACCTGAGCCTGGCAAAACATTGCCGCCCGTTCCTGAGGGTGTAAGTCCAGTAATCCGCTTTAAGAATCCAATTGGTGGATCAGTCATTTGGAATGACGCTGTCAAAGGTCAAATAGAAATTAGTAATGATGAGTTGGATGATTTGGTTATTGCGAGACCAGACGGAACACCTACCTATAACTTTTGCGTAGTGATTGATGACGTGGATATGAACATTACCCACGTTATTCGGGGTGATGACCATGTCAATAACACACCAAGACAAATCAACATCATGAAGGCGCTTGGTGGAACCCCGCCTGTCTATGCCCATCTGCCAACCGTCCTCAATGATGCCGGTGAAAAAATGAGTAAGCGTAATGGCGCAATGAGTGTGAGAGATTACCAAAAAGCAGGTTACCTGCCTGATGCAATCCTGAATTACCTTGCAAGACTTGGCTGGTCTCATGGAGATGCCGAGGTATTTACAAAAGAACAATTTGTCGATTGGTTTGATTTGGAAAGTTTGGGCCGCTCACCAGCGCAACATAATCCAGAAAAATTACTTTGGCTAAACCATCAATATATTCAGAATTCGGAACCACTCAAACTAGCAGCTGCAACTAAGCCATTTGCTCATGAGATGGGTATAGATACAGAATCCGGCCCAGACTTTGTTCAGGTAGTTGGTTTATTAAAAGATCGCGCCAATACCCTAATTGAAATTGCCGAGGGGGCAAAGCTATTCTATTTGCCGGCACCTAATTTAAGTGTTGATCAAATTAAGGAAAATATTGGTGAAGCCGTTATTCCTGCCTTAAAAGATTTGATTGAGGCCATTTCAACTGCTGAGCCGACTAAAGAGGCTTATGCAGCTGCTTTTAAGCAAATATTGGCAAAGCACCAAATCAAAATGCCGGCACTAGCAATGCCTGTTAGATATGCATTATTTGCCACCACTCAGACCCCAGCCATTGATTCTGTATTGGTTGTGTTGGGCAAGGAAGAAGCCGTCAAAAGGCTCTCCAAGGTTATCCAATAGAGAATTTGCGCATCTGCACAAAAATAGGATAAAATCTTGGATTGTTTTGAGTGTCTTGTAGTTTTATCGCGGGATTTTGGGGGTATAGCTCAGCTGGGAGAGCGCTTGCATGGCATGCAAGAGGTCAGCGGTTCGATCCCGCTTATCTCCACCAAGCATTTAAAATAGTTGTATGTTGTAGTCCAGGTCCCCATCGTCTAGAGGCCTAGGACATCACCCTTTCACGGTGAGTACGGGGGTTCGAATCCCCCTGGGGACGCCAGATTCTTCTGGTAGATGTAAAGATGTATGATGTTGTGTTACTCGATGTATTTTGGAGCGGTAGTTCAGTTGGTTAGAATATCGGCCTGTCACGCCGAGGGTCGCGGGTTCGAGTCCCGTCCGTTCCGCCAAGACAATTAAAAAGCCCCCTTAACAGGGGGCTTTTTCTTATTCAACTTGTTTGCAAGCTAACATTTCTGAAATTCTTTTCTCCTGCTTAATATCAAAACCGCATTCCACTTGGCGGCTCGAGTTCTCGTATGTTCCAAAAATCATATCCCAGATTGGTAGGCCATAGTTATTGCGGTGACGATCGCGCTCATGGTGAATGCGATGCATTTCTGGGCGAACAATGAAATACCCAAGCCAACGTGGTGTACGAATGTTGGTATGCTCCCAGTACTCGAATATTGCAACCCACAGGGTAGCCCAAGAAGCAGATTCAATACTCATTCCCAATAAGCCATAACAAACTAAGTTGATGATGAATACATTGGCAACAAAATCCGATGGGTGAGCATAAAAAGCAGTAAAGGCCTGGAGGCGATAAGTGCTGTGATGGATTTGATGGAAGACTTTCCATGCAAAATTGTTGTGGTGACGATAACGATGCCACCAATATACAAAAAAAGTAATCACCAGATATGCGCCAAGCCCGCTTAACCAATTGGGGCTTGAATTTAACAATTCTACGATTGGCCCCGAAGCATGCATGGCACTCGTATATGGACTGATAACAGCACCAATAAGACCGGTAGAGGCAATGCCAAGAACCGCACAAATCAGAAGTCTTTTACGCCAAGCCTTATCTGCATTGTATGGATACAGGGGGCATCTGCGCTCCCAAAGGCAGAGCACAAGCAAGATTAAAGGTGAAATTAAATAGGGGAGTAAGGAATCCATTTTGGCTTTCCTGAATTCATGAATCCCTCATGCAAGGGGCACAAGTTTGACGCATTAGTCAATTCTGTTGAGGTTTCTCAAAAAACGCTGCAATTCTGGCGCAAGAATTTTTTCTTCTGATGGTATAGGTTCAATTTTTCCATAAATTAAATCGAGGAAGTTTTGGGTTTCATAGGCTACTGTTTCCCGTTCGTTATCTACAGTGATCATATGATAGCTATTTCCCAAATAAATCTGTCTTAGTAAGGAAGCATTAGATTTTTCACCAACCAATTCTGCATTAAAGGTATTGGCTATTTCATCATCAATAGCATGAATGGTTAAAACAGAGGAACTTACTCGTGAAAGATTTTCTGTTACATACTTACAAAGCTTGTTTCCTTCATGCATGTGCCTCAGCGACATGTATAAACCACCGACGGCGGATATATCTTGGCTCGAAAGTACTCTCTTGATATAGGCGCGAATTTGAGGATTCTTAATGCCAAAGGGATCGCGCTCCCTGTATTTGAAGTGATCACCCAGTCCAAGCATCATTCCAAATGGTATCAGCGAGCGATACCAGGGGATGGCCCAACCGTTGTATTTAAGGGTAGTTGATAGAGCCACCACGCCTAAGATATCGTTGAGCTCAGAGGCAACAGCCAAGGCTAATGTAGAGCCAAGTGAAATACCCCCCAGGCTGATAGGCTTAGATTCAGTCTTCTGCAGGTCTTGAACATGCTTGATCGCTTCCTTAAGCCAGAACTTCCAACTACTAGCCTTGCCTCCAAAGGAATATCCCGCAATGGTTGGGGCATTCACCCTATAGCCAGCAGCAGTAAGCTGTGAGCTTAGGAAATTGAATTCAAGAGGCGATGACGAAAGGCCGTGAAATAGTACAATTAGAGGGCTATTATCGTCATTATGTGCATAGTCATTCATAACTATTAATTTTAGACCCATTAGAGACAAAACTAGGCATGATTATCAAAAACGCCAATAATTGGTCATCTCATAGTGTATCTGATGCTTTGTTTTGGTCTGCCCTGTCTTTTGTAATTATTAGCGGATGGATGCTATATATGGGCCCTAATTTTTACAGCGTCCACCCCTACAAATTCTATTTCTTTGCCGCGACCGTACTTGCTTATTTTTTTGGTTACATTACGGCAAGCATTTATATTTTGATAGCCAGTATTTACGCTAATCTATATTTTGTGCCGCCTTTTGGAATCTTTACTCTGACATTGGATGAATTTGAAAGATTCTTAATCAATCTTCTATTTGGTAGTGTGGCCATTTTCTTTATCGAGGTTTTGCAACGCCAGCGTTTTAAGTCAAAATTATTGCTACTTGTCTCTGAATCACGTTACCTTATAATCCTGCACAGAGATAACCAGCTTTTGCAGGAATTAAAAAGAAAAGAATAATGTCTAATACCCTAAGCACATTGATCGAACTAGTATCCCAAAAGTTTGATAAAAAAATAGATGAGTTAGGCCCCAACACCACTCTCGAGAGCCTTGGCGTGGATTCCTTGGGAAAGATAGAGCTCATTTTTGATCTTGAAGATCACTTCAAAGTGCGCATTCCTAATGAGGATGCAAAAGTGGATACCTTGGCAGAAGTTGCTGCCTTGCTTGATACTGCAAAGCCAATTAATTGATTAGAGAAGGCGCAAGAAGAGTTGTTGTAACTGGCCTAGGTGCTGTTTCTGGCCTTGGGGTAGGTGCCGGAATTCAATTTCAGAAGGCTGTTCAATGTCAATCCGGAATTGGCGCCTTTTCAGGGTTAACTGCAATACCCGTTGATCTTCCTTGCGCTTCCATCATTCAAGATGATCTCTTTTTTGATTTGGATGCGAATTCACTTGGGATGTTTGACAGAACTGCTCACCTTTCCTGGCTGGTAGCCAAGGAAGCGTTGCAACAGTCTGGCTTGGGCGATTTAAGTGAGGCAGAGCTTGATAAAAGCGGAATTTTCTGGGGAACTGGATTTGGTGGCTCCAACACCCTCGATAACACCTATCAAGATATTTACCTTAACACTAAACAACGTGCTCGACCATTCACTATTATTGGCGTAATGGCCAATGGAGCGGCTGGATTACTGTCAATGCGAACTGGCTTTAGAGGTCCCTCATTAACTTACTCAACCGCATGCGCATCTTCAAGTCATGCTGTGGGGGAAGCTTTCCGAAGTATTCAGTATGGAGTTTGCGAAAGAGCGATTGCAGGTGGCGCTGAAAGCTTATTTAATGCTGGCCCAATAAAGGCATGGGAGGCTTTGAGAACGCTTGCAACCCCAGATCCAGATAACATTGCTAGTTCATGTAAGCCCTTTTCAAAGAACAGAAGTGGCTTTGTTTTGGGGGAGGGTGCGGCTGCCTTAATTCTAGAATCTCTTGAAAGCGCTCTTAAGAGAGGCGCTAATATTCTGGGCGAAGTCGTTGGTTATGGTGCAACAACCGATGCGATGCACATTACAAGACCTGACTCACTGGGTCAGGCTAAAGCCATGAAGGCCTGCATGGCAGAAGCAGGCGTTAACTCAATGGATATTGGATATATTAATGCGCATGGAACTGCCACTGGTGTGGGTGATTTAGCTGAAACGAATTCAATTAAATCTGCATTTGGAATAGAGGCTGCGCAAAAAACTGCTATTAGTTCTACGAAAGCGATCCATGGTCACACACTGGGAGCAGCAGGCGCTTTAGAGTTGGTGATTACAATACAGGCGTTACAGAACAATATTGCCCCTGGTACTGCATTTTTAAAGATAGCAGACCCGGAGTGCGATCTAAACTATTTGCCACTCCAGTCTATTGATTTAGATATTTCATACGCAATGAGCAATTCATTTGCATTCGGAGGATCTAACGCCTCCATTCTGATATCTAAGCTCAGAAAAGCTTAAAACAGTTTTTTGAATTTGTTGGCTATTTCGTAATGCCACAAAACACCAAGCGTCATTCCTGTAAACAGCACCTCAGTATCGCTAATTAAGCCATGTAAGTTATCCGCTTGGTAAGAGTCGGATGCGATATTAATTAGGACTTCGGAAATGATTAAGGTTACCGTAAAAACAAATCGATAGCGCTTTATATTCGGTGAAAATTCACCAATTAAGCCAGCATGATTTTTTAGGAGCAAAAGAATGCTGGCGGTATTGGTGAGCCAAAAAAAAATGACCAGCACACTCAGGTGGAAGGGGGCGGTTAGGTAGTACAGCGCCGAAACGGCTGCCTGAGTGGCCAGTAATAGTTGAATCAATTTAAGGTTTACTTCTTAGGTGTAGCGATGGATGCTGCCATCGCATCATAGTAAATAACCTTAACTTGCTCGCCTACATTAACATCAGCCAACAAAGCAGGGTTCTTTACGGTAACGGTGGTGATCTTACCGCTAGGACCTTTTACGGAAACAAGCTTTTTCTCGCGATTGACTTCTACTATATCGGCAATGATGGTTGTTTTATTAGCAATTTTTTCGGAAGGCTTTTCGTTTGCATGGGACGATGTCACTGTGTTGGTCTCAACTTTAGAGCGGATACCATCACTCTTAGTCTTAATGAGCTCAATCGCTACGGCTAATTCATAATTTACATTGACGCGATCACCTTTTTTGATCTGGTCAAAATTGGTAATATCCGGTCCAGCAACAAACTTTGATTCACCCTCTTTGTTTTTGAAGGTAATAGTGCGAGTCTTTTTATCAATCTTTACCACTTCGCCCTCGTATAGCTGATAGCGATTGTCGGTCACTGCGGCATCAATCACGGCTGGTTTCGCCTGGCCGGATGCTGCGGTTGCTGGTTGTGCATTCACTGGGGATATGCTGGTAAAAAAGGCTGCAAGGATTAGTGCGATTTGCGCATATTTGATGTTCATTATTTTCCTTATATATAAAAAGCTGCTAAATTGAATCTTAGCCTATTTTTATAATAAAAATCGATATTCCTTGCCGAGGCTTAAATAGACATCTTTTGTTAAGATCATCCATTAACTTGATTTACTCCAAAGGAATTTGAATGCCCCAATTTGCTGCAAACCTCACCATGCTGTTTAATGAGTTGCCTTTTTTAGATCGTTTTGAAAAGGCAGCTAAGTCTGGGTTTCAGGCGGTTGAATTTCTTTTTCCTTATCCATTTCCTGCGGAGGAGATTAAGCAAAAACTAGAGCAATATAAGCTTGAACTAGTTCTACATAATTTGCCTGCCGGCGATTGGGATGCCGGGGAGCGCGGCATAGCTTGCTTGCCAGATCGTGTTGCAGAGTTCCAGGGAGGGGTCGTCAAGGCTATTGAATATGCAAAAGCCCTTGGCGTTAAGCAATTAAATTGTTTAGCTGGAAAAATTCCAGCTGGTGTTGATAAAGGCTTACTACATCAAACATTTGTTTCAAATTTGGCTTATGCAGCTGCTGCTTTAAAGAAGGTCAACATCAAACTTCTAATTGAGCCAATAAACACATTCGATATTCCTGGCTTTTATTTATCCAGAACCCAGCAGGCCTTAGATATTCTGAACGAAGTGGGTTCAGATAATTTATTTATTCAGTATGACATCTACCATGCCCAACGTATGGAAGGTGAGCTCTGCAAGACTATAGAAGCCAATCTCTCTAAAATTGCTCATATACAACTGGCGGATAACCCTGGCAGAAATGAGCCAGGTACTGGAGAAATTAATTACCCGCATCTATTTCAGTTCATTGATGGCATTGGCTATGAAGGTTGGATTGGCTGCGAATACAAACCAGCAACTAATACTGAAGCGGGATTGGGCTGGATTAAAAATCTAACTAAATAACGATATGGAGACATTATGAGTAAGCAATTAAAGTTGGGATTTGTTGGTTTAGGAATAATGGGTACACCTATGGCGGGCCATTTAATCGATGCAGGCCACGAAGTGTTTATTAATACGCGTAGCAAGGTACCAGAAGGGCTGGCATCTTCATCGGCAGTGCAATGCTCCTCGCCTCAAGAAGTTGCTAGCAAAGCCGACATTATTTTTACTATGGTCCCAGACACTCCTGATGTTGAGAAGGTGCTATTTGGTGACAACGGAATAGCATCTGGCCTTACCAAAGGGAAGGTTGTTGTTGATATGAGCTCCATATCACCAATTTCTACTAAAGAGTTTGCTAAGAAAATAAATGCATTGGGCTGCGATTACTTGGATGCTCCAGTTTCTGGCGGTGAACTTGGTGCAAAAAATGCTACCCTTTCAATCATGGTTGGCGGAGATGAGGGTGTCTTTGAGAAAGTGAAGCCCGTATTTGAGTTGATGGGCAAAAATATTAATCTCGTGGGTGGAAATGGAGATGGTCAAACCGCTAAGGTGGCCAACCAAATCATTGTTGCCCTGAATATTGAGGCTGTAGCAGAAGCGCTCTTGTTTGCTTCTAAAGCTGGTGCAGATCCTGCAAAGGTACGTCAGGCTTTAATGGGTGGTTTTGCTAGCTCCAGGATACTAGAGGTGCATGGCGAAAGAATGGTTAAGCGCACTTTTGATCCCGGTTTCAGAATTGAATTGCATCAAAAAGATTTGAACCTCGCTCTCAATAGCGCCAGAGCTTTGGGTGTCTCATTGCCAAATACGGCAACTGCACAGGAATTATTTAATTCATGCGCAGCTCATGGTGGTAAAGCCTGGGATCATTCGGCAATGGTTCGCGCTCTAGAGAGGCTTGCAAACTTTGAAATTGGGCAAAAGGCATAAGCACCCACATGCCTTCAACTTTAGTAGTCTATTTACATGGTTTTCGCTCCTCCCCAAGATCGAGTAAAGCGGTCTTGACGGGGGATGCAATAAAAGCCTTATCCACTGCGAATAATCCAATGGAGTGGTATTGCCCTCAATTGTTAGCTTCACCAAAGGACAGCATGGATATGGTGATACGGCATATTGAAGCATCAACACATGATCGCTTAGTAGTTATCGGCTCTTCTTTGGGTGGCTACTACACTAACTACTTGGCCGAAAAGTTTGGCTGCAAAGCCGTAGCTCTTAACCCAGCAGTTAGAGCACCGAAAGAGTTGGCGCCGCATGTTGGAATGCTGACCTCATACGACACCAATGAGCCCTACGATTTTCGTCCAGAATACATTGATGAACTAAAGGCGCTACAGGTTGAATCTATTAGCAACCCGTCGCGTTACTTTCTAATCGCCGCAAAAGGCGATGAGCTCTTAGATTGGCAAGAAATGGTTGATTTTTATAAGGGTGCAGAGCAGTTGGTGCTTGAGGGGGGTGATCATGGAATTTCAGATTACCCCAACCACTTGCCTAAAGTCATAAATTTCATCTCTTGATGGTGGATTGATTGCTACTTGCTTCTTCTGTAAGATGATCTAAACGACTGCCGATTATTTGCGCTGTCTAGAAAGGAGAGTTTGTGCTGAGCATCTTGAAATTAGACGCAGGTGGAATTCCCCAGGGCTGGGTTAATGCAGAAGAAGCCACCAAACAATATGCTGATAGTAGCGTTTTGTGGACTTTAGGTGACCCCATTTTTCAAATGCGCGGTGGCATTTCAAGATCCACTGGTAAACAATCCATCATCGAGTTGCACTCCATCATTGCCGTAAAGGGAAGTGCCAAGATCAATCTCTTTGATGTGGTTCCCGTAATTACAAAACACAAACTGTTTAAGCGTGATCGTGGACTATGCGCTTATTGCGGTGACCCCATACACGAAAACCAAGCAGAAGCTGAGCACATCATTCCCAATAGTCGCGGCGGTAAATACAGTTGGATGAACTTGGTAATCTCCTGCAGGCCTTGCAATCAACGCAAAGGCAATCGCACTCCAGAGCAGGCCGGCATGTCCCTGTTGTATACGCCATATTTACCCAGTCTCTATGAAGACATGATTCTAAAAGGGCGCAACATTTTGGCGGACCAAATGGACTTCCTCGCAGCTAATTTGCCTAAGAATAGTCGCCTTCTAGAAGGTCTGATCTGAGCTTGAGAATAGGGCGGTGTAATTTTTTTCATCTTCCCAAGATATATTCCTTCAGAATTATTCTTGCAGCTTTGCTGCTATCGGTATTAGGACATCTCATTCTTTTTTTTGGGCTCCCCTTCATCTCTTTTTCTGAACCTGCGCCAATCGCAGATGACTTAATTATTAGGGCCGAACTAAAACTAGATCCCCCAAAGAAGATTCAAATTTCAAAAGCCTCCAAGAAGATTCCAAAGAAAACGGACTCTACCAACGTGGTTGAAGACTTGAATTCAACCGCAAACGGTCAGCAGGGTGGCGATTCCAATCAAGCGGGTGTAGCTTTTAAATTACCCGAGTCAGGCATCATTTATTACGACTCTTACGTGGATGGTCAAAAGTATCAAACCGGTGAGATCGATTGGTGGGTTGATGGCAATAACTATCGCCTCTATATCAACATCCCGTATGCATTTGTTGGCCCATTTGTTTTTGAATCTCGTGGCTCGGTTGATTCTTATGGAATCGCTCCAATTCTCTATTGGTCACAACGGGGCACAAAACCCCCTCGTTATTCACGCTTCGATCGAAATGAAAGTGGGCGAGGGCAGATGTTCTTCTCCGAGAAACCTGAGTTCACTCCGGAAATATTGCCTGGAACCCAAGATCGTTTCAGCTTAATGTTCCAGCTAGCCTCATTATTAAATGGGGATAGCAAATTGGATGAGGCAGGGTCTATTCGACAAATACCGGTTGTCGACTACAACACACTAGAGATGTGGAGCTTTAAGAGCTATGGTGAGGTGACTTCAGAGGATATTCCCAGTCTAGGCAAGGCAGTAAATCGTCATTACGCCTTAATGCAACGAGAAAATGACCCTTACAAGCGCCAGGTAGACATCTGGCTTGCAAAAGACCTTGAGTGGCTACCAGGGCGCATTCGCTCTCAAGAATCGAGTGGCAGGGTGGTTGAGCTTATTTTCAAGCAAAAGAACCCTATTGCAACTGTAGTTAAACCTTAATCCTAAAAACCAGATCCAGATCTTGGGTTTTGATTTTGATTGTTGTGACCCAGTAGAGCACCCATCATTGTATACAAGGCAGCGCCTGACATTGAAACTGCAAAAATACCTGAAAATGAGATGATGATGGGCAGAATGCGCCACTGCTCCGATAACTTGTAATCGCCATATCCAACAGTGGTGTACATTTCACCGGCAAAGTAGAAGGTCTGAGGATTGGTTGGAAAGACTTTTAACGCAACGCAGATATATGTCCAGATCACAATTTCTGATAAGTGGATGGCGATGACCAAAAGGATGGCAATGAAGTACGACAGGAAGCTGGCGCCTAGAATTCGTCGCCTGGTCATCACTTGGTCTATTGCATGGAAGGTGCCCGCGATACCCAAAACGGCTACCGCATGAACTGCAAGCATCAGGCAGGCAAAGACAACGATGACCCATATCTGACCATTTCCCATATCCGCATTTATTTCATTAAATAGCGTTGCAAAGCTTGGAAGGTCAGTATTCTTAAATAAGCTAAACATGGTTCCGTCGTTTATGTGTTAGATTACAAAGATATCTTATTTGACATAATAATGATTATACGCAAATACGTATATCAGGATTTGGGTTGAGCAAGGACCTTTGGAACTACATAAGGCTGCTTATAAAGCTTCTGCCAGCGTGAACTCAGACCCTCAGCAATCCATGGTTTTTCATAAATCAGTGCGATATCAATAGCCGTAAATCCTTGCGAGTTACGCGCCTGCAGATCGGCCCCTTTATCTAGCAATAACTTAACCAATGCTTCGTTGCCAGACTGAACAGCCATCATTAGCGGCGTAGTATTGCCAGGGCTAGGAGCATCAACAAATGCTCCGTTTGCGAGCAAATACTGGGCAATCTCTAGATGACCCCTTGAACAGGCGTAATGTAAAGGAGTCCAGCCTATGTGATTAATTTGAGCCTTTTGTACCTGTATGAGGCTCTTTACAAGGGGTAAATTGCCTTCAATTGATGCAATCATGAGTGGCGTTTCACCGAATTTATTGGAAATATCCACATCAGTAGCCTTATTAGTCACTAGAAACGTGATGACATCCTCAGACTTGTCCTTAATTGCTAGATTCAGCATTAATTCACCTTTGGCATCGATTGAATTCGGGCTAACACCTTTAGAAACCAGAGATCTAACGGTAGAAACATCGTTAAATTTAGCTGCTTTAGCGAAATCAGCAATATCAGCATCTGATTGGGCTAAAGCGAAGTTGTTTAGGCTAAATAAAACACCAAGCATGCAGATAATTATCTTAAATTTAATTCTCATGAAAATTTCCTATCTATTTGAAAACATTCATAAAAATTACTTGAAGTTTGATTAGCCAGGTCTTCAATGGATACACCTTTGAGATTGGCAATATATTCACCGACTTTAGATACCCACGCAGGCTCATTTGTCTTGCCGCGATATGGGATGGGTGCCAAATAAGGTGAATCTGTCTCAATGAGCATTCTATCCAGGGGCACCTGTTTACAGGTTTCTTGGAGTTCTTTAGCGCTTTTGAAGGTCACAATACCCGAAAAAGAGATAAAAAACCCCATATCCATGGCCGCCTTTGCAACATCGTAGGATTCAGTAAAGCAATGCATCACCCCGCCAATTTGTTGAGCGCCCTCCTCTTTGAGGATTTTGATGGTGTCCTCAGAGGCGGCCCTTGTATGGATGATGAGAGGCTTCTTAGATGCGATGGAAGCTCTGATATGGGTTCTAAACCGCGCTCGTTGCCATTCCATGGACTCATAGCTACGATCTCCCATGCGGTAGTAATCAAGTCCTGTTTCGCCAATTGCAACGATTTTAGGGTGCTTTAAAGCCGTCTCAACCAGAAAATCAAAGGTAGGTTCAGGGGTGTCTTCGTAATCAGGGTGAACGCCAACAGACGCAAAGAGGTTGTAATGATCTTGCGCCAATTTGAGTACGTTAGGAAAGTCCGGCAAATCAACCGATACACACAAAGCGTGACTTACTTTGGCCGACTGCATATTGCCCAATACTTCCGGCAAACGGGATTGAAATTCCGGGAAATCGAGGTGGCAATGGGAGTCTATGAACATGACTCGTTATTTTAGACTGCCTGGGTTGATTCTATGAGCCAAAAATCTGATGGTATTGGGAAAGCAATGCTTCTAACTGGATGCGGTTGGCTAGTGGATGATTTTCATGGCGACGAGCCTGTACCAGAGACTTCCATAGCTGGAGCATTTTTTGAACGTTTACTCCTTTTGAAAGGCCCTGAAGGGTAGATATGTGCTTTGGGTAATACCGTGGTGCACCGCCTTGGGCAACTGACTGCAAATCTGAAACCCAGCGTTGCATGCTTGCCAAAAGAAAGCCATATTGAGCCTTGTATGTCTTCTCAGCCGCATCTAGCCAATTCATTCCCGCACCCTGAGCCATCGATTGCAATAAGTAGCGTGATGCCTGAATTGATATCGTAAGCTCATCCTTCTCATCTTTATTGTGTCTTGCGATCAAAGAGCTTAACACTGAGAATGGCGCCCCGCCCTGCTCATCGTAAATGCTTTCGACATCCCCATCATTTACTTTTAGGCCGTCAATAGTATTCAGTTGTGTTTTTAGCCAAGCCAATCCTTGCTCACGATCAGGGCGCGGTGCAGTCAGAAGTCGGCAGCGAGATCTAATTGTAGGTAAGACGCGATCAACACGATCGGCTAACAATATAAAGATGGTGTTGGCTGGAGGCTCTTCTAGAGATTTTAATAAAGTGTTAGCGGAGTCCGTGCGCAACATTTCTAAGGAATAAATCAATATCACTCGATTACCACCACGATGTGAGCCAATCGAAAGATTTTCTATGGCATGACGTGTTTCTTCAATGGAGATATTTTTCTTCTCCTTTTTTTCGCTTGAATCACTGTCATCATCACGTGCCGCTTTACCTCTTTTAGGTGCGTCGTCACCCTCATAATCAGCGTGAGGTAGGAGCTTTCGATGCGTTTCAGGAACTAAAGCAATAAAGTCCGGATGGTTGCCCGTATCAAACCAGTGGCAGGCCTCGCATTGATTGCAGGGTTTTATTGCTGCATTTGAATTCTCGCAAAGAAGTGCCTTAGCAAGTTCAACAGAAAACGAAAACTTACCGATGCCTGACTGGCCGTGCAACAAAATCGCATTGGGGAAGTTGGCAAAATCCAAACTTTCCCATAAAGGCTTAAGCCAAGGCGCCATCAGATTATCTTGCTTCACTTAAATCGCAATCTGAATAAGCTTCAGACCATCCCAAATAGCTTCAGGGGTTTTCGTAGCATCAACTATATGAAAGCGTGATAAATCATCCTTGGCTCTTCTCAAGTATTCCTGACGAACTCTTTCAAAAAAATCTAGATCCATCTTTTCAAATTTATCTGGGGCACGAACCTTGGAGCGACGGGCCTCTGCAACCTCTCCAGGTAAGTCAAAAAGGATTGTTAAGTTGGGTTGCAAAAGTGAACCATCGGGGCGACCCTGAACCCAACGCTCTAATTCATTTAACTTTGACAAGCTCAAGCCGCGACCACCACCTTGGTAGGCGAAGCTAGCATCTGTAAAGCGATCTGAAATAACAATCTTTCCTGCCGACAGCGCTGGTTCAATGAGCTGTGCAATATGTTCGCGACGTGCAGCAAACATTAATAAGGCCTCAGTCTCCAAATTCATGGGAGCATCTAAAAGTAGATTGCGCAATTGCTCACCCAAACTAGTTCCACCAGGTTCACGTGTCATCACCACCTCTTTATTTGGGTAGCGCTCTTGCATCAAACTTCTAAAGGCGTCAACGTGCGTACTCTTTCCTGCGCCGTCAATACCTTCGAAACTAATGAAATATCCGTTTTGTGCTGATGTCATAGTTAAATGAATTTAGTTGGCGCCCTTTCCAGGCGCAATTTTGCGTTGGTACCGATCTACTGCTGACTCATGCTCTTTTAAGCTTTGAGAAAAGTGACTACTGCCATCGCCCTTTGCCACGAAAAATAAGGCCTCACTTTTAGCAGGATGCGCAGCTGCCAAAATAGACTCTTTACTAGGCATTGCGATGGGGCTAGGAGGTAAACCTTTATGCATATAGGTATTGTAGGCAGTGTCTTTGCGTAAATCCGCTTTCCGCAAATTTCCATCAAATTTAGGGCCTATTCCGTAGATAACCGCGGGATCCGTTTGGAGAGGCATTCCTTTATTGAGACGATTTATAAATACAGCCGAAATCTTATCCCGATCGCTGGAGCGGCCAGTTTCTTTTTCGATGATAGAAGACAGAATTAAGAGTTCATAGGGTGTTTTTAAGGGAAGCCCAGGCTCCTTTTGCTCCCAAGCCTGGTTTAGCTGTTTTTGCATGGCTTGTGCGGCTCTGCGATAAATATTTAAATCCGGTTCATCTGGGTCAAATATATAGGTATCAGGAAGAAAAAGTCCTTCGTCGCTGGGATAGCTAAGATTGAGGGATTGCAACAAGTCCTTATTGCTCATTCCCTTAGTTTGGTGAATTAGAGCTGCGTGCATATCGATGATGCTTCGCAGTTGCCAAATAGTCATACCCGGAATAATCGCAATACTTTCCCTCATTCGATCGCCGCGTGCAATTTGCAGCAACACTTTACCGAGACTTCCTCCCACTGGGAGCATATAAGTGCCTGGCTTTAGTTTTGATCCTACGAAAAGACTTCTAGCTCCTACCTGGATAGTGAATTTATTGATCGATAAGCCTTGTTCACCCAACTGATCGGCAATGCTAGAAAGGCTGGAATTCGGATTAATCTTCACTTTATAAACAGGTGCGCTATCGACATTGGGGGTGTTGGGCACCACTGGCAGTAAAAAAATACCGCCATAAATGAGACCTAGGAAGATTGACAGAAGGGCAAACCAATACTTGAGACCTCGATCTTTTGACTTTTTCTTAATAAATAGAGATCTGCTCTGAATTTTTCTGCTCATCAGGCTATGATAAAAGGGTCATGATAAATACCCCCAAAATTGAGCAAAACTGGCTAAATAACCTCACTTCCCTGCCCTGCAATTTGCAGCAGTGGGGATTAATCCTGGTTGAGGGCTCAGATGCTGCAAGTTTTTTACAAAATCAATTAACAAATTCAGTGTTGGGGCTTAGCCGCACCCTTCCCGGTCAAATGGCCCAAAATTTTTCGGGTGTCCGCCTAGTAGGCTATTGCAGTCCTAAAGGAAGGTTGCTTGCAAGTGCATGGCTTGGATTATTTCCATCTGGCGAGAATGCCGAAGATCGGTTTGCTTTATTTATTTCAAAAGATATTGCCGCAAGTACAGCAAAACGTTTATCCATGTTTGTACTGCGCTCAAAGGTCAAAGTTACCGATGTATCCGAGGATTGGATTATTTCTGGACTGCATGGTTCTGAGGAGCAGATTGTCGAATTTAAGCTTGATCCTAGCGCTATAGCTTTACGTATGCCCAATGTTTTGGCAAACAATCAATCTGTTGCACGTCTTTTGTTTGCAATGCCCGTTGATAAGCAATCAATTGCACGCGACTCCAATGAAATGCTTCAAGCATGGAATGAGCTTGAGGTCTTAAGTGCCATCCCTAGAATTGTTCAAGCAACACAGGAGCAATTTGTGCCCCAAATGATTAATTTTGAATCTGTGGCCGGAGTTGATTTTAAAAAAGGGTGTTATCCAGGCCAAGAAATCGTTGCTCGCAGTCAATATCGCGGCGCCATCAAGCGTCGACTACAAATTGCCCACATGGATAAAAGTAGTTCAGATGACAATTTGGCAATGCCGGGCGTTGAACTTTTCCACTCCAATGACCCCTCCCAGCCAGCAGGAATGGTAGTTTTATCTGCGTGTTCTCCAGAGGATAAGGAGCGCATTGACCTTCAGATCGAGTGCAAGTTAGAGGCGCTTGAAAATGGGGAAATTCATCTTGGTAGCGCTGAAGGACCTGTGTTAAAAATAGATTTATTGCCCTACCCTTTGCTCGAAATTTAATAACCTTTATGTGCCTTATTCTCTTCGCTTGGAATTCTCACCCAGAATATTCGCTGGTGGTAGCAGCGAACCGTGATGAGTTTTATGAGCGCACTACCGATGGCGTTTCATGGTGGTCTGAACATCCCCATGTTTTAGCAGGTAGAGATCGCGCTGATGTATTGGGTAGTCCTGGCACCTGGCTTGGGTTTACCAAGACCGGAAAATTTGCAGCCTTAACGAATGTTCGGGCGCCTAGCGAAAAAAATCCTGATTCTAGAACGCGTGGTGAACTGTCTTTGATCTATCTCACCGGCAATGAACGCCCCTCTGAATTTATCCAAGGCAATGCAAAACGTTTTCAGCAATACAACGGTTTTAATCTTTTGATGGCGGATTTAAGTGATCCAGCCAATGCCGAAATGCATTGGGTAAGCAACCGCATGATGATGGGGCAAAGTATTCGCCCACGCAAAGTTTTTCCACAACAGACGTTAGAGCCAGGAGTTTATGGTTTGTCCAATGCCATGCTTGATACCCCGTGGCCCAAAGTAAATCATCGTGTAGCCGCATTTGCTCAGGCTTTGGCTATGGATCAAGGACAACTTAAAAATGCAGATCCGTATTTAAAGCTATTAGCGGACACCCATCACGCCAGTGATAACGAGCTTCCTAACACGGGGGTTAGTCGTGAATGGGAGAAGGCACTTTCCCCCGCATTTATTAAAACCCCCGCTTATGGGACGCGCTCAAGTACAGTTTTACGGGTGCGGAAAGACGGTCAGTTTGAGATGGTGGAGCGTCGCTTTGATGCTTCAGGAACTGTAGGCCATGACGTTGTTACAGGCGCCCTTAGCTCTGCATCAGATTCAAATTTATCGGTCTAGCATTACTCAAAGCGACCATCATCGTTTATAACTCGATCACCATCCGCATTACGAGCTACTAAGCGCTTCAGATACTTAAAGGTGCCGGTAGACATGCAGCAAATTTCACCTTGATCGTTATAAAGCTTGGCTTCACAAAAAGCCATTGTTGCTGTTCTGCGAACCGTATCGGCCTTCACTCTCAGCACACCGGTTGCAGCTTGCATGAAATTATTTTTCATCTCAATTGTCACCACACTGCGATCACCGGGATCGCCGGAACGTGCTGCAACAGCCATAGCCACATCCATCAGCGTCAACAAAACACCTCCATGCGCTACTTCCCAAGTGTTGTTGTGCTCAGGTTTGAGAGCCAGCAAAATCTCCCCCTTGCCCATTTCAGCGCTTAAACAACGAACACCCAAAAGCTTTAAAAAAGGCACATTCAATTCCTCGCCTAAATTAGCTAACTGGGTCTGTGGATTCATTTGGACTTGTTTGTTCATAGATTAATTTTAGAGCCATGCACGTGATTTAGTAATTCCACCTAGAATACCTCTATGGCCTTTACTTTAGGCGGCGATGATGCCTGCCAAGCAACCCTCCCCACCCCGATACCCAATCCCTACTGGGTCGCATTTTCACCCTCATCCGCCAATTTGGTGGGTATCGACCTGGGCGAAAATAATCTGCCCGTAGATAAAACATGGCTAGAGGTATTGTCTGGGAACGGTTTAAACACAACCAACCATCAATTTCCAAATCCTATAGCAACAGCCTATAGCGGACATCAATTTGGGGTATGGGCTGGTCAACTAGGTGATGGACGGGCAATATTGTTAGGTGATATTGCTGGACAAGAATTACAGCTCAAAGGGGCTGGGATGACGCGATTCTCCCGCATGGGTGATGGTCGTGCTGTATTGCGTTCATCTATTAGGGAATTCTTATGCAGCGAGTCAATGCATGCTTTGGGAATTCCAACTACAAGGGCGCTATCAATTGTTGGCTCAGACATGCCTGTCAGAAGGGAAACTTTAGAGACTGCAGCCGTTTGTGCTCGCTTAGCACCAAGCTTTATTCGAGTTGGTCACTTTGAGCATTACGCTTCACTACAAAACCATGCAAGGTTAAAAGAGCTCGCAGATTACCTCATAGAAATACATTACCCAGAATCCCTACAGGCTAACGAGCCCTATTTAGATCTATTCAAAAGAATTAGTGCGCGCAATGCCAAATTAGTCGCTCAATGGCAGGCTGTGGGCTTTTGTCATGGGGTTCTCAATAGCGATAATATCAGCGTACTTGGATTGACTATTGACTATGGCCCTTTTGGATTTTTAGACCAGTTTCAGATCGATCATATTTGCAACCATAGCGATCAAGGTGGTCGTTATGCCTACCATCGTCAACCACAAATCATGCATTGGAATATGGCATGCTTGGCCAGCGCCATGATTCCACTACTTGAGCTCCGCCACGGTGAAAAAGAAGCCCAAGATCTACTGCGTTCAGCCCTTGAAGAGTTCCCAAATACTTATGCGAGAGCTTGGCAATCGTTGTTTCGTAATAAATTGGGATTTAGTACGGAGCAAGATGGGGACGTTGCCCTGATTGAACGGTTATTGCAGGCAATGCATGATTCGAAGGTGGATTTCACGAACTTCTTTCGCAACCTTGGAAAGCTCAAGTCAAAACTGCCTATTTCGCAGATTTCCTTAAGAGATGATTTTATTGACCGTGATGCAATTGATCTTTGGTTCGTTGATTATTTAGCTCGCTTACAGAGTGAATCTAGCAATGATTCAGAGCGACACCTAGCAATGAATCGAGTAAACCCAAAATACATCCTGCGAAATCATCTTGCCCAGTTCGCCATTGAACAGGCGCAGAAAAAAGACTTTTCTGAGGTATCAAAGCTTCTTAAGATTTTAAGCAACCCGTTTGATGATCAGCCAGAATTTGCTTCTTACTCGCTAGCTCCGCCACCAGATATGGATATGGTCGAAGTAAGCTGCTCCTCATAGGTGTTTAATAAGAAAATCATATTATTGGAGTCAAAATGACAAAAACAGATAAAGAATATAAGCAATCATTAAGTGATATAGAGTACCGCGTCACTCGAGAAGCGGCAACCGAGCGGCCTTTTACTGGCAAATACTGGGATCACTGGGACAAAGGTCGCTATCAGTGCGTTTGCTGCGGTACGCCACTCTTTTTATCAGAGACCAAGTTCGACGCTGGTTGTGGTTGGCCAAGCTATAACGCACCAGAAGTTGCATCCTCTATTAAGGAAATTCGAGATACTACTCATGGCATGATTCGTACCGAAGTCCGTTGCGCAAATTGCGATGCGCATTTAGGCCATGTATTTGAGGATGGCCCTATGCCAACCGGTTTGCGCTACTGTATTAACTCTGCATCCTTGAGTTTTGAGCCAGGCACTAACGCTATACCTGCAAAAACAGATGAATAAATTAAATAGCTGGATAATCACTTTATGAAATTTTTATTCGACCTATTCCCTATCATTCTCTTCTTTGTCGCATTTAAGCTGGGTGATATATACACAGCGACTATCGTAGCTATGGTTGCCACTATCGGACAGATTCTTTGGGTCTATTACCGCCATCGCAAGATCGATGCCATGCAATGGATAAGTCTTGTCATGATTGTTGTTTTTGGTAGCCTTACGATCTTCTTGCATGACAAAACGTTTATTCAACTAAAGCCAACAGCTCTTTACTGGCTCTTTTCAGGCGCTCTATTTATCAGCGCTCAGTTTTTTCAAAAGAACTGGATACAAGTATTAATGGGAAAGCAGGTAACGCTCAAAGCAGCATCAGCGCATTCAGTTTGGCGTAGCCTCAATGTGGCTTGGGCTATATTCTTTTTCTTCATGGGCGCACTCAATCTGTATGTTGCTTTTGAGTACTCAGAAGAAACATGGGTTAACTTTAAGTTGTTTGGAAGTACTGGTCTCCTATTGTTTTTTGTGATTCTTCAAGGAGTTTGGCTCTCCAAGCACATGGAGCACCCAAGCGAATGAGCATCAATCAACAACGGATTGCCGCTTTCGATGAGGATCTACACAAAGCTTTTCAGGTGCAAGCCTTAAAGATTGAAGATGAAAGTCATCTTCATGCTGGTCATGCAGGCGCGGCTAGTGGCGGCGGCCACTTTCGACTTGAGATCATCGCCCCAGAGTTTAAGGGTTTGAACCTAGTGGCTCGTCATAGGGCTGTTTATGCTGCCTTGAATCGCCATATTCCCAAGGAAATTCATGCTCTAACCATTGCCGCCCTAGCTCCAGACGAAGTTGCTGTCTAGGGCTACTTTAGAATGGCTCTATTTCCTTTAATTTAATTATCAAAAACATGATCAATAAACGTCAAATACTCTCAATCAGCCTTCTTGGAGCCGCTCTTTTATCTGCAAATGCAATCGCACAAAATGCCGTCATCGTGAACGGCAAAGCGATTCCTAAAGCGCAATTAGATAAGCTAGTTCAACGTTCAGGACAGCCCGATAACCCGCAGGTACGCGATCAAGCTCGTGAGATGTTGGTAACCCGTGAATTGGTATTGCAGGAAGCTGACAAGCGCGGCGTCATTCAGAATGAAATGGTACGCGAGCAATTAGAACAAGCGCGTATGGGAGTTTTGGTGGGTGCCGTATTTGAGGATTATGTTGAAAAAGAAGGTGTTGCAGAAGCTGATCTGAAAGCTGCTTATGACTCTGCAAAGGCTCAATACAGTGGTAAGGAATATCACGTAGAACATATCTTGGTAGAAAAAGAAGCGGATGCCAAGGCAATTACTGCGCAACTTAAGGGAGGCGCTAATTTCGAAGAAATCGCTAAGGCAAAGTCGCTCGACACTGGCTCCGCTAAAAATGGCGGCGATCTAGGCTGGGTTAGCGATAAAGCATTAGTGCCAGAGTTTTCTAAAGCAATGGTTCAACTCAAAAATGGGCAAATTACTGACAAGCCTGTGAAATCACAGTTTGGTTGGCACGTCATTAAGGTAATTGACTCTCGTGATATTCAAGCCCCAAGCTTTGAAGAAATGAAGGCTCAGTTGAAGCAGATGATCATGTCTGATAAGAATTGGCAAAAGGCGAAGTTCTCAGAAATGATGCAAAAACTACGCGCTAAAGCAAAAATTCAATAAAAAGCTAAGTAGCTCTATCTGGCGGAGTAACGTCGCGGTCTGAGTTTTTGGATCGCCATACCCGCCAGTCCGCACGCAAATGCGGACATTACGAATACATCTCTTGGTTGAGATGCTTCCCATATCCAGCCAGCACATAAGCCTCCAAGCGTTCCACCAAGGCCGTATGAGATGGTGGCCATCAAAGCTTGACCTCTAGCCTGTACCGGGCCTGTGAACCAACGTTGCAAAAGTTTTGTAGCAGCACTATGGTGTGCAGCAAAAGTGCCAGCATGCATTAATTGCGCCACTATCAAAACGGAAGTAATTGGCAGGAAAGCCATTAAGGCAAATCTGACAACGCCAATTCCAAAGGCGGCTTGCAATATCACCTCGGCGTCTAACCTGCTCAATACTTTACTTTGAAAGTAAAAGAAAATGACTTCGGCAAAAACACCTAGAGCCCAAAACAGACCAATCTGAAATTTGTTGTAGCCAAGGTTAGAGAGATAAAGAGAGTAAAAAACATATAAAGCAGCGTGGGCAAAGATCATAAAAAATCCAGACACTAAAAACCATCGAACATCTGGATTAAAAAGCACAACCAATAACTCCCCTTTAACCATTTTGCGACGCTCCATTTTGGGCTCGTGTAAACAAAAGGTAATAAGAGCTAAGGCTAGTAAAACAACGGTGCCCACAATGGGATAAAGCCCAATGCTCTTGCGCTGGAATAGCTCCCCTGCGGCAAGAACCATGGCAATAAAGCCGATAGATCCCCACAGACGCAAGCGTCCGTAACGCTTATCGAAGGAATTATCTTTATATAGAGCATGAATAGTGGCTGACTCACCAAGTGGCATCAAACTACTCAAAATGGTGTGCAACACAAACATCCAAATAAAAAACCCGATGTAGCTATGCAAGAAATAAATGCATAAGAAAACAACCGCCGCAAGACATGCGCAGAATCGAATAATGCTAATCCTATTAGAAAGGTAGTCTGATAACCAACCCCAAGAGAATGGACCAACAATGCGGGTGATCTGCAACATAGACATCAATGCTGCAATTTCTATCACGCTAAAGCCCCGATCTAAAAAGAACAGGCTGGCATATGGAGAGACCAGTCCAACATATGTAAAATATAAAAAGAAAAAGGACCCGAAGGCCCAGCGTAGCGAAGGCGTCATCTATGAGCCCATTAATCGCGGAATGCGCCTGGTTGAGAGGCTGGAATAGACGCGGCATCCGGAACATCAGCGCATTGGGCGCGATGACGTAGAGCGTGATCCATTAAAACAAGCGCCAACATTGCTTCAGCAATTGGTGTTGCACGAATGCCAACGCAAGGATCATGTCTACCTTTGGTTTGGACTGTTATGGGCTTTCCATCTAAATCAATGGATTGCTTTGGGCTCATGATGCTAGAAGTTGGTTTGATTGCTATAGAAACACGGAGATCTTGTCCGCTACTAATGCCGCCCAGGGTACCGCCAGAATTATTCGTTGCAAAGCCATCGGGATGAAGCTCATCTCCATGCTCGCTGCCACGTTGAGACACTGACTTGAAGCCGGCACCAATCTCAACACCTTTCACTGCATTGATACCCATCATGGCATGCGCAATATCGGCATCCAATTTATCGAACAAAGGCTCACCCAGACCCGCAGGAACATTACGAGCTCGTACCTCGATACGTGCGCCACAAGAGTCCCCTGCTTTACGCAAGTCATCCATATAGCCTTCAAGCTGAGGGATGATTTCTGCATTTGCAGCAAAAAATGGATTCTGATCAATCTGAGCAATATCTTTAAATGGAATTTCAAGTTCGCCCAATTGACTCATGTAGCCATAAAACTCAGTGCCATATTTTTCATGAAGCCATTTTTTTGCAATCGCTGCCGCAGCAACAACGGGCGCTGTTAAGCGAGCCGATGAGCGACCGCCACCACGGGGATCACGAATGCCATATTTATTTTGATACGCATAATCTGCGTGACCAGGTCTAAAGGTCTGCAAGATATCACCATAATCCTGGCTGCGTTGGTCTGTATTACGGATTAATAGCGCAATTGGGGTGCCTGTTGTTTTGCCCTCAAACACGCCAGAGAGGATCTCAACTTTGTCCTCTTCTTTGCGCTGCGTCACGTGACGGGATGTGCCTGGTTTGCGCCGATCTAAATCTAGCTGAATATCAGCTTCGGAAAGATTCATGCCTGGTGGGCAACCATCAACCACCGCCCCGATTGCGGGACCGTGGGATTCACCAAAAGTGGTAACAGTAAAAAGGAGGCCTAAAGTATTTCCTGACATATCGACATTATGTCATTTGTCGGAAAATGATGGCTAGAACGACTTAGGAAGCTGCTTTTTCAGCATCTTCTGGCCAATCACGAATATAGGCCTTAAGCATCGTATTTTCGAAGTCCTGGGCTTCCACTACCGATTTTGCTACGTCGTAGAAAGAGATAACGCCCATCAACATCTTTTGATCGACTACTGGCAAATAGCGCGCATGGTCTACCAGCATCATGCGCCGAACCTCATCAATCTCGGTTTCCATATTGCAGGTCAAAGGTGTTTGATTCATCACAGTATTCACTTGAAGACCTTCAAGCTTGCCGTGATGCTTAGCTAAAGCGGCAATGACTTCACGGAAGGTCAGAATACCAACCAGTTTGTCATACTCCATCACCACTAATGAACCAATGTCGTGCTCACTCATTACTAGCACTGCAGTTTGCAGCGCCGTATCAGGGGCTACTGTAAAAAGGGTGCTTCCCTTGACGCGTAATATGTCACGAACTTTCATTTGGTCTCCGAAAACAATGTATTTATAGATCCAATATAGACTCAAGAACTCCGCGAATCAAGAGCTTAGGCGCAACTTTTAGTAACGAATAACCCTAATGACACCGCTTCGAATATCCGGCAAATTAGCCACCAATACCGCGCCAGTTAAGGTAATCCACCAGGTCATATAGATCCACGTTAAACCGAGAGGCAAGATCGCAAAAGCGCCATATACCGTTTTATAGAAGGCTGTATCGCCCAAGAAAATGGCAAATCCAAACTTCATTAGCTCAAAGGCAAGCGCTGCAACAAAAGCTCCCGTAAAGGCGTCTTGCCACAAAATCTTGGCGTAAGGAAGAATTTTGTAGACCACTGCATAGACCAGAATGGCCAAAAAGATTGGGGCAATCGCGGCCACCAGTTGAAAGCCAAAAGATACCGCGCTGATCCAGCCTTCTGAAGCACTAAATAAAACGCCACTCAAGTAAATGCCAACGCCAAGCATGATTGGACCTAGGATAGTTGCCGCACTATAGATCACAATTTTTTTATACAAAGGGCGTCTTGCAGTGACCTTGAATATTTGGTTAAAGGCACCCTCAATCACCGCTAAAGTCATGATTGTCGTGATGATCAGTCCGGCCAAGCCCACATAGGTTAAGCCTTTTGCTTGGGATGAGAATTGCTCTAAATAAATAAATGCCTGCTGATTAATGCCGCCAGGCATATAGGTATCCAAAAGCCAGGATCTAAAGGTATTTTTTACTTGAATTACGCGTGGGAGGTGGCCGATCAGTATGGTGGCGATCGTGACCATCGGCACCATGGATAAAGTTGTTGTAAATGCTAGGCTGGCTGCAATTTGCTTCAAATTTTGACCGCGATTACGCTCCCAGATCTCTTTAGCCAGAGAGAGCCATAATTGGGGGTTACGAATAAGGCGCATCGCCGTATCATAAGAGATCAATATGAGCCAACACGATATTTTAGTTTTGTACTACTCCCGTTATGGTGCAACCAAGGATCTGGCGCGCCTGATTGCCGAGGGTATCGAGAGCGTACCAGGGGCAAATGCCCGCTTGAGAACCGTGCCCCCCATTTCTGCGGTTTGTGAAGCTACTGAGGCAGCCGTTCCCCAGGATGGAGCGCCTTACGCTGAATATTCAGACCTAAAGGAGTGCATTGGTCTTGCTTTAGGGTCTCCGACTCGTTTTGGCAATATGGCAGCGCCGATGAAATACTTTTGGGACGGTAGTTCTTCAGAGTGGTTGAATGGCGCCTTAATTGGTAAGCCGGCCTGCGTCTTTACGAGTACCGGCAGCATGCATGGCGGTCAAGAAAGCACCCTCTTAACAATGATGATTCCACTGTTGCATCACGGCATGATGCTGATGGGCATTCCTTACAGCGAGCCTGACCTCATGTCTTCAAATACAGGCGGCAGTCCCTATGGAGTAACTCATCTCGCCCATGCCGATGGACGTGCGCCCATCAGCCCTGAAGAGCAGCGCCTAGCAAAGGCACAGGGTAAGCGTTTAGCTGAAGCTGCCTTAATGCTTTTTCAAAACAAAAGGTAATGCATTCAGCAGTCATCATGATAAAAAAGAGTCTCGACAAAAATCCATACCAACTTATAGCAACAGCTGCTTTTATTGATTTATTTATCTTGTGTGTCTGTTGGGAGTGGTTCGTCTCCCCTCTCCGACCTGGTGGATCCTGGTTAATCCTGAAAGGCATCCCTTTGCTATTCGCTATTCCTGGGATATGGAAAGGAAGGGTTTACACAATGCAGTGGGCCTCAATGTTGATATTGCTATATACAACCGAAGGCTTAGTTCGCATTGTTGAAACAGGGACCAACTTTTGGCTTGCGTTGCTAGAAACTATTCTCTCAACAATCGGCTTTGTTTGTTTACTCATGTATCTAAAGCCCATCAAAAAAGAAGCTAAGGCTCTCAAGAAGGCTGCTGCGGAGTAAGAATGCAAAACTTCATCAATCAGCTATCCACAGTCCTTGAGACAAAATATATTCTGACTCAAGATGAGGATAAAGCGCCCTACTTAACTGATTGGCGTAAACGCTTTACGGGAAAAGCACTGGCAGTTCTTTTGCCTGGTAATGCTGCTGAAGTAGCAAATATCGTCAAACTCTGCGCCGCAAGCCAGGTTGCTATAGTCCCTCAAGGCGGTCATACCGGCTTTTGTGGCGGCGCTACGCCCGATAACAGCGGTAAGCAAGTCATCCTCAATCTCAAGCGCATGAATCAGATTCGTGAGATCGATAGTGCCAATCAAACCATCACACTTGAGGCGGGATGCATTTTGCAAGCCGTGCAAGAAAAAGCTGCTGAGCAGGGATTTTTATTTCCCTTAAGTCTGGGTGCTGAGGGTAGTTGCATGATCGGCGGTAACTTAGCAACCAATGCCGGTGGAACTAATGTGTTGCGCTACGGTAATGCACGTGATTTATGTCTAGGTCTTGAAGTTGTTACTGCTAAAGGTGAGATTTGGAATGGCGTTAAAGGTTTGCGCAAGGACAATACGGGTTACGATTTGCGTGACTTGTTTATTGGATCTGAAGGTACTTTGGGAATCATTACTGCTGCAGTCATGAAGTTATACCCGCTACCGATCTCTCAATGGACCACCCTTGTCGCATGTGAAACCATCGCCTCTTCAATTGCACTTTTAAATCTTTTTCAGAAACGGGCAACCTCATTGCTCACCGGTTTTGAAATGATGACGCAGGAGTCTTTGGAGTTAAATGAGAAGCACTTTCCTCAAATGGCAAATCCACTGCAAGGTAAGCCACCATTTACCGTGCTGATTGAATTGTCAGATCATGAGAGCGAGGACCATGTCAGACAACTTCTGGAAACCATTTTGGAGGAAGCCTTCGAATCCGGCCTTATCAGCGACGCCGTTATTGCTAGCAACTTAAGTCAAGCCAATGCTTTTTGGCATATGCGGGAACACATTACGCTAGCGCAAGCCGAAGAAGGCGCAAACCTCAAACATGACATCACCATCCCCCTTTCATCGCTTGATTGCTTTATCAAACAAACCGATGCCTTGATGAGGACAAAGTTTCCGGGTGTCAGAATCATCAATTTTGGCCATTTAGGGGATGGAAACTTGCACTACAACATTGCCCCACCCTTGGGCATAGACCCCAAGACTTTCAACGAAATCAATGAAAAACCCATTCATGAGCTCGTATATGCCCAGGTCGAGCGCTGTAATGGCTCCATTTCTGCAGAACACGGGGTAGGACAGCTCAAATTGGAGGGCTTAAGGGCTCATAAGGGTGAAGTTGCCCACGAGCTCATGAAGACCCTCAAAAGAGCTTTAGACCCCCAAAATATCCTTAATCCCCATAAAGTTGTCTCCATTTAAGAAAAACAGCTGTTTTTTTGATAAATATTTTGTAATTCGTGTCATCTCGACCGCTTTTTCATGCGTTGTATAGGCATGGAGGTGACAAATATGTCAACAAGACTCAAACGTTGGGCCCGCGCAATTCAAGAGATCGACTTGTCCACAAGGACGCCTGAAGTAGCTATTGGCTACCTGGACACTAAATACCGAGATATTGCTTGGCGTTATATCCGGATCCTTGGCTTCGAACGTACTATTAGCTTCATGGCAAGCAATAACTTTCACCCTGAGTGATTGTTAAAAAACCCTAAATATTTGATTTATTTAGGGTTTTTTTGTTTTAAAGCTGACTTGTTGAGTTTTTAGCCAAAAAAGTTCCTGACCTCCGCCAGCAATACGTCAGGAATCTCTTCTGGTATGTAGTGACCGCTGGGAACAGCTTTTCCAGAAACATCCCTTGCCACAGCCCCCCAGTCCTCTAAGGGTTTAAAGCACTGGTTTACTAAGCCATGTTCACCCCACAACACCTTCAGTGGCATCTTCAACATCTTGCCTGCAGCACGATCCGAGCGATCGTGAATAAGGTCGATCGAAGCGGCAGCGCGGTAATCTTCACACATCGCATGCATGCCTTCTGGATTGCAGGCCCCAGCCAAATATTCCGACCATCGATCTGGGGAAAATATTCCCGTACCCGCATGGCGACCCATATGATTTTTTAACCAAAACTCAGGATTAGCGCCGATTAAGGTTTCTGGAACTGGCTCTGGCTGTATCAGGAAGAACCAATGCCAATATCCCTTAGCAAATTCCATGGTGGTGTTCTCATACATGGTTAATGTTGGAGATACGTCTAGGACCATTAAGCGCAAAACACTTTCAGGAAAATCCATTGCCAGGCGATGAGAAACCCTTCCACCTCTGTCATGTCCAAGCAAGAAGAATTGATTAAAGCCTAAACTTTTCATCAATGCATGTTGATCTGCGGCCATTGATCTTTTTGAATATGTTGAGTGATCAATTTTGCCGTGGGGCTTTGATGACGCACCATATCCCCTCAAGTCAGCAGCAACTACCGTAAAGTTTCTGGCTAACTCAGGAGCTACTTGGCTCCAGATGGCCTTCGTTTGGGGAAACCCATGGAGTAGCAACAATGGAGGACCGTTACCACCAATGAGATATGAGATATCAATTGAACCATCTTCAGAGTCAGTGGAAAATGTTTTAGCTTCAAAACCTGGAAAAGATACAGACATCATTAACCCAATAAAAAAGAGCCTCACAGGAGGCTCTTATATTTTAAATATCAACGATTAGCCATAGCCTGAATTTCAGCCACAGTTACATAACCTCTGTTGCTTGAGTCGATGTAACTAAAGTGGTCATAGATACGAGGCATGCAACCATTAGCTTCTTCTCTAGTTAACTTGCCATCATGATTGACATCGCATTTAGCAAATCGCTCAGCAATTTCTTTATCGCGAGATGCATCATCAGCCAAGGCTAATAATGGGATTGCCACCAGAGATGACAAGGCAATGGCGATTATTTTTTTAATGAGGGATTTCATGATGAAGACTTATTGACCAGTTGGCACTGGGTTGGCGGATGTTTCCATTGCTGAGCGGACCACTTTCTTCGCCATTGCAACAAATGAATCTGCAGATCCGGCGTTAGTCCTAAAGGATTCCCCTTGAATGGTAATCAAGCCTTCTCCTAATAATTGTTTTGATTGACTATCAGTTATTTTGCTCTCAACCAACAGCGCTGGTGTTTTGGAATTTACCCCACCAGCATAAGCAGCTGCATTCATTGCCAAACCAATTGGGGTGAAATTCCAGGGTTGCAAACTATCGGCTGAACTTTCCGCGCCAGTGATGCCAACAGAGATGCGCGCAACACCAGGTCCTGGTTTATTAACTATCTTGATGGTGCCGCGAGAATTAACAGCCTCAACCATAGAGGCCTGTAGTGCGGCTTTTGCCTTATTAATGTCATCGATGTTGACTGACTTAGTGGCATTTTGATTCAGGTAAATCGGGTCCAAGATAACCGCAGTATATGAACCAGGGTTCACGCCTGAAATACGATATCTCCAAATACGAGTATCTTTATCGCTGCTAGCCATTGGAACCAAAATATTGTAATCAGGCAAGAATCCAGATCTAGGCATTGGCTGCGTAGCCAATTTAGGTGCATTGCTACATGCAGCCAAAGTAATTGCTGTAGCAAAGGATGCTAACAGTACTTTCATTTTATTCATGGCGATTCCGAGTGATGGGTTAAGTTAATTTGTAAGACCGTTATTAATAAAGATGATCATACCTATATCAATTTAGTCCGAGGCTGGACATGGCAAGGTGCCACCTGTCTTTTTATGTATCTGGGGTTTGCATGCAACTTGAGCGGGAGTCGTCTGAGGTAATCCCGCAGGTGCTGACGTTTGAATATTATTCAATGGTGCCTGCACTGAAGTTGCTGTAGTTGCTGCCGTTGGCGACGAAGCGATTGGATTACTCACTGTCGGAGCCGGCTTTGCTGGAGCTAAACCGACCTCTCTATAAAACGCCTTATCTGAACCAGGGCAAGGCATTAAAGCACCTGTTTTGGGGTTCACAACATCTTTGCACTGGGGATTGGCCTCAAGGCGTGCCTCTAACTTAGCGGTAGAGCACGAACAAAGAATTAAGACCGAGCCAATTAGACATGTACTAATCTTGATCAAATGAATATTCATCGAAGCATTCTATGACAATGCAGCCTAAAGGTGACCATAAATGATTGGAGCTTTGAAAGCTATGGTGCGAATGGTGGATATCTGGCCTGCCCAGCACGATTCGAACGTGCGACCTACGCCTTAGAAGGGCGTTGCTCTATCCAGCTGAGCTATAGGCAGTCTGTGTGTACTGGGACTAAATGGTGAAACTTGAGAAAGTGGTCGGAGTACAAGGATTCGAACCTTGGACCCCCTGCTCCCAAAGCAGGTGCGCTACCAGGCTGCGCTACACTCCGACGGAATCCATATTGTACACCGACATGTTGCTGAGGGCCAAATCCTGTAATATTCAGGCCCATGAGCACCCTTTTTAACGGCAAAGTTAGCAAGCAAACGCGAGCGTTAATCGCTCTTGGCTTTTTGCTATTTAGCCTCTTGGGCACCCAGTATTTAGGCTTTGCACATAGCGTTTCGCATGCCGGCTTCCAGGGCGTTAATTTAGAGTTCAACACTGGCGATCGCACTTCCTTTGGCATATCTCATGCTGCAGCCGATTGCCATTTATTTGATGCCTTAACCCTCGCCAGTTTTATTGCGCCAGATGTTCAATCTTCTATCGGGGTGCTTTCTTATTCAGGCACTTTTACCCCGCTCTTAGTGGTAACGGTTTTCCAGGCTCTTGCCTCACCCTATCAATCTCGAGCTCCCCCCAGCATCACTCTTTAATTACATTGCCCTCGCCTTATTAGAGAATTTATGTGCATTTACCTGTTGAAATAGTTCAATAGTTTTAAGAGTGAAGTATGAAATTTAGAATCCCCTATCAATTGGCTTTATTAAGCGCTTTGGGCGTAAGCCTTCCTTACTCCGCAAGAGCGGAAGATCCGAATGGCGGCTTAGTGATTGAATCGAACGCCATCTCCGAAAATAATCTTATGAGCCCGAGCAAAGTTTTGTCAGGCGATGAGTTGCAAAATAAGCTGGGTAACAACCTGGGCGCCACCCTCTCCAATGAACTGGGGGTTTCTGCAACCGGATTTGGAGCGGGCGCTTCCAGACCAGTCATTCGTGGGCTCGAAGGTGCGCGGGTACAGATTTTAGAAAATGGCCTATCGGTGAGTGACGTATCGAGTATTTCGGCAGATCATGCTACCGCCAACCCCTTAGAAAGTACGCGTCAAATTGAAATCCTACGCGGCGCATCTGCATTGATGTATGGGTCTGGCTCGAGCGGCGGCTTGGTCAATGTGATTAATGATCGCATTGCCACCTCCCTCCCAGGGGAGCCAACGGGGTCAGTAAATACGAGCTATGAAACCGTCAATCAAGACAAGACCGCCAGCGCAGTATTCGATACATCCACCGGACCAATTGCCTTTCATATTGATACCGCCATTAGCAATGCCAATAACTATCAAATCCCTGGCTACGCAGAGCAAGGTGGGCCGAATGCTAACTGGGCAATCAGCCCCGGCGTTCCGCAAAATGTGCCCTACTCTAGCAAGCTACCCTTCTCCTTTAATAATGAGAATAACTTAGGGCTGGGCGCTTCTTATATTGGTGATCATGGTTATACCGGGGTCTCACTATTGCGCCTTAATCATGACTATGGCGTTCCTACTGCTGATGGCGGATTTATTAACCAATCGCAAAATCGCTATGATTTGCAGCATGAAACCCGCGATCCTATGGATGGTTTTAGCGCTTTCAAATTCAGCATCTCTAATAGCCATTACATGCACAATGAATTTGATAACAACGGCGTGCCGCAAACTAATTGGGTAAATGATGCAACAGAATTACGCGCGGTACTAGATCATCAATCCTGGATGGGCTGGAAAGGTAGTGTTGGCTTGCAATCCTCTACCGCCAAACTAACGGCAACCGATATCGCTAGTGGCAATGCAGATATCGTTCCGCAAACAGTCACCAATTCCAATGCGCTATTTTGGGTGGAGCAAGGTAATTTTGGTGACTTTAAAAATAGTCTTGGTTTGCGCTACAACTATGTTACCCAGAACCCCAATCAGGCCAGCGTTTACGCCGACTCGATTTCTACTTATAGCCCACCTTCATTAATTAACCGTCAGTTTAATTTGGGCTCCTACTCTTTGGGAACTATTTACGAAGTGACTAAAGGCTATGGACTAGCTGCAGCCTACACCGTTTCACAAAGGGCACCAAGTGCACCCGAGCTTTACGCTTTCGGTCCACACGATGCTACCGCCACATACATAGTGGGTAATTCCAATTTACAAATAGAGACTTCGCACAACATTGAATTGGGTATACAAAAAACGATTGGACTCATCCAAGGTAAAGCCAACATCTATCAAAATCAGTTCAGTAACTACATTTATGGCTTCTACACTGGAAATACAGTCTCTGGTGATGGATATACCAACTATCCAGTAGTAGCCTCCCAACAAGCAAATGCCACCATTAAAGGGGTTGAAGGAGAATTAACCTACAACTGGCAGCAAAATGGCGTTGGCACTCGCCTATTTGGTGACGCCTCTCAAGGGACTTTTAATAGTGGCGGTAATTTACCCCTGCAACCAGCCCCACGCTTAGGGGCTGAAATTGCCCAACAAGTAAATCAATGGAAAATGAATGCTACTTACATCCATGCTTTTGAGCAGACGCGCTTAGCTAGCTTTGAGATTGGCCCCACGCCGAGCTACAACCTACTCAATGCAGGCGTGTCATACACTGAAAGAATTAACAGCATCTCTTGGACAGGCTATCTGCGTCTGACAAACTTATTGAATCAAGATATTCGTTATGCCACAACGCCAGAGACGGTACGCTTATACGCACCCCAACCGGGTCGCAGCGCCATGATTGGGGTTCGAGCTGCTTTTTAAAGGAACTTGGTGATGAGGGTTGCCACCAAACCCGAGCCCAGAATAACAAATACAGGATTGATTTTTGTTCTCAAAATGAAAACAGGGAAGTTAAAGCCAATCCCAGAGTGATAGGACTAATGATAGAAGATTTGGCAACAGCATAGACGCCGGATATCATTAGTCCAATCGAAATGGGCTCCAAAGCATTTTGGATGGTTCTGCGCCAAGGGCTTTCACCAAAGCGATTCCAAATACGACCAGCATAAAAGCACAAAATACTCGATGGCAAGAAAAATGAGAGCAGAACAACTCCCGCTCCTACTAGGCCAGCAACCTGAAATCCGATCACCAAGACCATCAACATATTAGGGCCTGGTGCAATTTGTCCGATACTATAAATATGTACAAAACGCAGGTGATCAATGCCAAATTGATGAGCTAGTAAGGATTGCATCTCCGGTAATATAGCGGTCCCGCCACCTACCGCCAGGAGTGACAGTAAGCCAAAGCTGAGTGCTAATGAAACTAAATGGTTCATGATCTAACTCTTGGGCGATAAATATAAATTGCTATCGGAGCCATTATTAATAGGACGATGGGTAGACTTAGCTTTACCAGACTCATCAAAATAAAGGTTGGCACAATAATGAAAAGTGACTTGAGATGCTTCCAGTGCTCGTCACCGATCCGATAAGTAATTGCCGCCAGTAAACCACATGCAGCTGCTGCAACTCCAGACAAAATGATATTTGCTAGTGGGTGATCTGTATTCGTGGTGTATGCAACACCAATAATTAGTACAAATAGAGATCCAGGAAGTATTAGGCCGATGGTTGACACGAAAGCGCCTAACATGCCGCGCAAATGATCTCCGGCTAACACCGCTAAGTTCACTGAATTTAAGCCTAGCATAGTTTGGCTAATTGCAAGATAGCCCATGAATTCATCGGCAGTAAGCCAGCGTCTTTTTTCAATTAAAAGAATGCGTTCATAAGCAATGATTCCTCCACCAAAACTTACTGCGCCGATGAGTAAAAACTGGAAAAAGAGGTCATGTAAACTTACTGACAAATCTTCATCAGTTAATTTTGCGGAGCTCATTCAGGCTTTCCATAGATTAATGCCGTTTTTGTACTACCAATTTCTAACCAATCAGCCAATTCAGTTTGAAGCTTTTTAAAAAACTTATCCGCCCTCTTATGAGCCTTGGCTTGTGAGCGATTTTCATCGTTTACGCGATATGAAAAGGCAAGCTCGCCTACAATAGGGTCGCCAGCAGCCCTCATCCAAATGGCAATTTCACAATGCGCTTGCACACCATCTCCAAAAACCAGGTTTCCTAATGGCAAGCAGGCTTCAAGAATCTTATTGGTAGGACCACCAACTATATGTACGGGAGTTTTTTTATCTATCGAAAGATTTGCCATGCCTGGAAAATACTCACAAATCCCACTAATTGATCTGTCAAATAAACTATCAATTGGAACGGCATCCAAAATTGCATTGTTTGAGAAGATTTGACGTTTAGAACCCAAGGCATCGCCACGTAAGATTTCCTCTTTAAAGCGAGCCCTGGATTTTATTTTCTTTTGTGGGGCTGGATTAAATTTGGACGCATGCTCCATGTCATGGGTTCGATACTTGAGTGTGACTCTGCATAGTCATCAACCCACACGTTTTGTCGTGACTCTCGAACTCGCAAAATAATATTATTTAAACGGAAATCTTCACCGGGAGTATCGTAAAAATAAATATTTCGTAGCCCGGTATTTGCATTATCAAGGTGAAAAAAATCCACCTTACTTTTCTTGCAAAACTTCACAATTTGTTCGCTAAGAAGCAAAATTCTGCCGTGACGATCAAGACCCTTTGGCTTGATGAGTAATTTAAATTCTCTATTGGTAATGGATGGATGCAGCTTCATAAAATAATCCTTTTTTCTTGAGCTTATCACCAACTCGTGAAATTAAATCAGTTCATGAGGTTGTAAGTGGGTAAACCAAGCTCTTAGCGAATTGAGTGGGTTAGGCAGTGCGAACCAAATCAGCAATACTTTTGGCTGCACTCATTGCAATATCAGCATCTTTAGTCTCAACCATAACGCGCAATAAAGGCTCCGTACCGGATGCACGAATCAGAACCCTACCAATGTTTTGGAGATCAGTCTCAACCTTGGTGATTTGGTTTTTTAGTCTTTCGTCGCTCTTCCAGTCGTAACCGGGTTTAAACTTCACATTCAAAAGTACCTGCGGGAATATTTTGACAGCATCCAATAATTGCGCAAGGCTCTTTTTGTTTTGACTCATTGCCGCTAACACTTGAAGTGCCGCAATTGTGCCGTCACCTGTAGAGTGCTGGTCCAAGCAAAGCAAGTGACCCGAACCTTCGCCACCAATAATCCAACCATTTTGTTTGAGTAATTCCAAAACATAGCGATCGCCCACATTGGCGCGCTCAAAACCGATGCCCAGGTCTTTAATAGCGTTTTCAACTGCAAGATTAGTCATTAATGTGCCCACAGCACCACCAATCTGCTGGCCACGATCCAAACGATCTTTTGCCAGCACATACAAAAGCTCATCGCCATTAAATAAACGACCAGAAGCATCAACCATTTGCAGGCGATCAGCATCTCCATCTAGAGCAATACCTAGATCCGCTTTTACTTCTTTAACTTTAGCAATTAAGGCTGCTGGTGCCGTTGCTCCGCAACCATCATTGATATTGCGACCATCCGGGCTCACGCCGATGGAAATGACTTCAGCACCTAGCTCATGAAAAACATGTGGAGCTGTGTGATAGGCAGCTCCATTGGCGCAATCTACCACAAGCTTTAACCCCTTCAGATTTAGCTCGCCTGGAAATGTTGATTTACAAAACTCAATATAGCGTCCTGCAGCATCATCTAGGCGAAAGGCTTTACCAAGCTCTTTTGAATTTACACAACCCATAGGTTTTTCTAATTCAGCTTCAATGGCAAGCTCAAACTCATCAGACAACTTATCGCCTTTAGCAGAGAAGAACTTGATGCCGTTATCTTGATAAGGGTTATGAGAAGCAGAAATCACTAAGCCAGCAGACAAACGTAATGCCTTGGTGAGGTATGCAACGCCAGGGGTTGGAATGGGGCCACAAAGCATGACATCCACCCCTGCAGCAGCAAACCCAGCCTCTAATGCAGCTTCCAACAAATATCCTGATACGCGCGTGTCTTTACCTATGAGAATTTTGCAGCGTTCACCCGGCTTGGCTTCACGTGTTAATACTTTGCCGGCAGCATATCCAAGGCGTGTCATAAATTCAGGGACTATAGGAAATTGGCCTACTTCCCCTCGAATGCCATCAGTGCCAAAGTATTGTTTTTTCATGGGTTTCATTATAAAACTTAGATGCGTTACTAAGTATTTATAGCACTCCAAAGCTTTAGGGCATCAACAGTCTCGGGAACATCATGAACCCGGACAATTTGAGCGCCACGATCGGCGGCCATAATTGCTGCGGCAATGCTTGGGGCAAGTCGCTTGTTGGTATCTTTACCGGTAATTTTGCCAATCATCGATTTACGTGAAATTCCTGCCAATACGGGAAAGCCTAATGTCGAGAAGTCAGCAAAGTGTGCCAGCATATTGAGGTTATGTTCCAAGCTCTTACCAAAACCAAATCCTGGATCAATAGCAATACGGTCACTGCTGATGCCTTTCGAAATTAAAAGCTTCGCTCTATGATTTAGAAACTGCTTGACCTCGGCAATGACGTCCTGATATTCAGGGTTAAATTGCATTGTTAGGGGGTCGCGTTGCATGTGCATTAATACAATGCCGCAGTGATGACTGCCCATCACAGCCTCTAAAGCCCCCGCTTGCCTGAGGGCCCAAATATCATTTACACAATCTACACCAGCATGCAACGCTTGGCGCATTGTGTCTGCTTTGTAGGTATCTATTGATAAAGGCACACCGCAATCCTTCAGTGCCTCAATAACCGGAAGCACTCTATCCAACTCTTCTTGCAACTCAACTGGTTCAGCACCAGGACGGGTTGATTCCCCGCCAATATCAATGAGATCAACCCCGTTTTCGATCATTAACTCCGCTTGTGCAATAGCATCTTTAGCGCTTCTGAATTTACCACCATCAAAAAAAGAATCCGGCGTTGCATTCAGAATGCCCATCACAATCGGGCGCTTGCGTTTGGAGAAATCAAAAAGAAAACGCCCACAACGCCAAGTTGTGGGCATCTCTTGAAGGCTTTGATAATGCATCAAAGACTACAGCTAAATAGTGTAATTAAGCGGTAGCTGGAGCGCTGCCAGTAGCAGGGCCAGGAGTACCAGCGGAATTACCAAACTGAGTTGCTGGAGGTGGCTTAGGTGCACGTGGTGGGCGACCTTCCATGATGTCATTGATTTGCTCTGCATCAATAGTTTCCCATTCCAGTAAAGCTGCAACCATCGCTTCAACCTTATCTCGGTTTTGTTCCAAGATCGATCTAGCTAAAGCATACTGACTATCAATCAACGTACGTATTTCAGCATCTACCTTTTGTTGGGTTAGTTCAGAAACTGTTTTGGTGCTGTTGCGACCAAAAATACTTTCTGATTCGGTATCAACATAAACCATGGTGCCCAAGCTATCACTCATGCCATAACGAGTCACCATATCACGAGCCATTTTCGTAGCGCGTTCAAAATCATTGGAAGCGCCAGTACTTGAAGAATGCAAGAACAACTCTTCTGCAGCACGACCACCAAACAAAATAGCCAGCTCTTCCATCATGCGATCTTTATACAAGTTCACACGATCAAACTCAGGTAGCTGCCAAGTCACACCCAACGCCATACCTCGCGGCATGATGGTAACTTTATGAACAGGGTCAGCCTTAGGTAAAACCTTAGCTACAACAGCATGGCCAGACTCGTGATATGCGGTGTTGCGACGCTCTTCTTCGCGCATAACAGCTGACTTGCGCTCAGGCCCCATATAAATTTTATCTTTAGCGTCTTCAAAGTCTTTCATATCTACTGCACGCTTATTTCGACGTGCCGCAAACAATGCAGATTCATTTACCAAGTTCGCCAAATCTGCTCCTGAGAAACCAGGAGTGCCGCGAGCCAAAACAGCAGCATTAACGTCAGGATCGATTGGAACCTTACGCATATGCACTTGCAAAATTTGCTCACGACCACGGATGTCTGGCAAACCTACGTGCACTTGTCGATCGAAACGTCCTGGACGCAACAAAGCTTTATCAAGCACATCAGAGCGGTTTGTTGCAGCGACTACGATCACGCCACTATTACTTTCGAAACCATCCATCTCAACCAGCATTTGGTTTAGTGTTTGTTCGCGTTCATCATTGCCGCCACCCATGCCGGCACCGCGATGACGACCAACAGCGTCAATCTCATCAATAAAGATGATGCAAGGAGAATTTTTCTTGGCGTTTTCAAACATGTCACGAACACGTGATGCACCAACACCAACAAACATCTCCACGAAGTCAGAGCCTGAGATCGAGAAGAATGGCACCTTAGCCTCACCCGCGATGGCGCGAGCCAAAAGAGTCTTACCAGTACCTGGAGGCCCTACAAGCAACACACCATGCGGAATACGACCGCCGAGCTTTTGAAATTTTTGGGGATCTTTTAAGAAATCAACAATCTCAAAGACCTCCTCTTTGGCTTCATCGCAACCTGCAACGTCGGCAAAGGTAACCGTATTGCTATTCTCATCAATCAAGCGCGCTTTAGATTTGCCAAAGGAGAATGCACCGCCCTTACCGCCACCTTGCATTTGGCGCATCATGAAAAACCAAAAGCCAATAATTAATAAGGTAGGGCCAAGATAGTACAAAGCAGAAACCAACATATTCGGTTCGTCATCAGCTTTGCCCGTAACTTGAACTCCATATTTCATGAGGTCACCAACCATCCAGATATCACCTGGAGAGATGATGGAGTATTTAGTGCCGTCAGCAGGCGTCACTTGTAATGTGCGACCTTGTACATCTACGCGCTTTACTTTGCCGGCCTTAGCGTCATCCATGAATTGGGAATACGTCACCTGAGTTTGGTCCTTAGGCTTATCAAACTGTTTAAAAACAGTGAAAAGCACCAAGCCCACAATGAGCCACACGCCGATTTTTTGGAACATATTGCCGTTCAAAATGAGTCCTTTTCTGGAGTGAACCAGGAGTTAAAGCGATTTGCTTCCTAAGTATTTGATTCTACTACCACCCTTTTTCAAGAGCTAATGGCATATATATTTGATAAAACCCTATAAAAACGGGGGTATTAGCCAGTGTTTAGAGCCTATTTAGGAGGTTTAAGGTTTCTACCCAAAAGGAAGATCTCAGAAGACTTTGCTCTAGATGCTTTAGGTTTGCGGGAGGCAACTGTTTTGAAGACCTTTTTAAAGGATTCCACTATTTGGCTATAGCCACTACCGTTAAAACATTTAATTAAAAGCGCACCTTCAGGCTTCAGATGAGCGGTAGCGAAGTCTAGGGCTATCTCTGCTAAAAAAGCCATTCTGGCTGCATCAGCAACACCAACCCCAGAAAGATTTGGCGCCATGTCCGATAGAACTAAATCGACTTTGCCTTCGGCACTCTTCGGTAAAAGCGCCTCTAAAGCAGCCAGCCCCTCTTCCTCCCTAAAATCACCCTGAATAAAGCTTACGTCAGCTATATCTTCCATTGGCAAAATATCGATGGCAATAATCTGACCATCTGGCTTGCCTGACTCAATTTTGGGATTGCTTTTACCAAGCTCAGTGAGGCGATTGCGGACGTACTGAGACCAACTCCCGGGAGCGCTCCCTAAGTCCACAATAGTCATACCTGCCTTGATAAGATGATCTTGCTCGTCAATTTCACTGAGCTTATAAACCGCTCTAGCGCGGTAGCCCTCTTTTTGAGCCATCTTCACATAGGGATCGGATAGATGATCCTGCAACCAACTTTTATTAAATTTATTCTTTGCCAAAACTTACCTACTTTCGCCGTCTATTTTCCTAGTTTCTGAGCTCTAAAGCAAAAGGAATCGATCAAAATACAGGCAAATTCAAGCTAAAAGGGCAATTTAGACCCTCAATGCTCTATCATCAACACCATGACTGCACTCACTATTACCCCTGTACAACGTAAATCCCTCAAAGCTGACGCTCACGACCTAAGTCCTGTTGTCATGATTGGTGGCGATGGCTTAACACCTGCTGTAATCAAAGAAGCTAAATTAGCCATCAATCATCACGGATTAATCAAGATCCGTGTTTTTGGTGATGAGCGTGAGGCACGTATTGCTATGTATGAAGAGCTTTGCGACAAACTTGATGCTGCTCCAGTTCAACATATCGGCAAGTTACTTGTGTTGTGGAAACCAAAAGATATGGTGGATGAGGCTTTTAGTAATCTAGGTAGATCAAGTAAGCAAACTAAAAAATCTTTGCAGGCTCCTCGTACGAAACGCCAGTCAAATCGTGCTCCAGCAAAAGCCGGTGTCCGCACGAGTACCTCTGAAAGATCGGATCGTCGCTCTGCTTCAAATGCGGCACCATTTGCACGTGCTGCGGCAGTGAAATCGGCAACACCTAAGAAGCGGGTTTTACGCTCTGAAGCGGCTGAGTCAAAAATTGGCTGGTCTTCTCCCGGCTACAGAAAAGCGGTTGCTGCGCCAGCACCGATTAAGAAGCGTAAAGTCAGAATGAGCAGCACTAAGAAAAAGTCACTTGGCTCTTAATTCAAGCAAGTGAAATACAAAAACGCCGCTAGTCGGCGTTTTTTGTTGCCCGCCAAACCAAGGCTAGGCCAAGTGCCGCTTGAATCATAAAGATTGCACTAGAAACACCATGGAGGCGTGAAAATAATGTGGCATTAGTGGACTCGCGAACCGACAAGCCTGAATAGAGCGCTTGATCTCTCAACGAATCCATCCAAGGAATAATGATGAATGCTGCAGCAACAGTGCATGCGAGCATTCCCAATAAGATCCAACGAACGATGCGGTAACGGTCGCCACCCCGTCTTACTAGGTGATTTGCCATCACCATTAGAAATGCGCTTAAGGCGACACCGATATAGGCAGTGGTTTTGAAGAGATTTGCTGCAATCATGCCGGCAACCTGTCTGTCTCCCAAACTAGAGAACAAAACAGGCGCCACTAGAAATCCAATGGCGATGAAACTACCAACCCAAAGACCTGATATCAGGCTAAATATTCTTTGGGTGCGGATGTGGGGCATTAGACGTAACGCACAGCCAAGATTTCAACTTCGCGATTGCCACCTGGGGCTTGTACAGCAACAACGTCACCCTCTTCTTTACCTATTAATGCACGAGCTATCGGTGAGCTGATGGAGATTTTCTTAACGGCAATATCCGCCTCATCATCTCCAACGATTTGATAGGTGAGCTTAGTGCCATCTTCTAAATCCTCAAGATCAACAGTAGCACCAAATACTATGCGGCCAGCAACATCCAAAGTAGCAGGGTCAATAATTTGAGCTGCCGATAACTTGCCTTCTAATTCTTGAATGCGGCCTTCAATGAAGCCCTGCTTCTCTTTAGCAGCATCGTATTCAGCATTCTCAGAGAGATCACCTTGAGCGCGAGCCTCGGAGATGGCATTAATAACAGAAGGACGTTCAACATGTTTAAGACGGTGCAGCTCCTCTTTGAGAAGTTCTGCACCGCGCTTAGTAATCGGAATTGTGCTCATGAAACTAACCTAACTTAAATTCTTGCGCAAAATCGCGCGTATAAAAGTTAATTTTAGATTAAATGAGCTCCCGATGTAAGTTTTGCAAGGAATAAACCTCGAGGGAGTCGAGTCGGCCATTTTCAGAGGCCAACAAACCATCCATCACCGCTCGTGCGGCACTGATGGTTGTGTAATACGTAACACCATTAGCCTGAGCGCTGGTTCGAATCGATCTAGAGTCAGCAATCGCCGTCCGGGTTTCATCCACAGTAGTAAAGACAAGCGAAATCTCACCATTCTTAATGAAATCCACAATATGGGGGCGTCCATCCTTTACTTTGTTGACTACTTTTACGGGTAAGCCAGCCGCTTCAATTGCTGCCGCAGTACCTTTAGTGGCAACCATCGGGAAGCCCAGTTGATGTAACAACTTAGCGACTTCAATTGCTTTTGGCTTGTCGCTATCTTTGACGGTCAAAAGAACTGTTCCGCTCTTCGGTAATTTGATGCCAGCGCCCAACTGTGACTTAAATAAAGCCTCGCCAAAGGTCTTGCCAACACCCATCACTTCGCCAGTGGAACGCATTTCTGGTCCGAGAATTGGATCAATGCCTGGGAATTTATTAAATGGAAATACAGCCTCCTTAACTGAGAAGTATGGCGGCTTCACTTCAGCCTTAATACCCTGCTGCTCTAGAGTCTGACCAACCATACAACGTGCAGCAATCTTCGCCAGCTGCAAACCAGTGGCTTTTGATACAAACGGTACGGTGCGTGAGGCGCGCGGATTTACTTCCAAGACATAAATGACGTCTTTGCCATCTACATTCTGAATCGCAAACTGGACGTTCATTAAGCCAACTACATTCAGACCTTTAGCCATCGCCGCAGTCTGACGCTTAATCTCTTCTACCGTTGCATCGGATAACGAATATGGAGGCAACGAGCAGGCAGAATCACCCGAGTGAACACCGGCTTGCTCGATATGTTCCATGACGCCACCAATAAATACAGCTGTACCATCACTGATGCAATCGACGTCACATTCGATAGCATCATTCAAGAAGCGATCTAGCAGCACAGGAGAGTCATGGGATACCTTAACGGCTTCACGCATGTAACGCTCAAGGTCGCGACCATCATGAACGATTTCCATTGCACGACCACCCAAGACATAGGAAGGACGAACCACTAATGGATAACCAATTTCCTCGGCAAGCTTGAGAGCCTCTTCTTCAGTACGCGCTGTACGGTTAGGTGGCTGACGCAATCCGAGATCCTGTAGTAGCTTCTGGAAGCGTTCGCGATCTTCTGCTGCATCAATCATATCTGGTGAAGTGCCGATAATTGGAACACCATTGCGCTCAAGATCTAAAGCCAATTTCAAAGGAGTTTGACCGCCGTATTGAACAATGACGCCCTTTGGTTTTTCTTTAGCAACAATCTCCAATACATCTTCAAGAGTTAGAGGCTCAAAGTACAGGCGATCTGAGGTGTCGTAGTCAGTCGATACGGTTTCAGGGTTGCAGTTAACCATGATAGTTTCGTAGCCATCATCACGCATTGCTAAAGCAGCATGCACACAGCAATAGTCAAACTCAATTCCTTGACCGATTCGATTAGGACCGCCGCCCAAAACCATGATCTTTTCTTTATTGGTCGGCTGTGACTCGCACTCACCATGCTCTGCTTCATAGGTTGAATACAAATAAGCAGTGTTAGTCGAGAATTCAGCCGCACATGTATCAACACGCTTATAGACTGGAACCACTTTCAATCGATGGCGCGCTGCACGAACGGATGCAGCGTCAACTTTGAGTAACTTTGCTAAGCGGCGATCGGAGAAACCTTTTTGCTTTACAAAGCGTAACTCAGGAGCTGTTAGGCTATCGATCTTGCGCTGCTTAAGCTCAGTCTCAATGGTGATCAGTTCTTCAATTTGCTCCAGGAACCAAGGATCAACTTTAGTTTCACTATAGATCTCATCAAGACCCATACCCATGCGGAATGCGTCTGCCAAATACCAAATGCGATCTGGACCCGGCTCATTAATTTCATTAATGATGTCATCAAGGTCTGTGGATACTTCATCCAAGCCGTCAACACCAACCTCAAGACCGCGGAGCGCTTTTTGGAAAGACTCCTGGAAAGTCCGGCCAATGGCCATGACTTCGCCAACTGACTTCATCTGCGTTGTTAGGCGGGAATCAGCCTGCGGGAACTTTTCAAATGCAAAACGTGGAATCTTGGTAACAACGTAATCGATTGAAGGCTCAAATGATGCTGGTGTAGCGCCGCCAGTAATATCATTCTTGAGTTCATCAAGGGTATAACCCACGGCCAATTTAGCCGCAATCTTTGCAATTGGGAAGCCTGTAGCCTTTGATGCTAAAGCCGAGGAACGGGATACCCTTGGATTCATCTCAATGACGATCATGCGACCATCTACTGGATTAATTGAGAACTGAACGTTAGACCCACCGGTATCAACGCCAATTTCTCTCAGAACCGCAATCGATGCATTACGCATGATTTGATATTCTTTATCCGTCAACGTTTGCGCAGGCGCTACGGTAATTGAGTCACCGGTATGCACACCCATTGGATCCAAGTTTTCAATCGAACAAACGATGATGCAGTTGTCATTGTGATCACGCACGACTTCCATCTCGAATTCTTTCCAGCCCAAGAGAGACTCTTCGATCAAGAGCTCACGTGTTGGCGATAAATCGAGACCACGTTTACAAATTTCTTCAAACTCTTCACGGTTATAGGCAATACCACCACCCGAGCCACCCATGGTGAATGATGGACGAATAACCACTGGGAAACCTGAGCTGCCAGTTTGCTTCTGAATTTGCTGCTGAACCTCGTGAGCCTCATCCATTGAGTGCGCAATGCCGGACTTTGCAGAGCCTAAGCCAATTTTGGTCATGGCCTCTTTAAACTTTTGACGATCTTCTGCTTTGTCAATGGCTTCTGGTGAAGCGCCAATCAATTCGCAGCCGTATTTCTCTAAAACACCATGACGGTGCAGATCTAACGCGCAGTTAAGTGCAGTCTGACCACCCATGGTTGGCAAAATGGCATCAGGCTTTTCAGTAGCAATTATGCGCTCAACTACTTCCCAAGTAATCGGCTCGATGTATGTAACATCAGCCATCTCTGGATCAGTCATGATGGTTGCAGGATTACTGTTGACCAAAATAACTTTGTAGCCCTCATCACGCAATGCCTTACAAGCTTGCGCTCCAGAGTAGTCAAACTCACAGGCCTGTCCAATGACAATCGGACCAGCTCCAATAATCAGGATGCTCTTAATGTCGCTACGCTTAGGCATTATTTGCCCTCCTTCTTGGCAGCATTCATTAGCTCCACAAAACGATCAAATAAATAGGCAATGTCATGAGGACCTGGTGAGGCCTCAGGATGTCCTTGGAAACACAGTGCTGGCTTGTCATTCCATGCCAAACCTTGTAAAGATCCATCAAATAAAGACACATGGGTTACGCGAATATTGCTTGGTAATGTATTGGCATCAACAGCAAATCCATGGTTTTGAGAAGTGATGGCAACACGACCTGTATCTAAATCTTTCACAGGATGATTAGCGCCATGGTGGCCAAATTTCATCTTTAGTGTTTTTGCGCCTGCTGCAAGACCCATGATTTGATGGCCTAAACAGATGCCAAAGGTTGGCACACCTTTTTCGATAATTTCTTTTGCGGCAGCAATAGCGTAATCGCATGGACCAGGATCGCCAGGGCCATTTGAGAAGAACACGCCATCCGGATTCATGGCTAGCACTTCTGCTGCGCTAGTTTGCGCAGGCACAACTGTTAATTCGCAGCCTCGCTCAGTCAGCATGCGCAAGATATTGCGTTTCACACCAAAGTCATAAGCAACTACCTTTTTAATTGGCTTGCTAGTATCTAATGTTCTGTAAGCAGGCTTGCCATTTGGCCCATGAAGATCCCATTCTGCCTCGCGCCACTGATAGGCTTTCTTGGTAGTCACTACCTTTGCAAGATCTAGGCCTGACATGCCAGGGAAAGCTTTAGCAAGCTCAAGAGCCTTCGCGCCTAAAGTTTCGTAGCTATCGCCTAATTTGCCAGCAACAATAGCGCCGGATTGCGCGCCTTTGTCACGCAGAATTCTGGTGAGCATACGTGTATCTATGCCAGCAATTCCTAAAACACTAGCTTTGGTAAGGTAGTCATCCAAGGAACCTTCTGAGCGGAAATTGGATACGCGTTTTGGAAGATCCTTCACTACCAAGCCTGCCGCATGAATCTGATCTGATTCCGCATCTTGAGCATTTACACCAACATTGCCGATGTGCGGATAAGTTAAGGTAACAATTTGACGTGAGTAGCTGGGATCAGTAATGATCTCTTGATATCCAGTCAATGCGGTATTGAATACGACTTCGCCAGTAGTTTCGCCAGGGGCGCCAATGCTAAAACCGGGAAATAATGTGCCGTCGGCTAGGGCCAACACGGCTGGGGGAAAAGAAGGAAGCAAGGGTGACAAACCATCTCCAGTCCCTGCTCCATCCGACGCTCAAAACCCCACAAAAGACTAGCCCGGGGATATTTTTGCGGGTGGTGAGTGTCTTTAAGCGCTAGGGTATTTATTAAGTTTCGAACCTTGCAATCATAACATTTTTGCTCGTAAACCCTTGGATATACAGCCAAATGGGGGCTGGAAGGTAAAAAGCTCCCCTAGCCTAATGGCTGGGAGAGCAATTTGTTCAAAGCTGGGCGTTTTAAGCCTTGGCGCTCTGCTCAATAATGGTCTTAATTTGAGCTAGTACAGACTGGTCATCCATCGTGCTGATATCACCAGGATCACGACCTTCGGCTACGGCCTGAAGTGCACGACGAACAATCTTGCCTGAACGTGTCTTTGGCAACGCAGTAACTATATAAACCCGGCCAGGTCGTGCAATCGCCCCTAAGGTGGTATCGACAGTCTTCATGCACTCAGCTTCCAAAGTAGCAGTATTGGATGCATCTTTAGGAATCACAAAGGCAATCGCGGCTTGTCCCTTTAATTTATCTTCAATGCCAACCACGGCAACTTCTGAAACATTCGGATGACTGGAAATACTTTCTTCGATTTCGCGAGTACCAAGACGATGTCCAGCTACGTTGATCACGTCATCTGTTCGGCCCAAGATGAAGAAATAGCCATCTTTATCTTTAATGCCCCAGTCAAAGGTGGAGTAGACTAATTTGCCCGGAATTGTTTCCCAGTAGGTGCTGACAAAGCGCTTGTCATCGCCCCAAATAGTTTGCATGCAACCTGGAGGTAATGGACCTTCAATAGCAATGACACCCTTCTGATCTGGACCCAGCTCTTCGGAAGTAGCGTCATCAAGCAACTTCATGTTGTAACCAAATGATGGCACACCTGGTGAACCAAATTTATGTGGCATGACTTCAACGCCACGTTGAATAGCAAGCATTGGCCAACCTGTTTCTGTCTGCCAGTAGTTATCGACAATTGGCTTATTAATTGCGCCATGAATCCAGCTGGCAGTCGGTTCATCCAAGGGCTCACCCGCCAAGAACAGAGCGCGCAATTTAGAAAGGTCATACTTGGTTAAGAAAGCGGGATCTTGTTTCTTCAGAACGCGAACTGCTGTTGGAGCAGAAAACATGACTGACACTTTGTACTTATTTACTAGCTCCCACCAAATGCCTGCATCAGGACGCAAGGGAGTGCCCTCGTACATGATCGTGGCCATACCAGATAGCAATGGCGCATAAATAATGTAGCTGTGGCCAACAACCCAACCAATATCAGACGTACAGAACATGGTCTCACCAGCATTGCCGGTAAAGATATGTTTCATCGAGGCGGCGAGAGCCACTGCATAGCCGCCTGTATCACGCTGAACACCTTTAGGCTTTCCAGTTGTACCAGATGTGTACAGAATGTATGAGGGATGTGTCGCATCAACCCACTCCACTGGGACGACATCATTAAGGTGTTTTTGACGCTCTGCTGCATAGTCCAAATCACGCCCAGCAACAGTTGTAAACTCTGTTAAACCACGATTCACGATCAAGACCGTCTCAGGCTTGTATTCAGCCAGCGTAATTGCTTCATCAAGCAATGGCTTATAAGGAACTGCTTTGCCACCACGTGCACCTGCTTCTGCAGTAACAATCAGCTTTGGTTTTGCATCATCAATGCGAGATGCCAAGCTGTGGGATGCAAAGCCACCAAATACAACAGAGTGAATGGCGCCAATGCGGGCGCAGGCAAGCATAGCAAAACAAGCTTCAGCAATCATTGGCATGTAAATGAGTACACGATCACCCTTTTTAACGCCCGCTGCTTTGTAAATTGCTGCCATACGATTCACTTCTTCGTATAACTCTTTAAAGGTATATACCTTCTCTTGATTGGTTTCTGTAGAAACCGCAACCAAGGCAATTTGATCTGGACGATCTTTTAAGTGACGATCAACTGCGTTGTAGCAAAGATTCGTTGAGCCACCCTCAAACCATTTAGCAAATGGTGGGTTGTCGTAATTAAGAACTTTGTTAAAAGGTTTTTCCCAATGTATTAACTGCGCTTGCTCACCCCAAAATCCATCCGGGTCTTTAATTGAACGTTCGTGGTGTGCTTTGTAGGACATGGTCAACCTGATCTCTTAAAAAGTTACTCAAATTATTGGCTCTTGCTCACCCCTTTACTAGCGTTGCTGCTGGTTGAGGCAGGTGAACTACCATTTTTCGCAGATTTTGCAAGCCCTGTCGATGCGGATTTATGCTGAGATGCAGCATTTTTTCCAGAAGAATTACCCTTAGAGGCGACCTTATCTACTGTTTTGGTGTTTCTGGGTGCTACACATTTACTTGATTTAGCCCCTTTTGCACCCTTTGCCGGTTTGGGGCATTTGGGTGCAGGTGGAGCTGGCTTTTCTAAGCTGAGGCTAGCATTTTCTGCCATGGCACTTGAAACATCACCCGGCCTGCGACTGGTTTTAGGGATCAGCACGGTAGAGCCCGACCGTATACGCATTCCCCTTGGAATGCCGTTGACCTCGCGCAGAGTATCTACATCAACCCCTAACGTTTTAGCTGCCTGATCAACACTTTCTGTTTTGGATACTTGAACAGCAGTCCACGACGAAAGAGGTTTAGGGTATTGCTTGAGGTTATCTTGAAAGATCTCAGCATGCGCAAACGGCAACAGAATTTGCTGGTTAGCATTACTTAAAATAACCGGCTTATTGAATGATGGATTAAGGCTATAAAATTCATCCGCTGGTATATCGGCCAACTTAATAACTAGGGCAACATCAATATCGCTACCCACATCAACTGCAACAAAATATGGGTGATTTTCTAACTCAGGAAGCACAATGCCATATGCCTGTGGATCCAACACAATTTGACGATACGCCATTAATTTAGGAACGTAATTTCTAGTTTCGCGCGGTAAGGTCAAGCTCTCATAATCTATAGGCAAGCCTGCAGCGGCATTACGCTTTTGCGCTTTAGTAATATTGCCGGCACCCCAGTTGTAAGCTGCTAAGGCGAGCTCCCAGCTACCGAATTGATTATTCAAACGTTGTAGGTAATCCAAGGCCGCATCCGTTGACTGCACAATATCTCGTCGCTCATCTCTAAATACGTTTTGTGTGAGACGAAAGTCTTTGCCGGTGGCAGGCATAAATTGCCATAGACCCACAGCCTTTGCATTTGACTTTGCATTGGTTACAAACGCACTTTCAACAAATGGTAGTAATGCAATCTCGGTGGGCATATTGCGCGCATTTACTTCTTGAACGATGTAAAACAAATAGCGTGAAGAACGCGTCATCGAGCGATTTACATAGTCTGGTCTTGCAGCCAACCAGCGAACCTGTTCGATCTCTAACGGGCTATTCATGGGCTCCATTTGAAAGCCATCCCGAATGCGTATCCACAGGTTGTCTGAAGGCGCATAAACCTTGCTGACGGATTGATTTTTGAGGTTAACCCTTGCAGCCCTAGAAGCTTTTGAATTCCCTCTAGTTGGCGTATCAGAAGACCAATCGCCAGTGCTAGCACAACCACTTAACAAAGCAGTAATCACTACTACTGCATACATCATTCGCATTAGAAGCGATCTTTCCAGCCACGAATGACTGCCAATACATGTGCAGGCGTTGGCAATGATGTCTGACCTGAAACCTCCTTAGCCATTGCAATGACTTCAGCTTGATCACAGCGCATGAATGGATTAACTTGCAGCTCTTGTCCAATAGTCGTTGGAAGAGTTGGCAAACCCTGCTCTCGCAGAGCTTTAGCCTGGTCGGCCCATGAGAGTAGATTGAGGTTGTTAGGCTCTACTGCTAAAGCAAAACGAATATTCGATAAGGTGTACTCATGAGTGCAATACACCAAAGTATTTTTTGGAAGTAAAGCGAACTTATCTAACGACTCGGACATTTGCGTAGGCGTACCTTCGAACAATCTTCCACAGCCAGAGGCAAATAACGTGTCACCACAAAAAAGCATTGGCTCAACAACATTTGCCTGCATGTTTGCAAAATAAGCGATGTGACTTAAAGTATGTCCAGGAACTTCGATAACCTTAAAGCTAATGCGCGGGGATGCAATATCAAACTTATCGTCCTGCATTACGACATTATTGCGTCCTGGAATGTTATCCCCAACCGGTCCATAAACAGGCAGATCTGCACCTAAGCTTTGCAATAAATTCAGAATGCCACCCGTATGGTCTGCATGGTGGTGGGTAATGAGAATGCCCTTGAGGGTCAAATGATTTGAGCTCAGGTACTCCAAAACTGGTGCTGAATCACCTGGATCCACCACTAAAGCAGAGCTGCCATCGTGAATGCACCAGATATAGTTATCATCAAAAGCCGGAATGGGCCAAACCTGCAATAAAGTATTCTTATCCATAGACCGATGATACCAACCCCACCCATACCCTCTCAGACACCTGCACCTCCCTGGAGCTCATGGGAAAAATGGCTCCAATCCCCTCCGGGACGCTATGTCCTAGCGTGGGAGCAAAGGTGTTTTGACCAAATTGTTGCCGATGTCTTTGGCTTTCATGCGTTGCAAATAGGCCTACCTCAGATAAACGCGTTAAGTGAAAATCGCATGCCTTTGCATGCCATCCTCATTCACTCTAACGACAGCCGCTCTCAAGCTGGCAATTACAACTGGCATTTGATTGAAGGTGACTCGACAGACCTCCCTTTTGCCAGCGATAGCCTAGATCTGATTGTGCTGCCGCATGTTTTAGAATTTGCTACAGATCCCCATCAAATATTGCGGGAGGTCGATCGAGTGCTTCGACCCGAAGGCCGTTTAATTATTTCAGGCTTTAACCCAGCAAGCCTGTGGGGTGCCAGACAATACCTCAGTAGATTGGTTGGAACCCCTTATCTACCAAGGGATGGTCAATTTATTAGCCTCATCCGCATAAAAGATTGGCTAGAGTTGCTTAACTTTTCCTTAGACCGCGGTCACTTTGGTTGCTATAAATTTCCCCTGCAGGGTGAATCTGCAATGGGCAAGATGAATTTTCTTGAAAAAATGGGGAATCGCTGGTGGCCTATATTTGGCGCTGTTTTTTTAGTTTCAGCCATTAAGCGCCAACAAGGAATACGTCTCATTGGCCCGGCATCACTTGTACGCATACCAGCCATTAAGCAGTTAAGTCCTGCTGCCGAGAGAAGCAATCTGCAAAAACGCCTCAAAAACAGCAATACCAAGTAAATTATTGCCATGCCGCAATCGAAATTCCACCCCCACCATCCTCATATCGTGATCTACACAGATGGCGCCTGTAAAGGCAATCCTGGGCCTGGCGGCTGGGGGGCTGTTTTGCGATCAGGCGGTCATGAAAAGCATATTCATGGGGGTGAAAAGCTCACCACCAACAACCGCATGGAAATTTGTGCCGTTATTTTTGCCTTAAAAGCACTGAAACAACGCAGCACTGTCGAGCTATGGACGGACTCTCAATACGTACAAAAGGGCGTCACAGAATGGCTAGAGGGTTGGAAAAAACGGGGCTGGAAGACTGCCAGCAAGGATCCGGTTAAAAATGCGGATCTCTGGCAGGAACTCGATACCCTACTTCCTGGTCATGAGATCTCCTGGCACTGGGTCAGGGGACACAATGGGCACCCCGGAAATGAGTTAGCTGACCAACTGGCCAACAAGGGTGTGGAAGAGTTTTTGTATTAGGGCTGATAAGCCTGAACCTCTGAACCAAATAGCGCTCTTATGAGAGAATTGACAGGCTCCAAGAGGGGGGATAAACCGCATTTAAACGATAAAAAACAGAGAAAAGCGAGATTGTGTCAAAAATAGAAACTTCACTAGATCAGCTGGTTGTGAAATTGATTCAACTGAAAAACGCTGTTAAAAGTCGCTTGTGCGCGCTTTGGCAAAAGCTCTCTCCGCAGGCTGCTAAATTCAAGAAAATAGATCACACCACGGCAAAAGTGTTCTTAGTGAAATTTAAATGGCGCATTCTGCTAGCGATGATTCTGCTGTACGCAGCCTCTAAAACATTTGATTATTTTTTTCCCGCAGCAGATAAGGCTGGCGGACCCATCACTGTGAGCACTGTTGTTGTAGAAAAAATGGATGTTCCTCTGATCATTGAGGCAGCTGGAACTATTGTTTCGAATAACATCGTTGATATCCGCCCCATGATTACGAATACTGTGGCCAAAATCTTGGTGAAAGATGGGCAAGAAGTAAAAGTGGGCGATCTCCTCTTCCAGCTCGATGATCGCAACGATAAAGCTAACTACGAGAAGCTCAAGGCCTTAGCGGATGACGCGCAGGCACAATATCTTCGTGCCAAAGAATTAGTTGCTAAGAACTTTATCTCCAAGGCTGGCTTAGATACCTCTTCAGCCAATGCTAAATCAGCAATTGCTGCCGCCAAGGCCGCTGAAGTGCAACTCTCTTTCGATTACATTCACTCTCCCATTGATGGGCGCGCAGGGATTGTGAACGTGTTCCCAGGCTCATTAGTTCAAGCAAGTAATGTGGTTTCAACATCTACTAGCTCCACCGCCACCTCTAGCGTTGGTGCTATGGTCACGATTACGCAATTAAACCCAATAAATGTGCAGTTTGTAATCCCTGAAAAGGACATTCCAACTATTCTTGAAAATCAACTCGATGGTGAGGCGATGTCTGTGCAGGTAACAGTTGGCGATTCAGGCAAAAATACTTATAGAGGCAAAGTTATCGTCGTTGATAACCAAGTTGACCCGCAGATTGCTGCAGTGCGAGTCAAAGCACAAATTCCGAATGACTCCATGAGTCTATTACCAGGCCAGTTTGCTCGTGTATCGCTCATTGCCAATACCCTTAAAGATGTAATTACCGTTCCTTCGCAAGCGGTCATCATGAGTCCAAGGGGTAAGACTGTGTATGTAGTTGGCGAAGGCGATAAAGTTACCGCCAAGCCTGTCAAGGTTGTCTATGACTATCAAGGAACTTCTGTTGTTGAAGGCATATCCGCAGGTGATCGCGTTGTAGTGGAGGGAAAACAAAACCTTCGACCTGGCGGCAAAATTCGTGAAGCAAACCCTGCACCTGGCAGCCAAACTGCAACCCCTAGCACCCCAGAGAAAAAATGACACTCTCCGAATTATGTATTCGGCGCCCCGTAATGACAGTGTTGCTTTCAGTAGCAACCGTCATTGCCGGCACTGTTGCCTATCTAAAGATTCCGGTAGCGGCACTACCTAGCTTTAACTCCCCCGTTATTTCAGTGAGCGCTTCACTTCCCGGCGCCTCACCAGAAAACATGGCGGCATCTGTTGCGCTGCCTTTAGAAAAAGAGTTTTCCACAATTGATGGTATTACCGTCATTAGTTCAAGTAACTTTTTGGGTACCACCAACATCACACTTGAATTCAATAATGATCGTGATATCGATAAAGCTTCCGTAGACGTTCAGGCAGCCCTGCTTCGAGCCCAAAAGCGTCTCCCAATTGAAATGACGATTCCCCCGTCATATCGAAAAATTAATCCAGCTGATACTCCGGTATTGGTAGTGCGGATGAGCTCTCCTTCGGTAAATCTGTCCGACCTAAATGACTTTGCAGAAAATCTGCTCTCGCCAAACCTTTCAACAATTACCGGCGTTGCTCAGGTGTTGGTATACGGCGCTAAACGCTATGCTGTTCGCATACGGGTGCATCCTGATGCGTTGGGTAATCGCAACCTCACCATGGATGATGTTGCTACCGCCGTTAACAAGGCCAACGCTAACAGTCCTGTTGGCGTACTTGATGGCCCGCGTCAATCGATCACGATTTATGCCAATCCTCAACTGGTTAAACCAGAAGAATTTGCTAATCTGATCATTGCGCAAAAAAATGGTTTGCCTATCTACCTCAAAGATGTTGCGGAGGTCTCTCAAAGCTATGAGGATGTTAAAACTTGGGCCACCGCTGGCGGCGAACGCTCAATCGCCATTGCCGTTCTTCGCCAACCAAGCGCCAACACTGTCGAGGTCGTTAATGCTGTGAAGGCTTTGATCCCGCAACTGCAAAAGCAGATGCCCTCATCAATTAAATTGCAATTACTTAATGACCGCTCGCTTTCGATTATTGAAGCCATTCACGATGTGAACTTCACACTTGCATTAACTGTCCTTTTAGTGGTTTTGGTGATTTTCTTATTTCTCAAGCATATTTCAGCTACGGTTATTCCATCAATTAGCTTGCCAATCTCCTTGATTGGTGCTTTTTTTCTGCTGTACTTTTTAGGCTATAGCCTAGACAACATCTCCTTGCTGGGTATCACCCTGGCAGTAGGCCTTGTAGTGGATGATGCGATTGTCGTTCTCGAAAACATCATGCGCTATGTCGAAGAAGGCATGGAACCTCTCAAGGCATCTCTTAAAGGCAGTAAAGAGGTCGGCTTTACGATTATTTCTATCTCGATTTCACTTGTGGCGGTTTTTATTCCCATTTTCTTTATGGCGGGACCAATCGGTCTGTTGTTTAGAGAGTTCGCGGTTGTAGTATCCCTATCTATTCTGGTGTCGGCGATCACCTCATTAACGGTCGTGCCGATGCTGTGCAGTCGTTTTCTGCCCCAGCCAGGCCAACATGCCAAGGAATATGCCATTAACAAGCAATTTGATCGCTTCTTTGGTTGGATGCTCAAAACCTATATTCACTACCTCGATCTAGCACTAAAGCATCGTCGCATCGTATTAATTGGAGCCTTCTCTACATTTGTACTTACTGTTGTTCTATTTGTGAACAGCCCCAAAGGGTTTTTTCCAGAAGAAGATATTGGACAGATTCAAGCAACCACTGAGGCATCCGAGGATATTTCCTTTAAAGCAATGCTAGAACTGCAGGATCGTGCCGCAGCGCTAGTTAACTCAGACCCCAATGTGGATAGCTCCATTTCTGTTGTGGGTGGGGGCTCAAGCTCTGGAACTAATACGGGTCGTATTTTTATCATTCTCAAAGAAAAATCTGATCGTGAAAAAATGTCTAAGGTAATGGAGGGGCTTCGCGCAAAATTTAAGGAACTTCCGGGATTAAACGTTTATATGCGGCCCATACAAAACTTACAGCTTGGGGGTAAAAACAGTAAGAGTCGCTATCAGTTTACGTTGCAAAGCGTTGGATTTGAGGGTGTTAATGAGTGGGCTGATAAGTTGATGCAGAAAATGCGTGCTGACCCCATGTTCCGCGACGTCACCTCGGACTCACAACTTAAAGGTCTGAATGTTCGTATCGATATTAATCGAGAAAAGGCTGCCAATGCAGGTGTGACTATTGCCGATATTAGAACTGCTCTCTACGACTCCTATGGTGAGCGTCAGGTTTCAACGATCTATACACCGGTCAATACTTATTACGCCATCCTGGAGACCGCCGAAGAGGATCGACAGTACGACACCGATTTAAATAAAGTGTTTGTACGTGGGCGTGCTACCGATAAACTGATACCCCTCTCTAGCATTGCCACTTTTGTCAGAACAGTGGGTCCCACTGCCGTGAATCACCAAGGTCAGATTCCTGCGGTCACGCTCTCATTCAATCTTGCGCCTGACGTATTTTTGGGTGATGCCACTAAAAAGATTGAAGACTACGCCAAAGAAATTAGCCTGCCACCTTCCATCATTACCAGCTATGGTGGCGATGCTGCAGTATTTAAGAGCAATCAATCAGGCCAAATTATCTTAATCCTATCTGCTCTAGGCGTCATTTATATCTTGCTTGGTGTGCTGTATGAAAGTTACATACATCCACTGACGATTTTGGCGGGCCTTCCATCTGCTGCTATCGGAGCAATTCTTACATTACGTATTTTTGGCTTTGAATTGACTATCATTGCTTCTATCGGCATTCTGCTCTTAATTGGTATTGTGAAGAAAAATGCAATTTTGATGATCGACTTTGCTTTGGACGTTCAGCGCAATCAAGGTATGTCACCTGAAAAAGCTATTCGTGAGGCATGCATTTTACGGTTCCGCCCAATTATGATGACCACATTTGCCGCCTTGATGGGGGCGTTGCCAATTGCCTTTGGTTTAGGGGCTGGCGCAGAGTTACGTCAACCTTTAGGCATCAGCGTTGCTGGTGGCCTGATTTTTTCTCAGTTCGTAACGTTGATCATTACACCCGTGATTTATCTCTATTTGGATAAATATGCAGGCAATGGACCGATGGATATTCCACCAGCTGTTCTAGAGAGAACCTGATGCGTCAAGTGATTCTCGATACCGAAACTACTGGCCTTAATCCAGCCACCGGCGACCGCATTATTGAAATTGGCTGTGTTGAGATGGTTGGTCGTCGACTTACCGATAGAACCTTCCATTACTACATTAATCCTGAGCGTGATATTGATGCTGGCGCCTTTGCGGTCCACGGACTTTCTAGAGAGTTTTTATCTGATAAGCCAATCTTTGCAAACATCGTTGAGCAGTTAATTGAGTTTGTAGATGGCGCTGAAATTGTGATTCATAACGCAGCCTTCGATTTGGGATTCTTAGATAACGAGTTTGCCCTTCTAAAGCGCCCTCCCTTCAGAAATTTAGCCTCCAAGATTACCGACACACTGCTCGACGCGCGTCAAATGTTCCCTGGAAAGCGCAATTCATTAGATGCGCTGTGTGAACGCTTTTCAATTAGTAATAAACACCGTACTTTGCACGGCGCGTTATTAGACGCCCAGTTACTAGCTGAAGTTTACGTATCGATGACAAGGGGTCAAGAAGACCTTTCGATTGATCTGATTGACTACACAGTGGGAGCAGACTCTACTGGTCATACCAAAGCTTTACCAACTAATCTCATGGTGCTGTCTGCATCAGATGATGACCTTGAAAGCCATGAAAAAATCTTGGCAGAAATTGCCAAGGCAAGTAAAAAGGACCCCGTTTGGAGTCCTTTAAATGCTACTGCCTAATTAGTAGATTACTAGTTAGATTGCTGCGGCAATCGCCTTACCCAAATCATCTGTCTTAGCGGTGCCACCTAGATCTGGTGTCAAAGGCGCATGTCCTGGACCAGATGCCAATACCTTTTCAATGGCACTAAATATTGCTTTACCAGCCTCTGGATAACCAAGGTGATCTAACATCATCGCCCCACTCCAGATCTGACCAATTGGGTTGGCGATCATTTTGCCAAAGATATCAGGCGCTGAACCGTGAACCGGCTCAAACAAGGAAGGGAATTTACCTTCAGGATTGATACTGCCAGATGGTGCTACCGCAATGGTGCCGGTACATGCAGGACCCAAATCCGAGAGAATGTCGCCAAATAAATTACTTGCAACGACAACGTCAAAGCGATCTGGATTCATAACGAAGTGAGCCGCCAAAATATCAATGTGGTATTTGTCGGCTCTTACATCGGCAAATTTCTTAGACATTGCCTCTACACGCTCATCCCAATAAGGCATAGTGATGGCAATACCATTTGATTTGGTTGCAGAAGTTAAATGCTTCTTAGGGCGACTTTGGGCTAAGTCAAAAGCGTATTGCAAAATTCGGTCAACACCCTGTCTAGTGAAGACAGATTCTTGAATCACAATCTCACGATCGGTATCAGGGAACATCTTGCCACCAACGCTGGAGTATTCGCCCTCGGTGTTCTCACGCACCACAAAGAAATCGATATCACCAGGCTTACGATTGGCTAGCGGACAGGGAACTCCTGGCAATAAACGTACTGGACGCAAATTGACATACTGATCAAAGCCGCGGCGAAATTGAATTAAGCTTCCCCAGAGTGAAACATGGTCAGGCAGAATATCCGGCATACCTACAGCGCCAAAAAAGATCGCATCGTACTTCATGAGGATATCGAACCAATCATCCGGCATCATCTTGCCATGCTTGAGGTAATAATCACAGCTTGCAAAATCAAAATGATCAAACTGCATACCGAGATTAAATTTACGATTAGCTGCTTCTAGAGCACGTACGCCCTCTGGCATCACTTCTTTACCAATACCATCTCCAGGAATAACGGCAATCTTTGGATTCTTAAATATTTTCTTTGCGTTCATAAATGATGTGTCTCGTTTTATTTTGTTGAAGATGAATTTTACAAATAACTAGCTAATAGCGCGACGGATTTCATCTGGCGCCTTCTTGCTACCCTTTTCAACTGATTCACTATCGTAATCAGTGGTATTTTCAATGGTCTCTGGAACAGCTTCTAGCATCCGAATGTTGTCCTTGGGGCAGATTGGCGCTCCATAACTGGCCCACTTCTTGAGCAAAGTTACCTCGTAGCCACATTGCCCACATTTAGCCTTACTTCGACTAGCATTGCTAGGCCTTGGGGGCGGGAAAACAATCGCTTGATGCGGGTAAGGGCCAAGCTCCTGACTAATCATCATCAGTCTTACAGTGAGCTCCTCAGTGGCATGAGCCATTCTGGCAGGGCCTTCCAGACCCACCGTTTGAGCGATTCCCTTGAAATCTTCGCCATGGCCACTAAAACAGTCATCCACTGCATGGCAGAGTTCATGAACTAAGGTATCTAAAAGCTGAACAGGCTCATCCAACTTAGGGGAAATGAATATCTCATTTACCCCACCACCTGAGCGCTCACGTGGCCAGCATTGGCCTAGTGTTGTTCTAGGACTACTAGAGGCCGGGAATCCGCATGAGACCCTGACGGGAGGGATGGCATAACCTGCTTTTGAAAAGACCGGCTCAAGATGCCTTACGGCGTCTTCTAGCCAAGCCTCACGGACTGTATGTTGCTTCATTTAACTTCTCTTCTATCGAAATCTAGGACAAAAACCATCAATTGCGATCATACGCCACCATAAGTAGAATGAGTCCATGAAAGATCTAGAAAGCCTTAGCGCTACCCAAGCCATCAAAGCCCTCTCCAAGAGGGAAATTAAAGCCACTGATTTACTCCTATCCTGCCTAGACCGCATAGGGCAAAAAGAGAGCGTTGTTAAGGCTTGGGCAAGCCTGGGTAAGGAAAATGCCTTATCTCGCGCCAAACAACTTGATAAAGGCGCCTTTCAGGGTCTATTACATGGTCTCCCAATTGGGGTTAAAGATCTTTATGACACCTATGATTTACCGACCTCCTATGGCTCACCCATTTACGCCAACCACTATCCAGTCGCTGACGCTGTGGCGGTTGCCCTAATGCGACAGTCTGGCGCCATTATTTTAGGCAAAACCGTTACAACAGAATTTGCAACATTTAAGAGTGGATTAACAACAAATCCGCATAACCCAAAGCACACTCCCGGTGGTTCCTCTAGTGGCTCTGCTGCTGCAGTAGCCGATTTTATGATCCCACTGGCAACGGGTAGTCAAACTGCTGGGTCAATCATTCGCCCTGCTTCTTTTTGTGGTGTAGTGGGTTTTAAACCTAGTCACGGCAAAGTGAGTATTGCGGGAATTAAAAGTCTTTCTGTAACCCTGGATACTATGGGTTGCTTTGGTAGAACAGTAGAAGATGTGGGGCTTGGTGTAGCAGCCATGAGTGGCGATCATCAACTAGCAAAAATTGAAGTCCTGCATAACAAACCCCGCATCGCCATTTGCAAAACATCTAGCTGGCCGTTTGCACAAAAGGAAACTGCTACAGCGCTTGCAGTTGCCCGGCATGCTGCCGAGATGATTGCTAAAGGCGTCGTAATTGATCAGAAATTACCAAAAACGTGTGATGGCCTCACCCAAGCCCAAACTCGTATCATGATCTCTGAAATGTCACGCAGCCTTACTTTTGAACGAGTGCATTACGCTAAAAAGCTTAGCCCACAACTTCTGAAGCAACTTAGTGAAGGCGCTGAAATTAGCTACGAGCAATATGTAAAAGATTTGAGCCTTGCGGATAGATCAAGGGCGGCCATGGAAGACTTATTTAATAATGAAGTGGATATCTTGATAGCCCCAAGTGCAAATGGCGAAGCGCCCAACATTAAAGATGGTACTGGAGATCCTCTTTTTTCTAGAGCTTGGACTCTTCTAGGTTTGCCCTGCATCAATATCAATGTAAGCAGTGGCCCCAATGGATTGCCAGTAGGAGTTCAGCTCATTGCAGGCCCAGGTAAAGATCATTTCTTATTGAGTGCTGCCCGGGCATTTACATTGGCATTACCTGACCCCACCCTGCGAGATCAGGCTTAGCCAAGCCCTTAATCAAGAGTAATGTTTGCCGCTTTAATTGCTTTAGCCCAGAAAGGAAGTTCTTTCTTAACTAGCGCATCAGTTTGGTTTGGTCCCAAGTAACGAAGTTCAACACCAGCGGCATCGGCACGCTCTTTAATTTCAGGCAATGCCAAGCTCTGCTTTACAGAATTAGTAAGCTTGGTAACCACTGCTGCAGGTGTTCCTGCAGGCGCATAAAGGGCCACCCATGATTCCAACTGAAATGATGGTAGACCAGCTTCAGCGGTAGTTGGTACGTTTGGCATACCAGGGTGACGATTTTTGCCGGTCACAGCAAGCCCCTTGAGTTTTCCACTTTGGACGTGTTGCATGACTGAGGGTGGCGTACTAATAAATACCTGTACCTGCCCCGCCAAAACGTCCTGAATGGCTGGACCAGATCCCTTGTATGGAACATGCACCATATCCACACCAGTAGTTTGCTTGAAGATCTCAGTACCAATATGCGACACAGAACCATTGCCTTGTGAGGCGTAATTTAATTTACCTGGATTAGCTTTTGCGTACGCAATAAATTCCTTCAAATTATTTACCGGAACTGAAGGGTGCACTGCAATGACATTGGTTGAAACAGTCAGTAAGGCAATTGGAGAAAAATCTTTAATGGGATCCCACGGAAGCTTATCGAATAAAGCGGGATTACCAACGTGATAACCAGAATAGGAAATCAATAAGGTGTAGCCATCGGGTTTTGCTTTGGCAACATACTGATAGGCGGTATTGCCACTTGCTCCCGGCTTGTTGTCAACAATCACCGGTTGACCGATCACACGCGTCAACGGCTCACTTAATAGACGTGCCGAAGTATCAACCAGCCCACCAGGTGGATTGGGGACTACTAAAGTAATTGGACGATCCGGAAAGGATTGGGCCATAACTAGGCATGAAATCCCAAACCCCAAAATTACAAGCGCACTGCGTATCACCGAATATTTTTTCATTAGCGCTCCCCCAACATATGATTTTTTAATGTTTATCGCTGCCCTACTTTTACATCACCAAATACAGCCTGGGCTTCTCGAGGTAAACAACGCCAATAACGCTCATTTGCAGTAACTGTGCCACCTAGAGCTGCTGCAGCTTCCCAACCCCAGCGAGGCTTGTATAGGAATGCTCTAGCCAAAGCGATGAGATCCGCATCACCCGCCTGCAAAATGTCTTCGGCTTGCTGTGGCTCGGTAATGAGTCCAACAGTCATAGTTGGCAAACCAGATTGATCTTTAACTATCTTTGCAAAAGGCACTTGGTAATTTGGACCAATTGCAATCTTTTGTTTTGGCGAAATGCCACCAGAAGAAATGTGTACGAAATCACAACCCAAAGGTTTGAGTTGTCTTGCAAAATTCGCTGTTTCTTCCGGAGTCCAGCCACCCTCTATCCAGTCGCTAGCTGAAATGCGTATGCCAAGAACTCCTTGATATGCGGCTCTTACGGCAGCAAATAACTCTAATGGAAAGCGAATGCGGTTTTCAAATGAGCCGCCGTATTCATCCGTGCGTTGATTGGCGATAGGAGATAAAAATTGATGCAACAAGTATCCATGGGCACCATGGAGTTCAATCCCATCAATTCCAATACGATCTGCACGTTTTGCTGATGCTACAAAATCATCAATCAACTTTTTTAATTCAACCTTACTCAATTCATGGGGTAAACGCTCTCCATCTAACTGGGGGATTGCTGAGGGCGCTAGAGTTTCCCATCCACCCTGATCCGTTGGGAGCAATTGTCCGCCGTTCCAGGGGGTTGCACTGGATGCTTTGCGACCTGCATGCGCTAACTGAATAAAAACAGGTACGGCAGGAGCCAACCCGCGCGCTCGACTTAATTTGTCTTTCAAAGCTGCTTCAGTGCGATCATCCCAGAGCCCAAGACAAGCAGGCGTAATTCTGGCCTCCGGACTTACCCCTGTAGCCTCAATAATGAAGAGTGCTGCGCCACTATTCAGCAAATTACCCCAGTGCATGAGGTGCCAGTCAGTTGCCTCGCCGTTATTGGCCGAATACTGGCACATCGGGGCAACCACAATGCGATTTGCCAGCTCTAGAGGTCCCCGCGGGGAATTGAGGGTATAGCTCGAAAATAAAAGACTCATAAAATGCCTTGAAAAATCCAAAAATAGGTCAAAAATACGAAAATTGCTGTTAAGCGCTAGAATACTTAAAAAGCAGAATAAACGAGACAGCGAAGTCGTGCAGGCTCTTTAGCCAAGCGGCTTTTTTACCCAAAACCTGAAAAATACTCACCACAAGAGATTATGAACGCACCTCAAGCCTTTGAATCAAAAGAAGATATTGGCCACTTTGTTGGCGGCAAGGTAGTTAACCCTAAAGATGGTCGCTTTGCCGATGTTTACAACCCAACCAAGGGAATAGTAGCGCGCCGTGTTGCGCTTGCTAGCCGCAAAGAGGTTGATGAAGTTGTAGCCAATGCCCAAACAGCATTTACGTCATGGAGTCAAACCTCCCCATTACGCCGTGCACGCATCATGTTCAAATATCTTGAATTGTTAAACGCTCATCGCGATGAATTGGCTGCCATCATTACAGCAGAACATGGCAAGGTATTTACCGATGCCCAGGGAGAAGTAACACGCGGTATTGAGATTGTGGAATTTGCTACAGGCATTCCTGAGCTACTCAAAGGCGACTACACGGAGCAAGTATCTACCGGGATCGATAACTGGGTTATGCGTCAGCCTTTAGGTGTAGTTGCTGGCATCACCCCATTTAACTTCCCAGTCATGGTGCCAATGTGGATGTTCCCAGTGGCAATAGCTTGTGGGAATACTTTCATTCTCAAGCCTAGCCCTACTGATCCTTCTGCTTCACTGTTCATGGCTAAGCTCCTCAAGGAAGCTGGCCTACCTGACGGCGTATTCAACGTTGTTCAAGGCGATAAAGAAGCGGTTGATGCCTTAATAGAAAATCCAGATGTTAAAGCGGTCAGTTTTGTGGGCTCCACTCCAATTGCCAATTACATCTATGAGCGCTGCTCGCACTTTGGCAAGCGCTCCCAAGCTTTAGGCGGCGCGAAGAACCACATGGTGATCATGCCTGACGCTGATATTGATAAAGCAATTGATGCCCTGGTTGGTGCTGCTTACGGCTCCGCTGGCGAACGCTGTATGGCCATTTCTGTAGCGGTATTGGTTGGTGATGTGGCAGAGAAGATCATGCCAAAGCTGATTGAGCGCACCAAGACTCTAAAAGTTAAAAACGGCATGGAACTTGATGCTGAAATGGGACCAATCGTTACTAAAGCAGCTCTAGAGCGCATTACCGGCTATATTGAGGCTGGCGTAGCTTCGGGAGCAAAACTCCTTGTTGATGGCCGCGGACTCAAAGTTCCTGGCAACGAGAGCGGATTCTTTATCGGCGGTACATTGTTTGACAATGTCACCCCAGACATGAAGATTTACTTAGAAGAAATCTTTGGACCAGTTTTGTCCTGCTTGCGTGTTGCCAACTTTACAGATGCGCTTAACTTAGTTAACTCTTGCGAATTTGGCAATGGTGTTGCCTGCTTCACAAGCGATGGCAATATTGCCCGTGAATTTGCTCGTCGTGTACAAGTAGGCATGGTTGGTATTAACGTACCAATTCCAGTACCTATGGCATGGCATGGCTTTGGTGGTTGGAAAAAGTCGATCTTTGGCGATATGCATGCATACGGCAAAGAAGGCGTACGTTTCTACACCAAGCAAAAGAGTGTGATGCAACGCTGGCCCGAGAGTATTGCTAAAGGTGCAGAGTTTGTAATGCCTACCTCTAAGTAATACCAGGAAGTGATTAGCAAAAAAGCGATCTTCGGATCGCTTTTTTATTTGCCAGGATGAAGTAAAAAATTACTGTAGCGTATTTTTAAGAGCGGGAATCATTGGCATCGAGAGGACATCGATGCCCTCTTCTCGTAAGGCTTCAGCCTCATCGAAAGTAGTTTGGCCACGAATACTTCTCTCAGGAGTTTCTTTGTAGTGAATCTTTCTGGCCTCATCAGCAAAAGAATTGCCAACATCCTCAGATCGGCCCATTAGCTCACGCATACCTTTCAAAAAGGCGGCCTGTACTTGAGCCTCGAGATGAGAATGGTCGCTTCCAGTCAAAGCAACAACGCCCCCACTCATACTTTCAGGTTCAGCTTTAGATAAAGCTAACTCAGTAGAGCTTGATTTACCAATATGGGGGGCTGAAGGCATGCGGGTGATTTCTGTGCTGTCGCATACTGGACAAGCAAGCATCCCCTTGTCCTGCTGAGCAAGGCAATCTTCTTCTGAAGCAAACCATCCTTCAAAGCGATGGTCTAGGGGGCAGGCTAAGTTATAAACTTTCATAAAACGTATATAAGGGCAAAAACGATAAATTCAATACCCTATTTTAATCGGGTTTGAATGCGCCCTATTCGATTGGATGCGGTTTTACTAAGCCCCTACGATAGCGATCAAGCCAATAGGTGGCTATCGTGGTTTTGACGTCCGTAATCTCGCCATCCTCAACCCAAGAAATCAATAGCTCCAATGGAGCAGCAAATACATCCAAAAACTCTTCATCATCAAGATGGCTTTTACCGGGGATCAGCTCCTCTGCCAGATAGATATCAATGAACTCTGTTGAATACGAAATCACGGGATGAATACGGCGAATGAAACTCCATTTTTTTGCTGTATATCCCGTTTCTTCTTCGAGCTCACGTTTCGCGCATACTAAATGATCCTCTTTAGGGTCTAGTTTTCCTGCAGGAATTTCAATACAGGCTTTTGCAATCGGATAGCGATACTGACGCTCGAGCAACACACGACCATCATCTAGGATCGCAACAATGGCTACCGCACCCGGATGGGTTAAATATTCGCGTATCGCCTCTTCACCATCAGGCAATGAGACTGTATCTCGCTTCATCTTTAAAAAGATGCCGCCGTAAATATCTTCGCCAGATAAACGCTCTTCACGTAAATGATTATCACCAGTCGGTAGATCTTCAAATGATTTTTCAGTCATAGGTCTTAGCACGTATTCCGTCTGTTATTGATTAAACCAGCTTAGCTAAATTGAATGTCATTTTGATGGCACCTGAAATGATAAAGGCCCCTTACGGAGCCTTTAGATAGATGTTAATTCCTTCTAAGACCCCAGCAAGGTACGGCGCATTGCATCTAAACAAAGACTCATTAGACCCGCAGGAACAATGCCGATAACCAAAACCAAAATGCTATTAAGACTCAAGAGCCCTTTAGCAAAGCCTGAACCAGAAACTGTGATCTCGTGCTCAGGTTCATCAAAATACATCACCTTGACTACGCGCAAGTAATAGAAGGCACCCACTAAAGAAGCCATTACAGCGATGACTGCCAAGAAGGTATGCTCAGCATCCACTAGCGCTTCTAGAACGCCCAATTTAGCTGCAAAACCAACTGTAGGCGGAATCCCTGCTAAAGAGAACATCATAACCAGACCAATAAAGGCAAACCACGGATGCTTCTTATTGAGCCCCTTTAATCCATCCAAGGTTTCGCAGTCATAACCTTTGCGCGACAAAGCCATCAATAAGCCGAAAGTGCCAAGGGTTGTCAACACATAGGTAATGGCGTAGAACATTGCTGCACTAAATGCGTGATCATCAAAAACAGACAACATGCCCAAGAGAACAAAGCCCATTTGCGCAATGGCAGAATAAGCCAGCATGCGCTTGATGTTGGTTTGCGCAATTGCAGTCACGTTACCTACAACTAGTGATAGAACTGCGAGCAAAACCAGCATTGGCTGCCAATCGCCCAATAAAGGCAATAAGGTATTTACCAATAAGCGAAATAACAATGCAAATGCAGCTAATTTTGGAGCTGCAGCAATCATTAAGGTCACAGCAGTTGGCGCACCTTGATAGACGTCCGGTACCCACATATGAAATGGCACCACACCCAACTTGAAGGCTAAACCGGCAACAATAAATACCAAGCCAAACGCCATCACCAAATGGTTTACACGAGGGTCAGCAACGGTTTTAAAGATTTCAATAAGGTCAAGTGATCCGGTGACACCGTAGAGCATCGACATGCCATAAAGTAAGAAACCGGATGCTAATGCACCCAAGATAAAGTACTTAATACCGGCTTCCACACTCTTTTCGCTGCTGTGACGCATTGCAACCAATGCGTATGTAGGCAAAGCCATCAACTCCAAGCCTAGGTATAGAGTTAACAGATTTGCACCAGAGATCAATACAAACTGGCCAAGCAAAGCAAGCAGAGCTAAGACAATGAAATCCGGACGGAACAAGGCGCGATCCATCAAATATTGCTTAGAATAAATCAAGCTCACCAAAACAGCGATGCAAGAACATGCCTTGAGTAAGTTAGAAAATGGGTCAGACTGAAATAGCCCATTCATTGCTACAAGCGCTGGATCGCCCATGCGTCCAATGAAAGCAAAAATGAGATACGCCAATAAGATCAGCGAGAAAAAGTACACGAAGCCAACTCCACGCGGAGTATGAAAGATGTCTTGCTCAACACCAGGGGTAGATGCCACTCTTTCGCGAACATAAACGCTAGCAACCAATAACAAACAGGTTGCTACGAGTAAAACAAGTTCCGGCAGGATGGCGTAAAGGTCGAATGCTTGCATTTGTACTTACTCAGAGTTTGCTGACAGCAACATGCTGCAACAGATTAATTACAGCTGGATGAATGATGTCGGTAAATGGTTTTGGATAGACACCCATACCAATTACACAGATAGATAAAACTGCCATCAAGAAATATTCACGACCGTTCAAATCCTTTAACTCTTCAACGTGGGCATTGTTAACGGTACCGAAAAATACACGTTTCACCATCCACAAGGAATAAGCGGCGCCTAAGATCAATGCTGTAGCAGCTAGGATACCGATGACAAAGTCATAGTCAACAGCAGCTAAGATCACCATGAATTCACCAACAAACCCAGAGGTAGCAGGTAAACCGCAGTTGGCCATCGCCATTAATACGGCAAACGCAGTAAATGCAGGCATGCGATGCACTACGCCACCGTAATCAGCGATCTGTCGGGTATGCATACGGTCGTAAAGTACGCCAATGGACAAGAACATCGCACCGGCAACAAAGCCGTGTGAAATCATCTGCACAATACCGCCCTCAATACCCAGCGGACTAAAGAGGAAGAAGCCTAAGGTTACAAAGCCCATGTGAGCAACTGAAGAATAGGCAACCAGTTTTTTCATGTCTTTTTGAACAAGAGCAATTGCACCTACATAGATCACCGCAACCAAAGATAAGAAGATTACAAAAGGGCCTAAGTATTGGCTCGCATCTGGCGCGATTGGCAAAGAGAAGCGCAGAAATCCATAGGCACCAAGCTTCAACATAATTGCAGCCAAAACCACTGAGCCACCTGTTGGCGCTTCAACGTGGACATCTGGTAGCCAAGTATGTAATGGCCACATTGGAACCTTGACAGCAAACGCCATAAAGAATGCTGCAAACAATAGGATCTGCTCGACAATATCTAATCGGGCATTTTGCCAAGCCAAAATATCGAATGTATTAGTCACGTTGTACAAATACAGCATGGCAATCAAAGTAAGCAAAGAGCCAAGCAAGGTATACAAGAAGAACTTAAATGCCGCATAAATACGGTTGTGGCCGCCCCATACACCAATGATGATGTACATCGGAATTAATGTCGCCTCAAAGAACATATAGAAAAGCAATGCGTCAAGAGCGCAAAATACGCCGATCATTAGTCCAGACAGGATCATGAACGAGGCCATGTATTGCGAAACCTTAGTTTGAATCACTTCCCATGCTGCAATCACCACAATGACGTTGATGAATGCAGTAAGTACGATGAACCAAACAGAAATGCCGTCAATGCCTAGGTAATAGTTAATATCGTAACGTGGAATCCAGCTGATCTTTTCAACGAACTGCATTCCAGAATTAGCGATATCAAAATTAATCAACAATGGAAGCGTTTCAATAAAGCTAAGCACAGCTCCGATCAGGGTCAACCAGCGTACACCGGCAGTTGATCTTTCAGACCCATAAAACAAAATAATGAGTCCAAAGACAATCGGGGTCCAAATGGCGTAAGAAAGAATCATAGTGGCTACTTAAGTAACAAAGGCCTAGCGAACAAAAGGCAGGTAAGCATACAAAACCCAAGCTAACAATACAGCTAGGCCCGCAATCATTGCGAAGGCATAGTGGTAGAGATAGCCGGATTGCAAATGACGAATTACTCCGGCAAAGCGCCCTACTGCATGGGCACTACCATTAACAAAGAAACCATCGATGATCTTTTGATCGCCACGATGCCATAAGAAACTGCCTATCCAAATAAGGCCTTTAGCAAACACGGCTTGGTTAATTTCATCGAGGTAATACTTGTTATCAAATAATTTCTTAATTGGTGCAAATGTTTCGGCAACTTTGGCTGGTAGCTTAGGGGCCCAGAGATAACCAATCGCAGCAGTCAACACACCAAGCACTACCAGCAATAAAACTGGTGAAGTGAATGCATGAATTGCCATTGCAACTGGACCATGGAACTCATCTTCCAATTCTTTCATCACCGGATGGCGTGCTAAGTCAATAAAGATGGAGTCGCCAAAGTAAGTTCCGAATAACAGCGGTGAGATTGTGTAGAAGCCAATGATCACGGATGGAATTGCCAGAAGGATCAATGGCAAAGTGACAACGAACGGGGATTCATGGGGCTTTTGACCTGGAGCTAAACCATGATGCGCATGATCGTCACCCTGCTCCGCATGATCATGATGATGGTTGTGGGCATGTGAATCCTCATGACCCCAGCGTGCTTTACCGTGGAATACATAGAAATACAAACGGAATGAGTACAGGGCAGTCACGAATACGCTAGCCATGACTGCAAAGTAGGCAAAGCCTGAACCAGGGATATGACTTGCAGCTACCGCCTCAATAATGGAGTCTTTTGAATAGAAGCCTGAGAAGAATGGAGTTCCCACCAGAGCCAGATTGCCTAACAACATCATCAAGCAAGTAATTGGCATATATTTCCAGAGACCGCCCATCTTGCGCATATCTTGTTCGTGATGCATACCAAGAATCACGCTACCTGCTGCAAGAAATAACAATGCCTTAAAGAAAGCGTGAGTCATCAAATGGAAGATGGCTACCGGATATGCAGAAACACCCAATGCGACTGTCATGTAACCCAACTGAGACAAAGTTGAATACGCAACAACGCGCTTGATATCGTTTTGCACAATACCGAGGAAGCCCATAAAGAGCGCTGTGATTGAACCAATCACCAAGATAAAGCTCAGCGCGACATCTGAAAGCTCAAACAGTGGTGACATGCGTGACACCATGAAAATACCAGCAGTAACCATGGTTGCAGCATGAATCAATGCAGAGATTGGTGTTGGACCCTCCATCGAATCTGGTAGCCAAACGTGTAATGGGAATTGAGCTGACTTACCCATTGCACCAATAAATAAACAGATGCAGGTAACGGTCATCAAATTCCAGCTAGTACCAGGTAATGTCTGGGCTGCTAGAGCGGAATTCTGAGAGAAGATCACGTCATATTGCATCGAGCCAGTACTGGCCAACAGAATGCCGATGCCCAAGATGAAGCCAAAGTCACCGACTCGGTTAACTAAGAAAGCCTTCATATTGGCAAACACTGCAGACTGGCGTTCAAAGTAGAAACCAATCAATAAATAAGAAACCACACCCACAGCTTCCCATCCAAAGAAGAGTTGCAATAAGTTATTACTCATCACCAACATCAACATAGCAAAGGTGAATAAAGAAATATAGGAGAAGAAGCGGTTGTAACCTTCTTCACCGTGCATATAGCCAATGGTGTAGATGTGGACCATCAATGACACAAAGGTCACGACGCACATCATAGTTGCCGTTAAAGGGTCAATCAGGAAGCCAATATCTAAATTGAGTTCGCCCAATTGCATCCAATGGTAAACAGTTCCATTGAAATAGAAGCCATCCATCACTTGAACTAATACATTGCAGGAAAGAACGAATGCAATGGTTACGCCCAAAATAGTCACAAACTGACTGGCCCCATGACCAATGCGATTGCCGCCTAATTTGGTGCCAAAGAAACCAGCGATGATAGATCCGACTAATGGCGCCAAAGGAATAGCGCAAAGTACAGGTATGTTTAAGGTCAATTGCATGACTAGCCTTTTAGGTGGTCAAGATCATCGGCATTAATCGTGTCAACCTTACGGAAGAGCACAACCAAAATTGCCAGGCCGATAGCTGCCTCAGCAGCTGCCACAGTCAAAATAAAGAATACGAATACTTGACCAGCCATATCACCCAAATAATGGGAGAAAGCCACAAAGTTCATGTTCACCGAGAGAAGCATCAACTCAATTGCCATCAGCAAAACGATGACATTCTTGCGGTTTAAGAAAATTCCGATAACGCTAGTTGCAAATAAGATCGCACCCAACACTAAATAATGAGCGAGAGTGATATTCATTTCTTCCCCCCTCTTGTATCTTGCTTTGCAGCCATGTCTGAACCCATTTTCACAATGCGCATGCGATCTGCTGCAACGACATTGACTTGCTCGTGAATATTCTGCGATTTAGAGTCTTTGCGATTACGCAATGTCAATGCAACTGCGGCAATAATCGCCACTAGTAAGATCACACCAGCAACTTCAAAGGCGTATACATAATCGACAAAGATCAACATACCCAAAGCTTGGGTATTGTTTGCCATCAACTCTTCTGGCATGAGCTGCACTGGCACATCAGTTCCAATAAAGCTACGAATGATCACAATTGATAACTCAAGAACAATGACGGCACCCATCAAGAAGGCAAACGGTAGAAACTTTTTAAAATCGCGACGTAAATGCTCAATATCTAAGTCCAGCATCATCACCACGAAGAGGAACAAGACCATCACTGCGCCAACATAGACCAAAATGAGAGCCAAGCTTAAGAACTCTGCCTTGAGCAACATCCAAAGACCTGACGCGCAAAAGAAAGCCAATACCAAGAATAGTGCTGCATGCACTGGGTTACGAGCCGTGATCACACGAAGCCCAGAAATCACCAATAAGCCTGCAAACCCATAAAAGAACATGGCAAATAAAGTAGATGGATCGAATGTCATATTAGTTAAGCTCGATTCGATTAACGGTAAGGTGCATCAGCTGCACGGTTAGCGGCGATATCTTTTTCGTATTTATCGCCCACAGCTAAAAGCATGTCTTTAGTGAAATACAAGTCACCGCGCTTATCGCCGAAATACTCAAAAATATTTGTTTCAACAATGGCGTCTACTGGGCAAGCCTCTTCACAGAAACCACAAAAGATACATTTAGTCAGGTCAATGTCATAACGGCTGGTACGACGAGTGCCATCATCACGCTCAGCAGTTTCAATGGTGATGGCATAAGCCGGACAAACTGCTTCACATAACTTGCAGCCAATACAGCGCTCTTCACCATTTTCATAGCGACGAAGTGCGTGCAAACCACGGAAGCGACTAGATAACGGCGTCTTCTCTTCGGGGTATTGAACGGTAATTTTTGGCTTAAAGAGATAGCGACCGGTAATAGACATGCCGACCAAGATATCTCTTAGCAGCAAGCTATCGAGGAATTGGGAAATTTTCTTAAACATGATTTATCAACTTATTTCCAAATATTCCATGGAGAGACAACCCACGCGCCGATAACAACCACCCAAAATACTGATATGGGGATAAATATTTTCCAACCCAAACGCATAATTTGGTCATAGCGATAGCGCGGTAATGTAGCGCGCAACCAAATAACGCAGGATAGGAGGAAGAATGTTTTACCAAATAACCAGAAGAACCCTGGAATATCACGCAAGATTGGCAAGTCAACAATCGGCAACCAACCTCCTAAGAACATGATGGATGCAACAGCTGCAATCAAAATCATGTTGGCATATTCAGCCAAGAAGAACATGGCAAAAGACATACCTGAATACTCAACCATGTGTCCAGCTACGATTTCAGATTCACCCTCAACCACGTCAAATGGATGGCGGTTTGTTTCAGCAACGCCAGAGATAAAGTAAATCAAGAACATTGGTAATAAAGGTAACCAATTCCACGAGAGGAAATTAAGGCCCATGCTGGCAAAGTAACCCTGCTCTTGTGAAGTAACAATGGCACTTAAATTTAATGAACCCGAGGTAAGCAAGACGGTAACCAATGCAAAACCCATTGCAATCTCATAGGAGATCATTTGGGCTGAAGCGCGCATTGCACCGAGGAATGGATATTTAGAGTTAGAAGACCAACCAGCCAAGATAACCCCATAAACACCAATAGAAGAAATAGCCATGATGTACAGCAAGCCTGCGTTTACATCAGCTAAAACCATCTTTGCCTGAAATGGAATCACAGCCCAAGCAGCAAATGCAGGCATGATCACCATGATTGGTGCAATGAAGTACAAAACCTTACTAGCTTGAGCAGGTGCAATGATCTCTTTCATCAAGAGCTTTAATGCGTCAGCAATTGGCTGCAATAAACCCAGTGGACCTACGCGATTTGGGCCAAGACGAATATGCATCCAGCCAATCAACTTTCTTTCCCAAAGGGTTAGATAGGCAACGCAACCAAACATCGGCAATACGATGATCACAATACGAATCAATGTCCAAACCAAGGGCCACAATGAGCCAAAAATAGCCTCGCCTTGAGTAGTTATGAGGTTCAAGAAATTATCCATCTCGTCCCTTATGCCTTACTAATAGTTACTGGACCAAACATCGATCCCAATTTGGCACTTGCCATGGTGCCAGCAGAAATTCTGACAGCTCCAGGCGCTAAATTAACCTCTAATGTTGCCGGCATATCAACCGAATGAGAATCTTGGCTAACACGCACTGCATCACCCTCTTTGAGGCCCAATTCAACGAAAGTGATTTTATTTAAGCCTACCTGATTGCCACGCTTAGCATCACGCGTTAACTGCAAAGCTGAAGAACGCCGTACGATTTGGTCGCCAGCATAAATGTTGACATCAGCCAAACGCTCGAGACCATTGAAAGGAGCTAGATTTCCATTGGCAATCGAAGAGCTTGTAGCTTTGTTATTTAAGCGATTGCAATAACCATCGTCCAATGCTTCTCCTAGCGCTTCCTCAGGAGCATTAAACAAGAAACCGTCTAAACCTAAGAGCCCACCCAATACACGCAATACTTTCCATGCTGGACGTGAATCACCTAAAGGTTTTACTGAAGGCTGGACTGTTTGAACCCTTCCCTCTAAATTCACAAAGGTAGAGACTGTTTCTGAAAACACTGAAGTAGGCAGAATGACATCGGCTACCTCCATCAAGTCAGCACTCTTATAAGCGCTCAAAGCAATAACGGTATTAGCCTTTGCCAAAGCCGCACGAGCAGTTGCTGGATTTGGCAAATCTGAATCTGGCTCGATATTCATCAAGATCACTGCGCGACGTTCGCCAGATAAGACTGACTCAACACCCACGCCGTTAGCATTCACTAAAGATGCGCCAACGGCATTGCCACCAACTGGCAAGAAGCCTAAGGTAGCACTAGTCTGATCAGCAATAAATTGCGCCATGACGTGCAAGTCAGAAGCGTGGTGATGCGCAATAGCAGCAGAACCAAGCAATATAGCCTTTGACTCACCGGAGAGCAAGCTATCGGCAATCTTCTGCGCCGCAGGAGAAATGGTTAGATTAAATGTGCCAACTGGCGCTGTTACTGATTTTGCTTTTGCAACAGCAAGTGCAACTTCACTCAATGCATTCAACCATGCGCTTGGAGCCACTGAAATACCGCTACTTGGAATAAACCAGTCATCACCACCCGCATCGATACGTAATACTTGTAAGGCGCGTTTGCTGGCAGTACGAATACGAGCAGCCAATACAGGCTGGTCTTTGCGCAAGAAACTACCAATAACTAATACACGATCCAATTCATTGATCTTGGCGATTGGCATACCCAACCATGGCGCTGCTGCAGCATTTTTTACATCAGTTTGGCGCAATCGAGTTTCCATTTGATTGGAGCCAAGGCCACGCACTAACTTTTGCAAGAGGTGCAATTCCTCAGTAGAAGATATTGGGTGGGCTAAAGCACCAATCGACTCAGGACCACTTTCTGCTGAAATTGTTTTCAGAGAATGAGCAACATAATCTAAAGCTGACTGCCAATCTGTTTCTAACCACTGGCCGCCCTGCTTCACCATTGGTGTGGTTACACGGTCAGAACTATTTAAACCTTCGTAAGAGAAGCGATCACGATCGCTAATCCAGCATTCATTAATAGCTTCGTTTTCTAGAGCAACTACACGCATGACTTTATTAGCTTTAGTCTGAACTGTAGTGTTGGCACCTAAGCTATCGTGCGGACTAACTGAACGCTTACGTCCGAGTTCCCATGTACGCGCTGCATAACGGAATGGCTTGCTGGTTAAAGCGCCAACTGGACACAAATCAATCATGTTTCCAGACAGCTCTGAATCTACCGTCTGACCAACGAAGGTGGTAATCTCAGAATGCTCACCGCGGTTGACCATACCTAACTCCATAACGCCGGCAACTTCTTGGCCGAAGCGTACACAACGAGTGCAATGGATGCAACGTGTCATCTCTTGCATGGAGATCAATGGGCCAACATTTTTATGGAAGACAACACGCTTCTCTTCATCGTAGCGTGAGTTTGATTTTCCGTAACCAACCGCTAAGTCTTGTAATTGACACTCGCCACCCTGATCGCAAATTGGGCAATCTAATGGATGGTTAATGAGCAAGAATTCCATGACAGAACGCTGAGCCTCAACCGCTTTTGCAGAATGCGTAAACACCTTCATGCCTTGAGTCACTGGAGTCGCACACGCAGGTAATGGCTTAGGCGCCTTCTCCACTTCTACTAGACACATGCGGCAGTTAGCAGCAATCGATAACTTCTTGTGATAGCAGAAGTGAGGAACGTAGGTGCCGAGCTTGTTCGCGGCGTGCATCACCATCGAACCTTGCGGAACTTCTACAGTCTTACCATCTAATTCGATTTCTACCATGCTCACTTTTAGATATCCCGTGCTCTAAATCTTTATAAAGGTTGTGCAGAATCTAAGCAGCGCTTATGTTCTACGTGATACGCAAATTCATCCATATAATGTTTCAACATGCCACGTACCGGCATTGCTGCTGCATCACCTAAAGCGCAAATCGTACGACCTTGAATATTGGCAGCTACGTCATTCAGCAAATCCAAGTCCTCTGGACGTCCTTCACCATGTTCAATGCGATGAACAATGCGCCATAACCAACCAGTACCTTCACGACATGGGGTGCATTGACCGCATGATTCTTCGTGGTAGAAGTAAGACAAACGCTCCAAGGCACGGACCATACAACGGGTTTCGTTCATCACGATCACAGCGCCAGATCCCAACATTGATCCTGCTTTTGCAATACTGTCGTAGTCCATAGTCAGATCCATCATCTGCGCACCAGGAACAACTGGCGCAGAAGATCCTCCAGGAATCACAGCCTTCAAAGCTTTGCCATCACGCATACCGCCAGCAAGCTTTAAGAGCTCTGAAAATGGAGTACCCAACGGAATTTCATAGTTGCCTGGATGAACCACGTCACCCGATACCGAGAATATTTTGGTTCCACCATTATTGGGTTTTCCAAGCTCTAAATAGGCTGGACCGCCAATGGCCAAAATAAATGGCACAGCAGCAAATGTCTCAGTGTTATTAATGGTTGTTGGCTTGCCATACAAACCAAAACTTGCCGGGAATGGTGGCTTAAAGCGTGGCTGCCCTTTCTTACCTTCTAAAGATTCAAGCAGGGCCGTTTCTTCACCACAAATATAAGCACCCCAACCTGGGGATGCGTGTAACTGGAAGGAAAAATCGCTTCCTAAAATTTTGTCACCCAGATATCCTGCTGCTCGTGCTTCTTCAAGCGCCTCTTCAAAGCGAGAATACACATCCCAGATTTCACCGTGGATGTAGTTGTAGCCAACTGTGATACCCATTGTGTAAGCGCCGATGATCATGCCTTCAATCAAAGCGTGTGGGTTATAGCGCATGATGTCACGGTCTTTAAAAGTACCGGGTTCACCTTCATCACTATTACAAACTAAATATTTTTGTCCCGGGAATTGACGGGGCATAAAGCTCCACTTCAAACCCGTTGGAAAGCCTGCGCCTCCACGACCACGTAATGAAGAAGCTTTTAATTCAGCGATGATGGCATCAGGAGAAACTTTGTCATTAATTAAACGACGTAATTGTTGATAGCCACCACGACTTTCGTAATCTTTTAAACGCCAGTTATCACCATTTAATCCAGCGAGGATTAAAGGCTTGATATGGCGATCGTGCAAGCTGGTCATACTGCTTTCCCTTCTGCACGTAACTCACTCAATAAAGCATCAATCTTTTCTTTGCTCATAAAACTGCACATGCGCTTGTCATTCACCAACATCACTGGTGAATCACCACAGGCACCCATGCACTCACCCTCTTTCAAGGTAAAAGTTCCGCATGGGGTAGTTTCGTTGTAGCCAATACCTAAAGTCTCCTTAAGGTATGTTGCTGCAGTTTCACCATGGGTTAATTGGCATGGCAAATTAGTGCAAATCACCAATTTGTACTTACCAATTTTTTTGGTGTTGTACATGTTGTAGAAAGTTGCGACTTCATCAACAGCAATGCTTGGCATTTCTAAAATCTGGGCAACCGTTTCAATAACTTCAGGAGAAACCCAGCCCACCTCAGTTTGAGCAGCAATCAAACAAGCCATCACAGCGGATTGCTTATGCTCAGCAGGATACTTAGCGATATTGCGATGAATATCAGCTAGTGTTTTATCGGATAGTTGCAGAGTCGTAGTCATTAAATATTCCTTGGCACGCCTATTAGCGGTCAATCTCCCCGAACACAATATCTTGGGTACCAATAATGGTTACTGCATCAGCCAACATGTGACCACGTGACATCTCGTCCATTGCCGACAAGTGCACAAATCCTGGCGCACGAATCTTCATGCGATAGGGTTTATTTGCACCATCAGAAATTAAGTAAATACCAAATTCACCTTTAGGATGCTCAACAGCTGAGTAAGCCTCGCCATCAGGAACGTGAATACCCTCGGTGAATAGTTTGAAATGGTGAATGAGCTCTTCCATATTGGTTTTCATATCCACACGCTTTGGTGGGGAAACCTTATGGTTGTCGCTCATCACAGGACCTGGATTAGCCTTTAACCAAGCTACGCACTGTTTGATGATGCGATTAGATTGACGCATTTCTTCCATGCGCACTAAATAACGATCATAAGAATCGCCATTCACGCCCACTGGAATATCAAAATCTAAACGGTCATAGACTTCATATGGCTGCTTCTTACGCAAATCCCACTCGATACCTGAACCACGAAGCATTGGACCTGTGAAGCCGAGCTGCAATGCGCGCTCAGGAGTCACTATACCGATATTCACTAAACGTTGCTTCCAAATACGGTTATCAGTTAAGAGGTTGCAATACTCGTCAACATTGGCATCAAACCCATTGGTAAATTGCTCGATGAAATCAAGTAATGTGCCACTACGATTTTCATTCAAACGCTTGATAGCAGATGCACTGCGAATCTTGTTCTTGGTGTACTGAGCCATTTGATCAGGCAAGTCACGATAAACGCCACCTGGACGATAGTAAGCGGCATGCATACGTGCACCAGATACCGCCTCATACATATCAAAGATATCTTCGCGATCCCGGAAAGCGTACAAGAAGACAGCCATTGCACCAACGTCCAGACCATGACAGCCAATCCAAAGCAAGTGATTCAGCAAACGAGTGAGCTCGTCATACATCACGCGGATATATTGAGCACGCAACGGAACATCAACTTGCAGTAATTTTTCAATGGCCATGACATAGGCATGCTCATTGGACATCATGGAAACATAATCTAAACGATCCATGTAGGGGACGTTTTGAATCCAAGTACGTGTTTCAGCTAATTTTTCTGTCGCGCGATGTAATAAACCGATATGCGGGTCAGCACGCTGGATCACTTCACCATCGAGCTCAAGCACTAGACGTAATACGCCATGCGCAGCAGGATGCTGAGGACCGAAATTGAGGGTGTAGTTCTTAATTTGTGCCATAACTTAAACCGGGCCTCCGTACTGCTCTTCACGAACAATGCGTGGAGTAATTTCTCGTGCCTCAATCGTGACCGGTTGATAGACAACACGTTTTAACTCTGGGTCATAACGCATTTCCACATTACCGCTGATTGGGAAATCTTTTCTAAATGGATGACCAATGAAGCCATAGTCAGTCAGAATGCGGCGCAAGTCTTCGTGACCGTCAAATAGGATACCGTAGAGATCGAAGGCTTCACGCTCAAACCAATTGGCCGCAGCCCAAACTGGTGTAATTGAGGCTACTAATGGGTAGCTATCATCGGGCGCAAAAACACGAACACGTAAACGCCAGTTGTGTTGCAAAGAAAGTAGATGGCTTACAACACCAAAGCGCAGACCGCTCCATGCTCCATCACGGAAATCTTGATAGTCAACACCACATAGATCAATCAATTGCTCAAAAGCAAGCGAAGGATCATCACGCAACAACATGGCAGATTCAAAATAAGTGTCCGAATTAACAACTACAGTCACCTCACCTAATGCAATCTCAATAGATTTAGCGCGCTTACCTAAAACTTTTTCTAAGTTTGCTGCTAATTGAATTAAACGATCTGACATAACTTAAGCCTTCCGCGCAATCGTGCTCGTACGAGCAATCTTAGATTGCAGCTGAATAATTCCGTAGATCAGCGCCTCTGCTGTTGGAGGGCAACCAGGTACATAAATATCCACCGGAACAATGCGGTCGCAACCGCGAACTACTGAATAAGAGTTATGGTAATAACCGCCGCCATTGGCGCAGGAACCCATAGAGATTACCCAGCGTGGTTCTGGCATTTGGTCATAAACCTTGCGGAGTGCTGGAGCCATCTTGTTGCACAAAGTGCCGGCAACAATCATCAAATCAGATTGACGTGGAGATGGACGAAATACGACGCCAAATCGATCCAAGTCATAACGGGAGGCACCCGCATGCATCATCTCTACCGCACAACAAGCCAGACCAAAGGTCATAGGCCATAAGGAGCCGTTACGCGTCCAGTTAATCAACTGGTCCGCAGTGGTAGTTACAAAACCTTCTTTAAGTACGCCTTCTAATGCCATATCTATCACTCCCAGTCGAGAGCGCCCTTTTTCCAGATATATACAAATCCCACAATGAATTCCAAGAGGAAAATCACCATAGAGGCGTAGCCAAGCCATCCAATGTCACGTAGCGCTACACCCCATGGAAATAGGAATGCAGTTTCTAAGTCAAACAGGATGAAGAGAATGGCGATTAAGTAGTAACGCACGTCAAACTTCATACGCGCATCTTCGAATGCTTCAAAACCGCACTCATACGGAGAGAGTTTTTCAGCGTCAGGCTTCGAAGGAGCCAAGATTTTTCCGAGGAACATGGGGACTAATCCCACCCCAATACCTACGAGGATAAAAAGCAGAACAGGAAAGTAATTAGCGAGATTCAAAATAGCCCTGATTCGTTTGTCTGGTAATTCCTAAAAACAACAAATTATTACTTATTCCACTACATAAGACATTGATTTGGAGCAAAAAACGCTCATCAATACCCTTTTTGGTGCCGACGGCGAGACTCGAACTCGCACAGCCTAAGCCACTACCCCCTCAAGATAGCGTGTCTACCAATTTCACCACGTCGGCATCTTGCAAAACTCATCAATTCTACTGCATTGCACAAGTGCACTACCCCAAATTCTGGGCTAGAAAATCTGTAAAAGCCTACTGTTTTACTTAGGAACTGCTGGTTTACTTGGGTCCTGTGTTGGGGCTACTGGAGCGGCTGGCATTGCTGCCGGGGCTACGGTTCCGGAGAGAACACCAGGACTTATTTCCTTCTTGTTACCAATCCAAGTAATTCCTAAAGTACAAAGGAAGAAAACTGCTGCAAAAACAGCCGTTGTATGGGACAAGAAATTAGCGGATCCGCTAGCACCAAAGAGGCTGCCAGAAGAGCCTGAGCCAAAGGCTGCACCCATATCGGCACCCTTACCTTGCTGTAATAGCACCAATAGAATGACAGCCAAAGCTGAAATTACCTGCAATACGATCAATAAAGTCTTAAACCATTCCACAGCTTATCTCCAAATAAAAAATCTATGCCTGACAAATAGCTAGAAAGTCCTGGGGATTCAAGGATGCTCCCCCAACCAATCCACCATCTATATCTGGCATGGCAAATAATTCAACAGCATTGTCAGGCTTGACACTGCCGCCGTACAAAATTCCAACGTGAGATGCAACATCCTCATTAAATTCAGCCAATTGCAGACGAATAGCACGATGCATATCTTGTGCAACTTGAGCGCTGGCAACTTTGCCTGTACCGATCGCCCACACTGGCTCATAAGCGATTAAGCAGTCAGCAAGACGATCTTGTAAAACACCCGCCTGCTTTGCAACTTGAGCACAAACAATCTCTTCCGCCCTACCCGAATTTCTTTCATCAGCAGTCTCACCCACACAAATCACTGGAGTCATACCATTGTCCAATACCTCGAGGGCTTTAGCAGCAACGACCTCATCAACCTCTTGGTGCATTTGACGGCGCTCAGAGTGCCCAACGATGACATAAGTACAACCAAGTTCTTTGAGCATTGAGGCCGCAACCTCACCGGTATAAGCGCCCGAACTATGGGCTGATGCGTCTTGTGCGCCTAGATTCAAAAAAGCCAATGAATGCTCTTTAATCAACTGTGCACATTGGGATAAATACGGAAATGGCGGGCAGACCGCATATTTACGTCCAGATGGCATTCCACTCTCCATGCCACGAGCAACGGTCTTGATCCAATCTTGATTGCTCGCAAGACTGCCATTCATTTTCCAATTGCCGATAACGATGAGTGGTCGCATAGGGGTAATGAATATTTCTAAACAGTTAAAACAATTTTGCCAACGTGCTCGGATGACTCCATCAATGCATGAGCATCTGCCGCTTGATCTAGCGTAAACGTTTTATAAATGACTGGCTTCAGTTTGCCAGCATTGAGCAAAGGCCAAACATTTTCAAAAAGCTGCTTGGTAATTTGCTTCTTAAATGAAACTGGGCGTGGACGTAAGGTTGAACCGGTAATGTTTAGGCGACGACGCAAAATCTGATTGGTACTCACTTCTGCTTTTGATCCACCTTGGATAGCAATAATCACAATGCGACCATCATCAGCGAGACAGTCAATTTCTTTTTGCACATAAGCGCCAGTAACCATATCAAGAATGACGTTAACACCTTTGCCATCAGTGGCCTTCTTCACTTCTTCTACAAAATCTTGTGTCTTGTAATTGATGGCGAGATCAGCGCCCAATGCTACACATGCGGCACATTTTTCATCCGTACCAGCAGTCACAAATACTATATGGCCTAAGGCTTTAGCAATCAGGATTGCAGTCACGCCGATACCACTAGAGCCACCTTGAACCAATAATGTTTCGCCTTCGGCCAATTGACCCCGCATGAAGACGTTGCTCCATACGGTATAAAACGTTTCAGGCAAAGCTGCAGCTTCTTGGTCAGTAAACCCCTTAGGGTAAGGTAAGCACTGGGCTACAGGCGCAGTACACAAGTCAGCGTAACCACCACCTTGAACGAGTGCGCAAACCTTATCACCCAGCTTTAAGCCAAATATGTTGTCAGGATGAGCTAAATCACCGCCGACGATTTCACCGGCAACTTCAAGACCGGGAATATCAGATGCGCCAGCTGGAACCGGGTAATGCCCCTTACGCTGTAAAACGTCAGGTCGATTAATTCCAGCTGCCAGAACTTTGATCAAAATTTCACCAGTCCCAGCAGCAGGAGCTACTGGATCAGGGCGAGTAGTTGGCACCAGCATTTCTGGGGCGCCAAATTCTTTGATTTCAATAACACGCATAAATACTCCCGAGACTTCTTGCTTAGGCAGTTTCGTCAGAAGCAGGAGCTGCTTCAACAGCAACCTCGGCAGCGCCAGCTAAAGGAGCAATCGTGCCTCCTTCATCAGCCATCGCAGCTTTCAATGACAAACGTAAACGGCCACGCTCATCAGCAGCAAGCAATTTCACGCGAACCACTTGGCCTTCTGCCAAATAGTCTTTAACTTCTTTTACACGCTCATTAGAAATCTCAGAGATATGCAAGAGACCATCTTTACCAGGAAGAATGTTTACCAAAGCGCCGAATTCGAGCAACTTCACAACTGGGCCTTCGTAGATCTTACCTACTTCAGCTTCAGCGGTAATGCCTTCGATACGAGCTTTAGCTTCAGCCATACCTTCAGCGGAAGTAGAAGCAATTGTTACAGTGCCATCATCTTTGATGTCGATGCTGCAGCCAGTTTCTTTGGTCAAGGCTTGAATTGTTGCGCCGCCTTTACCGATTACTTCACGAATCTTGTCTGGATGGATTTTGAAAGAAACCATACGTGGAGCATGAGCTGACAATTCTGTACGAACTGAACCCATTGCTTCTTGCATTTTGCTCAAGATGTGCAAACGGCCTTCTTTAGCTTGCGCTAAAGCCACTTGCATAATTTCTTTAGTAATACCTTGAACTTTAATGTCCATCTGGAGTGCAGTAATACCGTTAGCAGTACCCGCTACTTTGAAGTCCATATCGCCCAAGTGATCTTCATCACCCAAGATGTCAGTCAACACAGCAAAACGGTTGCCGTCGAGAATCAAGCCCATTGCTACACCAGCAACGTGTGCTTTAACTGGAACACCAGCATCCATCATTGCTAAACAGCCGCCGCAAACAGAAGCCATTGAAGATGAACCATTGGACTCAGTAATCTCTGAAACAACACGGATGCTGTATGCAAAATCTTCAGCACTTGGCAATACTGGAATCAATGCGCGCTTAGCTAAACGGCCGTGACCAATTTCACGACGCTTTGGGCTACCTACACGACCTGTTTCGCCAGTAGCGAACGGAGGCATGTTGTAGTGGAACATGAAACGATCACGGTACTCACCTTCAAGCGCATCAATGATTTGCTCGTCACGTGCAGTACCTAAAGTAGCTACAACAAGAGCTTGTGTTTCACCACGAGTAAACAATGCAGAACCGTGTGTACGTGGCAATACGCCGTTACGAATTTCAATCGGACGCACAGTACGTGTATCGCGACCATCGATACGTGGCTCACCGTTCAAAATCTGGCTACGAACAATCTTCGCTTCGATTTCAAACAAGATATCGTTAACAGCTACTGCGTCAACATCACCCTCTTCTTGTAACTTAGCAACCACTTCTTTAGTAATTTCTTTGAGCTTGTCTGAACGAGCCCCTTTTTGACGAATCTGATAAGCCTCGCGCAATGGCGCTTCAGCCAATGCAGTTACCTTAGCGATGAATGGCTCATCTTTAGGTGCTGCAGTCCAATCCCACTCTGGTTTACCAGCTTCACGTACCAAATCATTGATTGCGTTGATGGCTGTTTGCATTTGGTCATGACCATATACAACAGCACCCAACATCACTTCTTCAGATAATTGGTTTGCTTCAGACTCAACCATCAATACAGCAGCCTGTGTACCAGCTACGATCAAATCGAGTTCGCTAGTGGCTTGCTCTGTACGAGTTGGGTTCAAGAGGTATTGACCATTAGCGTAACCAACGCGTGCTGCGCCAACTGGGCCAGCAAATGGGATGCCTGAAATAGCCAAAGCTGCAGAAGCCGCGATCAAAGCAGGAATATCAGAAGGAACATCAGGGTTGATAGACAACACATGAACCACTACTTGAACTTCATTCAAGAAGCCCTCTGGAAACAAAGGACGCAATGGACGGTCGATCAAGCGGGAGATCAATGTCTCACCTTCTGATGGACGACCTTCGCGACGGAAGAAGCCGCCGGGAATCTTACCTGCTGCGTATGTTTTTTCTAGGTAGTCAACAGTCAACGGGAAAAAAGACTGGCCTGGCTTTGCAGACTTAGAGGCTACTACTGTACCCATAACTACTGTGTCATCGACGTTAACAATAACAGCGCCACCGGATTGACGGGCGATCTCGCCTGTTTCCATTGTTACTTGATGGTTGCCCCATTGAAAACTTTTTACTGCTTTTTTAAACATTGTCATTCTGATCTTCTCCAAATTGTTCACGCAAAACTCACATGAGAGTTGCGCTTGTCGTGGGATAAAGCAGTGTCACGACAACACTGGAGCGATTTAAGATCACAAGGGATGCCATTCCAGGGAGACTCTGAATCAACTTTCAGAAGCTCATTGGAATGACACAATCCCCTACACAAATAATCTTGAAGCGCCCAAAAAAACATGCCATCTGCTTAAGACTGAATCCGCGAAGAAACAACCCTAAGATAGATGGCATTGCATACCGATAAGAATTACTTACGGAGACCTAATTTCTCAATCAATGCGCGATAGCGGTCCAAATCTTTGCCCTTGAGGTAATCCAAGAGGCGACGGCGACGTGAAACCATCTTCAACAAACCACGACGGCTGTGATGATCCTTAGCGTTAGCCTTGAAATGGGGGGTTAATTCATTGATGCGGGCTGTGAGCAATGAAACTTGAACTTCAGGGCTACCCGTATCGTTTGCGCTGCGCGCGTTATCTTTGACGATTTCCGCCGTTTTAATATCAGCAACTGCCATTTTTAATACTCCTTACTTGCGAACACTCGAGCTTTCACCCAGTCTGTGTCGTGCGTGATTAACAAAATAAAACAAAAAAGCTTTAAAAATCAAAGCCATCGAATTGTAGCAGAGCCGGCACGTATTTACCGGATTCCCCCGTGGAAGTTGTTATGCTGTAGGCTTATATTTAGGCAAATAAATACACTTTTCCCATATTAATCAATAACTTATAAAATATGCCCTTACTACATCGCTCACTTATTGGATTTCTCTGCCTCGGATTCGGACTTTTTCAGCCCGCCCATGCCCAGTTTGGATCCTTTTTTGGGCAAGATAAAACGGTTGCAGAGCAACGCCAGGACATTTTGATTAAAAACCAAGCAATTCTGAAGCAACTTTATGAGGCGCAGCCAAAAGCGAAGGATCTCATTGAAAAGTCAGTAGGTTATGCGACCTTTAGTAACTTCGGCATGAAAATTCTAATTGCAGGAGGCGGAACTGGTAGCGGCGTTGTGATTAACAAAGCAAACAAGAAGCCCGTCTACATGAATATGGCTGAAGTTCAGGCTGGCTTGGGCCTGGGCATTAAATCATTCCAAAATATTTTTGTATTTGAAACTGAAACGGCTATGAATGACTTTATTAACTCAGGCTGGACTTTCGGTGGCCAGGTAACCGCTGCTGCGAAATACGAAAAAGATGGCGGCGCATACCAGGATGCAACCGTAGTTGCCCCGGGAGTTTTAATGTACCAATTGACAGACTCTGGCATTGCCGCTGAAATCACCGGCAAAGGCACCAAGTACTATAAAAACACTGACTTAAATAAGTAAATCTCTTTGCAGATGACTCAATGATTAAGGAGTCATCTGTGCATTGAGCTTGGCCTGACTCGGATCATGCAATTTGTTCAAAGCAGATAAATAGGCTTTTGCAGAAGCAGCAATGATGTCTGGGTCTGTGCCTACGCCATTCACAATACGACCGCCTTTTGCCAAGCGTACTGTCACCTCACCTTGAGACTGCGTACCTGATGTAATGGCATTGACAGAATAGAGCAACTGCTCTGCCCCACTCTTCGCAATTTCTTCAATTGCATTCAAACTCGCATCTACTGGACCATTACCTACTGCTTCAGAGCACATCTCTTTATCACCCATGCGAAAAGTCACGCGAGATTTAGGGCGCTCGCCAGTTTCAGAGTGCTGGCTTAAGGAAATAAATTTATAGTGCTCACCCTCTTCTGCAGCAGCAGAATCAGACATGATTGCAATAATATCTTCATCAAATATCTCAGACTTTTGGTCAGCCAATGATTTAAATCTGGCGAAGGCTTCATTCAATTCAGCCTCGGCTTCAACGGTGATTCCCAATTCTTGCAAGCGCTGCTTAAAGGCATTCCGGCCAGATAACTTACCCAAAACAATCTTATTAGCAGACCAACCCACATCTTCTGCGCGCATGATTTCATAGGTGTCGCGGTTCTTCAAAATACCGTCTTGATGAATGCCTGAAGTATGCGCAAAGGCGTTGGCACCAACGACCGCCTTGTTAGGTTGGACCACAAAGCCGGTGATCTGAGATACCAATTTAGATGCTGGAACAATTTGTGTTGCATCAATGCCGCACACCATATCAAAGTAGTCTTTACGTGTGCGCAAAGCCATCACAATTTCTTCTAAAGCGGTATTACCTGCACGCTCGCCTAAGCCGTTAATCGTACACTCAATTTGACGCGCTCCGCCAATCTTTACACCCGCCAAGGAATTGGCAACTGCCATTCCCAAGTCGTTATGGCAATGCACTGACCAGACCGCTTTATCGGAGTTGGGCACGCGGGTTCGCAAAGTCTTAATAAATTCTCCATACAACTCAGGAGTGGCATAACCTACGGTATCAGGAATATTGATAGTAGATGCACCTTCGTTAATAACCGCCTCAACTACTCTGCACAAGAAATCCATTTCAGAGCGATAACCATCTTCAGCTGAAAACTCAATATCTGAGGCCAAGTTACGTGCAAAACGAATGGAGCGTTTAGCCTGTTCTAAAACTTCTTCTGGAGACATGCGTAATTTAACGGCCATATGCAATGGACTTGTTGCCAAGAATGCATGTATACGTTTTGCATTTGCCGCTTGCAATGCATCGGCAGCTCGTGTGATGTCCTTGTCGTTAGCTCTAGCCAACGAACAAACAATAGAATCCTTAACAGCGGCCGCAACCGCTGATATAGCTTGGAAGTCACCCTCCGAGCTAGCAGCAAAACCTGCCTCGATCACATCTACTTTAAGACGCTCTAATTGACGCGCAATGCGTACTTTTTCATCTTTAGTCATGGATGCACCCGGCGATTGCTCACCATCACGCAAGGTGGTATCAAATACGATTACTTTGTCGATCATCACTACTCTCCGGTTTTAAACACTTTTTTACTTCTTCAGATAACTTAATCTCATAAAACAAAAACCCCAGCAATTAGCTGGGGCTGGTATGTGGTGGTTAATGAATCTGGTTTATCTCATTAACTCAGGCCTTACCCGCCCCAAGCTTTAGGCTTAGTGCTAGCGGAAGGAGGCTAGATAAAGGTGAGAAATTCATCAACATGGAATTAATATACCCCAAAAATAGGGAATTAGCCAAAACGTTTACCGCTGAGACGCTCCCAAGCCCAAATTACATAGCCAGAGATGGAATAAATCACGAATAAACCAAACAGCGTTAATGGCGGGTTTGAGGATATTAAGACAAAAGTCAAGATCATTAAAACCATCACACCAAATGGCACGCGGTAACGGACATCCAAGGCCTTACCACTATAAAAGCGAGCATTAGAAACCATAGTCAGTCCGGCATAGACGGCGATAAAGAAGGTAATCCAAGGGATTGCTGTATCGCGAACTGGAATCTTATTATCATCAGCCAACCAAATAAAGCCGGCCATTAATGCACCTGCAGCCGGACTAGGCAGTCCTTGAAAAAACTTCTTATCCACTACGCCCGTATTCACATTAAAGCGGGCTAAACGCAAGGCAGCACCAGCACAGTATGTGAATGCTGCTAACCACCCCCATTTACCCAAATCTTTTAATGCCCATTCATAAGCGACCAATGCAGGCGCAACCCCAAACGAGACCATATCAGCAAGAGAATCGTACTGCTCACCGAAAGCGCTTTGAGTGTTGGTCATACGGGCCACACGCCCATCCATGCCGTCCAATACCATTGAAGCGAAGATGGCAATTGCCGCAATCTCAAACTGGTGATTCATTGCGTTCACAATGGCATAAAAGCCACAAAACAAAGCTGCGGTTGTAAAAGCATTTGGAAGAAGATAGATGCCTTTGCTGCGTAAGCGGGGCTTTTGAGGATGCAACTCCTCTACTTCGTAATCAATACCATCACCTAAGTCTTCAGCCCATTGATCTTGTGAAGAAGTAAGACGTTTCTGAGAGAGGCGGCTACGGTCAATACGGCCACGACGGCGAAATGTAGTCAAAGAATATCCCAGTGAATAATATTTCGAATCAATCCAAACCAGGCAAACGAGCCAAGGCTGTATTTGTTGCAAATACTTTATCACCAACGCTCACTAGCGGCTCTGCAGTCAGTGGCAAATAAATGTCTACTCGTGAACCAAAGCGAATAAATCCGTAGCGCTCACCTGCTTTGAGGCGATCGCCAACATGAATGTAGCAAAGAATACGGCGGGCAATTAAGCCAGCAACCTGGACCAAAGTAACTACTTGACCATTGGCATCGATAACAACGGCATTTCGCTCGTTCTCGGTAGATGCTTTATCCAAATCTGCATTCACAAATTTACCGGGGAAGTATTGAATCTCTTTCACCAAGCCATTTACCGCGCTACGATTAGAGTGCACGTTAAATACGTTCATGAATACGCTGATTTTGAGCGCTTCACGACCAGCATACGGATCATTAGTTTTTTCAACGACAACAATCCGTCCATCCGCCGGAGATAAAACAAGATCGCGACCTAAAGCAGGAATACGCTGTGGGTCACGAAAGAACTGCAGAACAAAGAAAAAAATGATCCAAAGAGGCCATGACCAAGCTATCCCACCTAAATAGTGAACTAGCAAAGTTAATGCCCCCACTAACGCTAAATACGGCCAACCTTCTTTCGCAATAATGGGGTGCGGATACATCATCTTTGTTCTGAGCCTTTTATTGAACTGCTATTAGTAGATGCTTAGCTTTTAGCTTAGTTCTTAGTCTGGTCAACCAACTTATTCTTAGCAATCCAAGGCATCATGGCGCGCAATTTAGCACCAACAACTTCGATGTCATGTTCTGCGTTCAAACGACGACGTGAAATCAAAGTAGGCGCACCTGCTTTGTTTTCCAAGATAAAGCTCTTAGCGTACTCACCGGTCTGAATATCTTTCAAGCACTGACGCATTGCATTCTTAGTGTCTTCAGTCACAACACGTGGGCCAGTAACGTACTCACCGTACTCAGCATTGTTAGAGATGGAATAGTTCATATTGGCAATACCACCTTCGTAGATCAAGTCAACAATCAACTTGAGCTCATGCAAGCACTCGAAGTAAGCCATTTCAGGAGCATAACCAGCCTCAACCAAAGTTTCAAAACCGGCTTTGATCAATTCAACCGCACCGCCACAAAGAACAGCCTGCTCACCGAACAAGTCAGTTTCAGTTTCTTCGCGGAAGTTAGTCTCAATGATGCCAGCACGACCGCCGCCGTTTGCAGTTGCGTATGACAAAGCAACATCACGAGCGGAGCCAGACTTATCTTGATAAACAGCGATCAAATGAGGAACACCGCCACCTTGAGCGTATGTGCCGCGAACTGTATGACCAGGAGCCTTAGGGGCAATCATGATCACATCTAAGTCAGCACGTGGCTGCACTTGACCGTAGTGAACGTTAAATCCATGAGCAAACGCCAATGCAGCTCCCTGCTTGATGTTGCCGTGAACTTCTTTGCTGTAAACATCAGCAATTTGCTCATCGGGCAAGAGCATCATGACTACGTCTGCGTCTTTAACTGCTTCACCAACTTCTTTTACTGTCAAGCCAGCATTCGCAGCCTTACTCCAGGAAGCGCCATCTTTACGCAAACCAACAGTAACGTTACAGCCGGAATCCTTCAGATTCAATGCGTGTGCGTGACCCTGTGAACCATAACCAATGATGGTGACTTTCTTGCCCTTAATGAGGGACAAATCAGCGTCTTTATCGTAAAAAACTTTCATGCTCTTTCCTTGTATTGAAAATGTAATTAATGCAGTAATCAGTTAAAAAAAATTAAACCTTGAGGATGCGTTCACCGCGACCAATTCCAGAACCGCCCGAACGGACAGTTTCGAGAATCGAAGCGCGATCAATCGAATCAATAAAGGCATCCAACTTGGCACCATCACCCGTTAACTCAATGGTGTAACTCTTGTCAGTCACATCAATGATGCGACCGCGGAAGATATCGGTAGTACGTTTGAGCTCCTCGCGCTCTTTACCAACAGCGCGCACTTTAATCATCATGAGCTCACGCTCAATATGTGGACCTTCACTTAAATCAAATACCTTCACCACTTCAACCAAACGGTTTAAGTGCTTAGTAATTTGCTCAATGACGTCATCAGAACCAAATGTGACGATCGTCATGCGAGATAAAGATGGGTCTTCAGTAGGCGCAACACTCAAAGTGTCAATGTTGTAACCGCGCGCAGAAAATAAACCCACTACACGCGATAAGGCACCCGGCTCGTTCTCAATGAGTACAGAAATAATATGTCGCATTAGAGATCCTCGCTACCCAAAAGCATTTCAGTAATACCCTTGCCTGCTTGAACCATAGGCCAAACGTTTTCTTCTGGGTCAGTCTGGAAATCCATAAACACCGTACGATCTTTTAAGCGAATTGCCTCTTTAAGCGCACCCTCAACATCGGATTTTTTCTCGATACGCATACCAACGTGACCATAGGCCTCTGCCAACTTCACAAAGTCAGGCAAAGAATCCATGTATGAGCTGGAATAACGTTTGTTATAGGTGAGCTCTTGCCACTGGCGAACCATACCTAAGTAACGGTTGTTCAAGGATACGATCTTGACAGGAGTGTTGTATTGCTTGCAGGTAGAGAGCTCTTGAATACACATCTGAATAGAGCCTTCACCAGTAATGGCGAATACATCCTTATCCGGAAATGCTTTCTTGATACCCATGGCATAAGGCAATCCTACGCCCATGGTACCCAGACCACCTGAGTTAATCCAACGACGCGGCTGATCAAACTTATAGAACTGTGCTGCCCACATTTGATGTTGACCTACGTCTGAGGTAATAAATGCATCACCACCAGTGAGCTCCCACAGCTTTTGAACCACATACTGCGGCTTCACAATTTGTGAGGCTTCGTCGTACTTTAAACAATCTTTTTTACGCCACTCATTAATCTGATCCCACCAAGCAGCAACTTTGTCACCATTCTTGCGTGGGCCAGCAGCTTTCAATTGCGCAGTCATCTCTACCAATACTTCTTTGAGATTGCCAACAATAGGAACATCCACTTTGACACGCTTCGAGATAACGGAAGGATCAATATCAATATGAATAATCTTGCGCGGATGACTTGCAAAGTGTTGTGTATTACCGATCACGCGGTCATCAAAACGAGCGCCAATGGCAATCAACACATCACTGTGTTGCATCGCCATATTGGCTTCATAAGTGCCGTGCATGCCGAGCATACCCAAGAACTGAGGACTTGTGCCAGGGAAACCACCCAAGCCCATCAAGGTATTGGTAACTGGATAACCGAGTAAGTCGGCAAACTCTTTGAGCTCTGGAGCAGCATCAGAAAGGATTACGCCACCACCGGTATAGATGTATGGACGCTCTGCCTCTTGCAGTAACGCCACCGCTTTACGAATCTGACCGCTGTGACCCTTTACAACAGGGTTGTAGGAGCGCATTTCCAGAGTCTCTGGATAGACAAATGGTCCTTTAGCTGCAGATACGTCCTTCGGAATATCAATCAATACAGGACCAGGGCGACCTGTCTGTGCAATGTGGAAAGCCTTCTTCAGAACCAATGGAAGATCTTTAACATCTTTCACAAGGAAGTTGTGCTTCACTACTGGGCGAGTAATACCAACGGTATCAGCCTCTTGGAAAGCATCTTCACCAATCGCGTACGTTGGCACGTTACCGCTGATGATCACCATTGGGATCGAATCCGTATAGGCGGTTGCTATTCCGGTCACCGCATTGGTAACACCAGGACCAGAGGTAACTAGTGCAACGCCAACCTTACCAGTTGCACGCGCATAACCATCGGCAGCATGAACTGCTGCTTGCTCATGGCGAACCAAAATATGTTCGAACTTATCTTGTTTAAAAATTTCATCATAGATAAAGAGAACGGACCCGCCTGGGTAACCCCAGACAAATTCAACACCCTCTTTGTGCAGGGCATGCACGAGCATTTCAGCACCAATCATTTCTGGAGGCGCTTCTACGAGATTTGTATTTGTTGTGTCTTTGTTAGCTTTAGTAGCTAAAAATTCGGCGCTGCTTGTATTCATTTTCTTTCGTCCTTTGCAATTTTCGGCAAAAAATTGTTTGGTCTGTTCTATCTCTTGCTTTTGGCCTGAGTTCGAACGGCGCTGCTACCGGAAAAAACCACTTCTTGAATGAGATTCTAGGTAGTAAGCCCTATATTCTATAGCAATCCCCTAAAATGACTCAATTCTTACAGATTCAGGTCTAATCCATTGCATGGCATCAGCCCAAGAACTATCCGACTTTCTCAGTAGTGTTGAGCAGCGTGCTTTTAAGCAGGCGGTCTACGCCGTGCGTGATGACGATGCTGCGATGGATATCGTGCAAGATGCCATGATCAAATTAGCCGAGAAATACGGTGATAGACCAGCAGGAGAACTTCCCCTGGTATTCACCAGAATTCTGCAAAATCGCATTCATGATTGGTTTAGAAGGCAAAAGGTTAGAAATACCTGGGTCACCTTGTTTTCCAACATGGGCAAAAAGACCGATGAAAGCGATGATTTTGACCCTTTGGAGTCCCTTTCAGCCCCTGATGACAGTGAAATTCACCAAGATGGGGCTCAAAAGCTTGAAAAAAGTCAGCTTTTACAGGCCCTTGAGTCAGAAATATCTAAATTGCCTGTACGTCAACGAGAAGCCTTCCTGATGCGTTATTGGGATGAGCTAAGCATTACTGAGACGGCCAAAGCAATGAGTTGTAGCGAAGGAAGCGTCAAAACGCACTGTTCTAGAGCCACCCAGACATTAGCTAAAGCATTGAAATTAAAAGGAATTACGCTGTGAAACACTTTGATGACCAATTTACCCAGACCCAAGTCGACCAATTTGGCCAGGCTAGCGCTGCCCTGCTTCGTCAAGGTACTCAGAGCATTCCCAAGCATCTGAAAGATCGCCTATATGCAGCACGTATGAAGGCCCTTTCTGTTAGAAAACCTGAAAAAATCCGCATTCAGAAGCAAGTATTAGCTGGTTCGTCGCGTAATTTGACCTCTGGATCTAATGGCCTTTGGGATAGCGTTGGCTGGATTGCTCCGCTAGTAGTCCTTGTATTTGGCCTGATTGGCATTGCCCAATGGCAAGATGATTCTCGTATTAATGACATCGCCGAAGTGGATGCCGCTCTTTTGTCTGATGATGTGCCTCCTGATGCATATGCAGACAGTGGATTTATGGCCTTCCTCAAAAACGGCCCTCTCTCCGAATCTGATAGCCAATCCGACTTATTACGCAGCAAATAATCTTGCCTCGTTTGATGTCTATGAGAACTAGAACAGGTCAAGTTTTTTGCGCTGCCCTGTTGGCATTTTTCTGCGCCGCCCAGGTGAGTCCAGCACTAGCACAAGGAGCGCCTAGCGCTCCACATGGAAAGGCTACGGCCATTCCTGAAAAGAAACCTGATGGCACTTGGGATGGTTTAAAGCCAGCGCAACAGAAAATTCTTGCACCCCTAGAAAGCGACTGGGATTACATGCTGCCTGATAGTCGCAAAAAATGGATTCAGGTAGCTAACATTTACCCTAAGATGAGCGCACAAGATCAAGAGCGCCTTCAGTCTCGCATGACAAGCTGGTCCAATCTTTCGCAGAAGGATCGTCGCATTGCTCGGGAAAACTACCTCACCAGCCTCAAATTCCCTGCAGAGAAAAAAGCGGAGGCATGGTATGCCTACCAAAAACTGAGTGATGAGCAAAAGAAAAAGTTGGCTGAATCTGAGCTCAAGAAAAAGCCTACTGCCGCCAATGCCCCAACACTTCAGCAACATCCTATTTCACCTAAGGCTGCTCTTCCCGCCGCCGTCATTGCTCCGAGCGCACCTGCGCCAGCAGATGGTGCCGGTTCTAATGCAGAAGCCGGCTCCCCTTATTAAGCGGTCGCATGACACCTGCTGAATTAGACGCCTTACCCTCACCTCAATTTTGGCGACGAGTGTCTTGCTGCCTCTATGAACAGCTTGTATTGCTTGGCGTCATTGCCTTTACTTTTCTAGTCCCTAATCTGGGCTTAGGTATGCTATTTGGCATCTCATTACCCAGCTGGCTAACATTTTTATATCTCTATGCTGTACTGGGGATTTATTTTGTTTGGTACTGGACTAAATCTGGTCAAACTCTCGCCATGCAAACATGGCGGGTTCGCCTTGTTGGGCGCGGCGGTTTCAATCTCACTAAACAACAAGCCTTTTGGCGTTATGTCTATGGTTCGCTCTGGCTTATTCCTTGCATGCTATTGCAATGGGCATTTCATTTGGAGAGATGGCAAATTATTGAAATGCTATTCACTGTAGCCTTGTTAATTTGGCCACTCAGCATCTATTTAGATCGTCAGAGTTTTCTATATCGACAAAGCCTTCCAGACCGCTTCGCTGGCACACGATTGGTTGAGCTCCCCAAAAACCTCGTTACCTTGAATTAAGAGCTGCGTCTTGATTTTCTAACTCAAGCTTCTCGTAAACATTCCACTGCAGTTGCCTTCTGAATTCTTCTCTGAAAGCGATATCCAGAAGCAAGGCAAGCGCTAATTCCAAATGCGACACCCATGAATAAGGCCCCTCCAAAGGCATTAAATGGAACCTCCATCACGAAATAGCCTAAAGCCCAAGCTGCAGCACCAGAGGCTACGCCTGCTAGCAACCCTGCTATCAAGCCAATCATGACTAATTCAATATTCGCAATCTGAGCTAAGGTATTTCGAGAGGCTCCCAAAGCCTTTAATAGGGCTGCATTTTTGTAACGCTCATCTTGAGTAGCTGCGATCGCTGACATTAAAACCAAGAACGCTGCTGCAATCGTAAATGCCAATAGCAAAGCCAATACTGAGGAAAGCTTATTCAATATTTCCTGTATTTGTTGCAGCGAGGCTGAAACATCCACAATAGTTAAATTAGGATAGGCCTGGCTTAGATCAAAATCCAAAGATTCTTGTTTGGGCGATTGGTAGTAAGAGGTAATCCAAGATTGCGGAAATGATTGCAACTGAGCAGGCGGCATGATCACGAAAAAGTTCACGCGCATCGATCCCCAGTCAAGCTTTCGCAAAGAAGTAATTGGGGCAACAATTTTTTCTCCGGCAACCTCAAAGGTTAACTGATCGCCCAATTTCAATTTCAAGGTTTTGGCGATGCCAGCTTCCATGGAAATCTGGGGCGCATCGCCCTCAATCCACTTACCCGTTAGGATTTGATTACCTGATGGCAATTGATCTGTATAGGATAAATTGAACTCTCGATCGATTAAACGCTTTGCATTTTCTTCTACGTAGTCGTTAGGCGTGATGTCTTTGCCATTCACCTCAATCAAGCGGCCACGTACCATTGGATAAAACTGCGGAGCCGAAACGCCTGCATTCTGAAGAGACTCTGTAAGCCCCCGCTTCTGATCGCCTTGAACATTAATCATGAAGCGATTAGGCGCATCACTCGGTATATTGCCTTGCCAGGCGCTTAAGAAATCAGCTCGCAAGAGCAGTACCAATAAGAGCGCCATCAAAGCAATACCGAGCGCTGTAATTTGCACCACTGCAAGACCTGTTCTTCTGCCTTGAGCAAGAATAACAAATCCTAGAGAAAAACCTTGGGTGCGTATCCTGCAAAGAAACTTTAAGATACCCCAAGATACAGAGGCAAAAATCAGAATAGCAAGCCCAAAACTTAGGCATGTCCATAACGCTAGCTTCCAATCGCGTGCCGCAAGCATGATCAATATCACCGCCGCAGTTAATCCACATAGAGCAGTCCAAATAGTAGGGATGCCGAGGCCATCAAATTCTTTTCTAATCAATCTGATTGGGGATACCTTTACCAAACTGAACATTGCCGGGCCAGCAAAACCAAACAATAAAAACCAGGCCACCAGCACACTCCAAAGAACTGGCCCAAAAGAGACGGGGGGCAATTCTGTTAAGACTAGATTACCCAAAAGAAGAGTTAATACATATTGGCCAAGGTAACCCAAAATAGAGCCCATCAATGCGGCTATGAAGCCAAGCGCTAAAAGAGTCTGCCCTTGTTGCCTAAGGATCATGGTGGAGCTGGCTCCAAGGCATTTCAGAACAGCACAGGTATTTGCCTGTTTGCGGGTATAGCGATGAGCCGATAAAGCAATGGCAACCGCAGATACCATCGCAGTTAATAAAGCAATCAAGGAGAGAAAACGATCTGCGCGTTCAAGTGTTTTGCGCATCAAGGGTTGTGCATTCTCTAAAGTTTCAATGCGAACACCCTTAATGCTCTCGGATTCAATATATTGACTTGCCCATTCACTATAAGAATGGATTTGCTTATCAGAACCTGCCAATAACAATCGATAGGTCACCCTGCTACCAAGGCCGATGAGACCGGTCTCACTGAGATCAGCGATTGACATCATGACTCGAGGGGCAAAGTTCATGAACCCTGCCCCACGATCGAGTTCGCGCTCTAAAATTCCACCGATCACAAAGACTTTTTGACCAAGCTGAATCGAATCACCTTCCTTTGCATGCAAGCTCGCCAACATTGCAGGATCAACCCAAACAGATCCTTGGGCGGGCCCAGTACTGAATGCCTTGTCTTGGGCCTTGGATTGAACCTGCAAAGCGCCACGCAAAGGATATTGAGGGCTTACCGCCTTAAGTGAAGCGAGTTTGCTATGTGAGCCCACAGTTGCCATGCTCGGAAACACGATCGTCTGAGCTAGCTGTAGGCCCCTGCTCTTTGCCTCATCTAAAAAGAGATTGGGTAAAGGCTGGTCAGAAACGATCAGCAAGTCCGAAGCTAAGAGTTGGCGGGCATCGAATGCAAAAGCCCTTTGCATTCGATCTGCTAAAAAAGTGACACTAGATAACGCTGTTACCGAAAGAGTTAAGGCAACGAATAGCCAAGCTAACTCGCTTGAACGTAAATCACGTCTCAAACCACCCAAGAAACGAAGTAATGATTTAATCAAATTGCCTGTATTTGCCCGCCATCAATACGCATGACGGTACCAGTAATGAATGATGCATTTTGGCTGGCTAAAAATGCAGCGGCATCGCCATACTCCTTGGGATCGCCATATCTACCCATTGGAATTTGTCTTAAGCTAGCTTTAACAACATCTTCATAGCTGGTGCCTTCCCGCTTTGCGCGCGCTTCATCTAACTGACGCAGACGAGCTGTTGCAATTCTTCCAGGCATGATGACGTTAACAGTAATACCTTCAGCAGCTACTTCTGCAGCCAATGTTTTAGACCACGCCAGCAATGCCGCGCGTAAGGTATTGGAAATGGCTAGATTTTTAATCGGCGCAATTGCGCCTGAAGTGGTGCTGGTAATAATGCGGCCCCACTTGCGCTCGCGCATGCCGGGCAATACACGATCTGTAATGGCAATGAGCGATAAAACCATATCGTTAAAACTCTTTTGCCAGAGCGCGGGATCTTGACCGGCTGCTGGTGTTGGCGGTGGTCCACCAGTGTTATTAATCAGAATATCGATGGGGCCAAGCTCCTGCTCCACTTTTGATACCAAGCTATCAATCACAGAAGAATCGGATAGATCCCAATTCAGTGCCAAAGCCTGTCCGCCTTCCGCCTCTATCAATCTTACGGATTCACTCAAACCCTCAGCATTTCTACCGGTAACGGCTACCTTTACGCCCTCTTTAGCCAATGACACAGCCATTGCCTGACCCAAGCCACGGCTAGACGCCATGACCAATGCAACCTTACCTTTTAATCCTAAGTCCATCTCGTCTCCAAAAACTGATTTTTATATTTTTAATCTAACTGCAATTTCTGCTTGGCAACTACCTCTTTGTAAACGGTGTACTCGGCTTTAATTTCTTTTGTAAACGCCTCAGAACCATTCACATTGATGATTGAGCCAGTATCTTCAATACGCTTCTTAACCGCAGGATCGGTCACTACTTTTTGTAAAGCAGCCGTATATTTATCTACGATATCTTTTGGCATTCCTGCGGGTCCCAATAGACCGTAATAAGCCATCCGATTAACTGGCGCTAAACCCACTTCAGCAAAAGTAGGTACATTCGGTAATTGAGCCAAGCGCTTAGGTGCAGCCACCACAATCGGCACTAGCTTACCGTCTTTAATGAAAGGTAAGGACGATGGCAAGTTGTCAAAGATCATCGAAACCTGACCGCCCACTGTATCGGCCAATGCGGGACCAGCTCCACGATAAGGAATGTGCACAATAAATACCCCAGTCAAACTCTTAAAAAGTTCAGTTTGAAGGTGGCCAATACCACCAGTGCCAGAGCTAGAATAAGAATATTTTCCAGGGTTAGCCTTCAAAACCTGCATAAAAGTTTTGAAATCCTTTGCCGGGAATGATGGATTTACTGCAACGATATTTGGTGTCGCAGCAATATTGCTGATGGCCGTGAAGTCCGTAACAGGATCGTAGCCAATCTTTGGATTAATCGCTGGATTGGCTGCTGTGGTGGAAACGGTAGCCATACCAATGGTGTAACCATCTTTTGGTGAGCGCATCACTTCCAACGCGCCAATAGAACCACCACCGCCCGCTTTATTCTCGACAATCACCGGTTGACCTAACTGACGACCCAAAGCATCACCAACGGCTCGTGCAATGATGTCTGTACTTCCACCGGGTGCAAATGGAACGATTAAGCGAATAGGCTTATTAGGGAAAGTTTCTGCTTGGACCGCAGTAAGTGAACTTACGGCAATCAGTAATGTTGCGCCAACGAATTTAATAATACTTACTGAAGTGGATTTCATAAAGTTACTGACCTAAAGGTTTTGGTAAATTGCCGGCGTATTTATAAAGTTGCGCCTCGTACTCCTGGAAAATCTGAGCCAGTGCTTCTTGCAGGCCCAATACCAGCGCTTCAGGAGTATTGTCCTTAAGGGCTACTCGCTTAGTGTAGCGGTTTGCACCAATCAAGGGATTAACTTTGCCAGCACTAGTAGCGCTCAAGAAAAACTCCACGCTCACTACCGCCTCTGGTTGCTTACGATAATCACCATAAAACTCCTCTACAGTTGCCTGTAAATAATAGTAAGGAAAGAGGCTATTACTTTGACCTACTGTTGAGGAGAAAATATTCGCCTTATTCATCCACTGGCGCTCAGCATTGCCAATCATTTCAGCAGGAATAGTTGTGTAGACGTTATAAAAATCCTTTTCATAACGTTGATCGCCAGTACGGTAGACCAAAGATCTGCCATCAAAGGGTGGCGTAACCGATACAGAACCCATCTTCAACCAAATATCTGTGCGAGCTTGACGCGGTGCCGCAGTTCTATCTGGGGACACCATCCAGGTAGTCGGCCCTACTGGTGGCCTCGTGGGAAAGGTACATGAGGCCAACCCTAAGATGGCAAAGGTAAATAAAATACGCTTCATCATTTCTGAGCTCCAGACTGACCTGCGCTACTAGTGGGTGTAATTTTCTTTGGCGGATCACTCCAGATGAGGCTTGATGGCGATTGGCTGGCAATACGGCTAAATTCGTTCAAGTTCTCGCTTGCCTGCTTAATATTTTCTATCGTCAAAACAGTGTCACCCTGCACACTCGTAATAGTTTGGCGCAAAGAAGAGGTGGCCGCCACTAATTCACGCATCAGAACACCAAGCTCTTCTTTATCGGTTGCTTTAGTAATGCGAGCCATGATGACGTTTAACTGCTTAACGGATTCAATAACGCCTTCATTACCTTTGCCATCTCCTGCCATCAGCACATTAAGATTACCTAGCAAGGCATCCAATTTTTTCTGTGTGCCATCAATATTCATATCGTTGAGAGCGCCAATCAGCCTTTGAATGCCCGAAATAATTTCATCCGCTTGGTTTGGCATAGATGGGATTACTGGATACTCGGGCTTCCAAGAAAAAGGGAGGGCGGGAGTATCGGATGCATGAGCAATAAAATCAAACTCAACGTAATTTACCCCCGTAATACCCATAGATTTGATGCGAGCTCGCAAATTATTTTTTACAAACTCGCTAATTTGATCTTGATTTACTTTGTCACCAAAAATTTGCATTCTGACGACAACATACTGACGGCGATCATGAAAAGGCAAATCTCTTTCGTAAATATCACCAGATAGGCCAATCGATGTGACCTGACCAATCTTAACCCCACGAAACCGTACAGCCGCCCCTGCATCCAAGCCTGTTACAGACTGCTTGATATAGGTTTCGACCATAAATGATTTTTGGAAGAATTTGCCTCCGCCGAAAATGAGGATCACAGCAATCAGTACACCAATTGCGGCGAGCACAAAAGCGCCTAAGCGAAAATAATTGGGATTTGAGTTATTACTCATGCTGCGTCCTTACTCATAATACGATTGAAGAATTGATGCACCCGTGGATCTTTACTGGTATCGCGCAATACTTTTGGATCTCCCTCAGCGATGATTCCCTTAGCACCTTTGTCTAGCATGATCACTTTGTCAGCAATGGCATAAATGCTAGCAAGCTCATGGGATACGATGACAAAGGTAATTCCTAGGTTTTTTGATAAATCCTGAATCGTGCTATCGAGATCGGCAGACGTAATAGGATCCAAGCCGGCAGATGGCTCATCTAAGAATAATATTTTGGGATCCAGCGCCATGGCACGAGCGATCGCCGCCCTTTTTTGCATACCACCACTAATTTCACTGGGCATATAAGACTCATAAGGCAACAGACCGACTAAATCTAGCTTACAGCGCGCCAGTAAATCCATTTGCGCTTGTGTTAGCTGTGTGTATTCCTGCATAAACAAAGTCACGTTATCGAGCAAATTCATGGAACCAAATAAGGCGCCTTGTTGATACATGACGCCAAAGCTTGTCATGATCTTCTGGCGCTCTGCTCCAACTGCGGTAGTGATGTTTTGTCCTTCAATCAGAACATCGCCAGACAGGGGCTGATAGAGGCCGAACAAGTTTTTTAATAAACTGGATTTGCCACAACCCGAGCCACCCAGAATCACAAAAATTTCACCGTAATTCACCGTGAAATTCAGATTTTGCATCAGGATGTTAGAGCCATAACCTACGGTGAGGTTTTGAACATCAATCGCGCATTGAGATTTGCTTGGCGTATCCATCAGAAACCTGTCTTATAGGAAATGAAGGCAAAAATACCATCGACCAACACAATCAAAACAATGCTGCTAACTACTGCACGCGTTGCTGAAATACCAACTGCAGCCGCACCATTTCCGGTTTGCATGCCACGCAGGCAACCAACCGCTGAGACAACTACGCCAAAAAGAGTTGCTTTAATTAAACCTGAACCAATATCTTCGATATCTACAGCCGAGAGCATGCCGTTGTAGAAGTTAATAAATGGAATGCCGTAGATCAACATCGTCAACATTGAGGAAAAAATACTGACGATGTCAGCAAACAAAGTCAAAATAGGCGCAACCAAAATACCGGCCAGAACACGTGGCACAACTAAAAAACGAATTGGACTTAAGCCGCCAGATACCAGCGCATCTACCTCGCTATTGACAGTCATCGTGCCAATCTCGGCAGCAAAGGCTGCTGAGGAACGCCCTGCTAACAAAATGGCGGTAATTAATGGGCCCATTTCTCGCACAATACCCAAGGCCGCCAGCGGACCAACAAAAGATACTGCGCCAAACTGCTGCATGCCAATAGCAGCCTGGAAAGAAAGAATGACGCCAATCAAAAACGCCACCAACCCAACGATGGGCAATGCTGCAATACCCGCCTGCACTGCAGCATTTACAAAATCACCCCAGCGCACTTGCTTGGGGTAACGAATAGACCAAGCTAAATCAGCCGCAAGATGTCCAGTAAATGAAATTAATCCAACAGCATCATCAATTAAATTTTGGGTTGCCATTCCTGTGCTGACCACAAAACTTCTTTTGGGCTTTACAACTGGAACTGGAAATAAATTACCGATCGGATTGAATTCAGTTAGTAAAGGTTCATAGCGAGGATTTAAGCCCACGACATCAAACTTTGCACCCGCTGTTGTTTGCGCCTCTTCAATCCCAATCAGAAATGCGATACCAGCCCCATCCAGAAAAGTGACTTTGCTTGCATCAAAAGTTAAGGACTTACTTTTGCCATCACCCTGCTTGAGCCACACATCTTGAGAATCACGGATTTGAGTCCAAACACCGCCCAAGGAATAGACGTTCACATTGCCACTCATTAGTACTTTGGCATTATTAGCATCTACCTGCGACCAAACAGCCACTGGGGTGTCAGAAACGGCAGAAATGGTGTCAGAAGTGCTCATAAGCAGACTATAAGGTATCTCTGTGAAAGGGCTGAGAAAAGCCTAAAAAGAGAAAGGGCCTAGTTTTTCAACTAGGCCCTTATGTAGGTTGGTGCGGCTGGCAGGAATTGAACCCACGACCCCTTGGTTCGTAGCCAAGTACTCTATCCAGCTGAGCTACAGCCGCAACAGCCATAATTATGCCATGGAAGAGAAGAACTACATCACCCCCGCTGGTCACGAACGCATTAAGACCGAGCTCCTTCAGCTCTTAAACCTTGATAGACCGGAGGTTGTCAAGGTTGTGCACTGGGCTGCCAGCAATGGCGATCGATCTGAAAATGGGGACTATATCTACGGGAAAAAGCGTTTAAGGGAGATAGATAGACGCATCCGCTTCCTTAATAAACGCCTAGAATTTGCCGTGGTTGTCGATAATTCTGCTCGAAAATCAGGAGAAAATGACTCTGAGCAGGTGTTCTTTGGGGCTACTGTGACCTACGCAACCCTGGAAGGACCCGAAGCCAACAAGAAGACCTTCATCACAATTGTGGGCGTTGATGAGGTTGACCTCGATAAAGGGCATGTCAGTTGGGTCTCACCTATAGCCAAGGCCTTAATCAAGTCTCGGATCGGAGACTGTGTTTTTATACAAACACCCACCGGCCCCGCTGAAATTGAAATCTTAGACGTTCAATACTTGTAAAACTTAAACAGCACGAGTTCGGGTCACGCGCATGACATCAGGATTGGCGCGCAAACTGCGCATCACCTTAGAAAGGTGCAGTCGATCATAGACCTGAATGGTAAAGCGGATAGTGACCGAATCTTCTTTGAAACGATCTTCCATTGATACATTCATGATGTTGGAGTCTGCCGAAGTAACACTGCTTGCCACCCTAGCCAAAACTCCCTTACCTTGGCGCGTGTCGATCGCTAGGTCCACTTCAAACTCACGATTCAGTTCTTTGCCCCATTCAACCTCAACCCACTTATCACTATCCTTAGAGAGCATGCGCAATGCCACTGTACAGTCATTGGTATGAACTTGTAATCCTTCCCCCTTGCCAAGGTAGCCAATGATGTTGTCACCTGGAATAGGATGGCAGCAAGTTTGGAAATGAATCGAATTACCCTCACGCCCATCAACTAGGATAGCTTGGCGTTGATGATGATGGCTTGCCTCTTGATTAGGCGCAACCCAATCAGCAACACCTAAACGCATTTGCTCAGCCCCGCCCTCATCATCAATCAAAATCTTAAGACGAATAGCTAGCTCCTGAGGGGAGCGTCTACCTAAGGCAATATTGACGCATGCCTCTTCACGGGTTTTATCGCCCGTCCAATGCGTTAGCTTTTCCCAAATTTCTGGGCTTAATAAGGCAGCGTCAACGCCCTGCTGACGTAAAGCATTTGCTAAAAGACGCTCGCCTAGTTGAAGTGATTCAGAATAATGTTTTGTTTTAAGGGAATGTCGTATGGAGGCACGTGCTTTTCCGGTACGCACAAATGCCAACCAACCTGGATTAGGTTGTGAGCTTGCTGAAGTAATGACTTCAACAATGTCACTATTCTTAAGCTCACTACGCAAAGGCAATTGCAGGCCGTTGATTTTGACGGCTACGCAGGTATTACCCAGATCACTATGAATAGAGTAAGCAAAATCTAGAGCAGTTGCGCCTCTTGGTAAGGCCCTAATCTGCCCAGTGGGGGTAAACACATAAACCGCATCTGGGAACAAGTCAATTTTGACATGTTCTAAAAATTCTTGAGAGTCACCGCTGCTATCCTGAATATCAATCAAGGACTGCAGCCATTGGTGGGCCCTGTTTTGCACCTCACTCATATCAGGGGAGCCGTCTTTATAAGCCCAATGCGCAGCTACTCCAGCTTCAGCTACCGCATGCATTTCCGTTGTACGAATCTGAAACTCCACCGGCACGCCTGAAGGACCCAATAAAGTGGTGTGTAAAGATTGATAGCCATTTAATTTAGGGATCGCAATGTAATCCTTAAATTTCCCTGGCATAGGCTTGTATAGAGAATGCAAGATACCGAGTGCGCGATAGCATTCATCAATGGAATGTACGGTAACCCGGAATGCATACACATCTAATACCTGCGAAAAGCTTAAATGCTTTGAGCGCATCTTGGTATAGATGCTAAAGAGCGTCTTCTCACGACCGCGCAGGTCAACCTCTAAATTGGCTTTAGCAAAGGCCATGCGTGATGCCTGCAAAATCTTCTCAACCATTTCCTTGCGGTTGCCGCGCGCACGCTTAACAGCCCCCTCAATGACTCGGAAACGCATGGGCATGGAGTATCGGAAGCTGAGATCTTGTAGATCACGGTAAATGATGTTCAACCCAAGACGATGAGCAATGGGCGCGTAAATTTCGATTGTTTCAGCGGCTACGCGACGGCGCTTCTCCATGGGTACGGCGTCCAGAGTGCGCATATTGTGGGTGCGGTCAGCAAGCTTGACCAAAATGACACGCACATCACGCGCCATGGCCATGAACATCTTGCGAAAGCTCTCTGCTTGCGCCTCTGCATGACTTTGAAATTCTAATTTATCGAGTTTGGTTAAGCCCTCAACTAACTCTGCCACCTTATTGCCAAACTTTTCAACCAAATCTGCTTTAGTACAGCCGGTATCTTCAATCACATCATGCATCAATGCGGCCATGATGGATGGCGCATCCAAGCGCCACGTTGCACATAGTTCAGCCACAGCAACTGGATGGGTAATGTAAGGTTCGCCGCTATGACGGTATTGACCTAGATGAGCAGCATCAGAAAACTGAAATGCCTTTTTAACCTGTGCAATTTCTTCAGGCTTGAGATAGGAAAGCTTAGACAGCAATCCCTCAATAGAAACTACTTGATGTTTGAGCGGAAGTATCGGCGCAGATGTCGGGCCGAACAAATGACGACTCGATTGCGCCAATAAACTCGCAATGATGGATTTTTTACCACTTTGAATTGGTGTGTCGGAAATCTTATCCAACAACTGTGCTTGATTAAGATCAAGCGAAGCATCCTTAGGCGAGATGCTTCCTACTTTTTCCGATGTATTGGCTAGTCCTAAAGGGAGCTCCACACCGGAACTCCTTACTTAGAGGGGTACTTTGGTCAACATGTCACGGTCAGTCACACCAGCAGCTACTTCACGTAATGCAACTACGGTAGCTTTATCTCTGGACTCAACGCGTGGGGAGTGACCTTGTACTAATTGGCGAGCACGATATGTCGCAGCCAAAACCAGTTCAAAACGGTTTGGAATAGTTTTAAGGCAATCTTCTACAGTAATACGTGCCATGCTGGACTCACTTAATTTAGCTTCAATACCTATAGGATAACTGATTAGACCCCGAGGCGCTTCAAAAGTGCTGGATTTCTGGCCATACTGGGGCCAGAGCGCAGACGGCTGGAAGCCAATATGTGCTTTAAATCAACCAAAGCCTGGTCGAAAGAATCGTTCACCACGATGTAATCTGCCTCATGAGCATGCAAAAGCTCTACATGGGCAGCTGCCAAGCGACGTTGAATCGTTGTTTCATCGTCCTGACCACGCTTACGTAGGCGCTCTTCTAAAGCCTCTATGGATGGCGGGAAGATAAAGATCCACTGCACTGAGGGAATTAACTTTCGAATTTGTTGAGCGCCCTGCCAATCAATCTCCAGCATGACGTCACTACCCGCTTGCATTTGAGATTCAATCCAAGGCTTTGAAGTCCCATAAAAATGACCATGGACTTCTGCCCACTCTAAAAAATGTCCCTGATCACGTTCTTGCAGAAAATCTTCTTTTGCCAGAAAGCGGTAATCCTTGCCATCTACTTCACCAGGTCGTGGAGTGCGCGTAGTGGTTGATAAAGATAACTTCAATCCGGCCTCGTCCTTAAGTAAGGCATTAACTAAGGAGGATTTTCCGGCGCCTGAGGGCGCAACAATCATCAACATGCTGCCTTGATAAGATGGTGTCGGTGTAGAGGTAGTCATAAATCAATAGTATGGATTACTCGAGGTTTTGAACTTGCTCACGCATTTGCTCGATGAACAGCTTGAGCTCCAAAGCCGCTTGTGTGCACTCTTCTGATACCGATTTAGAACTCAAGGTATTAGCTTCGCGATTCAACTCTTGCATCAAAAAATCCAAGCGCTTACCAACAGGACCTTTGCCTGCAAGTGCGTTATCTACTGCCTGAAGATGGGTCTTTAAGCGCGCAAACTCTTCGGCTATATCGATGCGCACTGCATAGAGCACAACCTCTTGACGAATGCGCTCCATCAGTTCAGCACCTGCCTTGGCTTGCTCTTGAGCAGCTAGCGCTTCAGCGAGACGCTCTGTAAGCTTTTCTTGGTACTGAGCTACATATTCAGGAACTTTGGGCTCAATTACTTTAACGATGTCGCGCATCTTGCCAGTGATACTGGTAAGTACACCAACCAAGGCCTTACCTTCGGCGTGACGACTCTCCATGAGGGCCGCTAGGGCTGCACGCCCAGCCTCGACAGTGGCAGTAATCCAACTATCCTCTTCGCCGCGAGGCTCGGAAACAATGCCTGGCCAACGCAACACTTCAGCAATACTCAATTCTTGTGCTTTTGGAAAAGCTTCTTGGGCTTTCTCTTGAAGGGTGTATAGGGCATCAAGACGATCGCGACTAATTGCACCTAGAGCGTGGGGATTACTTTTGGCAGCACCTGCTGCGGCGCTATTGACCCGCCATGCCGCTCTAAACTCGACTTTTCCGCGCGATAGGCTTTGGGTAGCCAGTTCTCGCAAGGCAGGCTCTGCCCCACGACACTCGTCCGGAAGACGAAATCCTAGATCTAGAAAGCGGCTGTTAACAGCCCGACATTCCACCTGCAGATCAGCAACTACACCCGCTCCTAGGGAGACTTGGCGAGAAGCGCTGCCATAACCAGTCATGCTCGATATCATATGGACATTGTAGATTCATTATTGAACTAGACCCGATCCAGACCCTAACCCCACAGGACCCCCTTTCCATGAGCACAGCAAACCCAGCCAATATTGCCCGCCCTAGCGGCCGTAAGCCCACCGATTTGCGCCCAGTAACCATCTCTAGAGCCTTTACTAAGCATGCTGAAGGATCAGTATTGATCGCCTTTGGGGATACCAAGGTTCTGTGTACGGCCAGCATCCTCGAAAAAGTGCCTCCACATAAGAAAGGCTCTGGCGAAGGTTGGGTTACTGCTGAATACGGCATGCTACCCCGCTCCACCCATACCCGCAGCGATCGTGAAGCTGCCCGCGGCAAACAATCTGGTCGCACTCAAGAAATTCAGCGCCTCATTGGCCGTGCCATGCGTAGCGTCTTTGATTTAAAAGTCTTGGGTGAGAGAACTATTCACCTCGATTGCGACGTGCTGCAGGCTGATGGCGGAACACGTACTGCATCTATTACTGGCGCCTATGTTGCGGCTCGTGATGCAGTAAACCAACTGCTTAAAAGTGGCGTCCTGAGCAAGGACCCCATTATCGATAGCGTTGCTGCAATTTCAGTTGGCATTTATCAAGGTGTTCCAGTGTTGGACTTGGATTACCCAGAAGACTCTTCTTGCGATACCGATATGAATGTGGTCATGACCGGCAAAGGCGGAATGATTGAAGTTCAAGGCACAGCAGAAGGTGCCGCTTTCTCAAGGGCGGAGCTCAATGCACTCCTAGATCTGGCCGAGCAAGGTATTGAAGAGCTCACCCAAATGCAAAGCGATGCATTGAAATAAAGATCGACATGCAAAAGCTCGTTCTCGCATCTAACAATGCCGGCAAGGTAAAAGAGTTTCAGGCGCTATTAGCACCCCTGAACTTTAAGGTAATCCCCCAGGGTGAATTAGGCATTCCTTCTGCAGAAGAGCCTCACTTCACCTTTGTGGAGAATGCTCTTGCTAAGGCACGACACGCTAGCGCAGCATCTGGCCTACCTGCATTAGCCGATGACTCCGGTATATGTGCACATGCTTTAAACGGCAAGCCCGGCGTTTTGTCGGCGCGCTTTGCTGGTGAGCAAGGTGATGATGCTGCAAACAATCGAAAACTCATTCAAGAATTAAAAGCTCAGGCAGATCGAGGTGCGCATTATGTGTGCGCATTGGTTTTCGTGAATAGTGCAAATGATCCTGAACCCATCATTGTGCAAACACGTTGGTATGGGCAGATTGTTGATGAAGCTGCCGGTAGCAATGGTTTTGGGTATGACCCCCATTTCTTTTTGCCGGATCAAAATTGCACCGCTGCTGAGTTAGGGCCAGATAAAAAGAATTCAATCAGTCATCGAGGTCAAGCGCTACGTGAATTGATTGCACAACTTAAAAGCCATGCTTAATTCGAGCCCCAACAAAGTAATGCTGACTGCATTGCCTCCATTGGCTTTGTATATTCACTTTCCTTGGTGTGAAAAGAAATGCCCCTATTGCGATTTCAATTCACATCAAATTAAAGAAGGTAAAACAGGTTTTGACGAGCAACGCTATATCAATGCGCTGATTGCTGATCTGGAAACTGAATTGCCCAATATTTGGGGTCGCCAGGTTCACAGTATTTTTATCGGCGGCGGAACTCCAAGCCTACTTTCTGCCCAAGGCATGGATCAACTGCTTTGCGCCGTTCGCGCTCGAGTGAACCTTGAGCCCGATGCTGAAATTACGATGGAGGCAAATCCAGGATCCATTGAGGCCGATAAATTTGCAGGATTTGCAAAGGCAGGCATTAATCGAGTGTCGATCGGAATTCAGAGCTTTCAGGATGAGCAGCTCAAAGCCTTGGGTCGCATACACAATGGCGAGGAAGCCAAGCGTGCAATAGCAATTGCCCTGAAACACTTCAAATCTGTCAACCTAGATTTAATGTATGGCCTCCCTAAACAAACTCTGGAGTTGGCCAAGGCGGATATTGAGACCGCCCTTTCTTTTAAAACGCCTCATCTGTCTTTTTACAATCTCACCTTAGAACCTAATACCTACTTTGCAAACTTTCCCCCTCAATTGCCTAGCGATGATGAAGTGGATGCCATTTTTGAACAGAATTTAGATTTACTCACCAAGGCAGGCTACGTACGTTATGAAGTCTCTGCCTACGCGCAGAAAAACCAAGAGTGCAAACACAATCTGAACTACTGGCGCTTTGGTGATTACATTGGCATTGGCGCAGGCGCTCATGGAAAGATCTCTTTTCCAGACAAAATTACTCGCCAAGTAAGGGAACGTCATCCAGAAAGTTATATGCAAGCAATAGAAGCTAAAGGTAATGCGTTAATTGAATCCAGGGTTCTTGAAGCCAAGGATCTGCCTTTCGAATTCATGCTCAATACCCTAAGACTGACAGATGGGGTTGCTACCAATACTTTCAGCGAGAGAACTGGTCTGCCTTTAAACGTGATTAGCAAAGGCTTAGCTGAGGCAAGTAATAAGCAATTGCTGGATGAGAATCCCAGTCAGCTTAAAGCTACACCACTAGGCATGCGCTACCTCAACAATCTTCAAGAGCTGTTTTTGGATTAAACCGTTTTGGCTGCTGTGCGTTGAGCGCTAGCTACCTGTCCAAATAGGTGGCTCACCCTTTAGGAATGAAGCAACTCCGTTTTGGAAATCATTGCTGCCATAGGTTTCACTAATGAGGTCACTACAGTCGGGCAGATTATTTTTAATTAATCTTGCCAATACTAGCTTGCTAGATTTTTGCGTAATGGGAGCTAACTTACTCAGTCGCTCTGCGAGATTGACGGCCTCTTGACCTAGCTGCTCTTGTTCGTATGTTGCTAAAAGATATCCTTGTTGGAGCAACTCTTTTGCAGTAATCATTTCCGCAAGAAGCAGCATACGTTTAACAATGTTGATTCCTAAATGAGCAACTAACCAAGCAACATTTGCAGCAGATAAACAGTTACCAAGTGTTTTGGCTATAGGTACGCCAAACTTTGCATCAGGAGTTGAGATTCGGAAATCACAGCAACTGGCTATTGCTAATCCGCCCCCAACAGCCATAGCATCGATCACGGCAATTGTTGGGATGGGCAAGGTGGCAAGCGGACCTAGATAATCATCAATACCCTCTTCATAGCGAATCCCATCTTGACCATCTTTAAAGCTAGCAAATTGCGCTATATCGCTACCGGATATAAAAGACTTGCCGCCAGCACCGCGCAAGATGGCTACACGTATCTTGGGATTCTTGGCAATATCTTCACAGATTGACTTCAGGCTTTGATACATCCCTACTGTCATTGCATTGCGAGCTGCTACATGATCAAAATTTATGTAGGCAATGTTACCCTGCGTCTCTAAAACGACTTGAGCAACATTACCTCCTTTTCCGGAATCACTCATAGGGAGTTTATTCAGCCTTAATATTCAGACTCTTTACTAAACGCTGGTATTTAGCCAGTTCGCCAGCCAAGAACAAACTAAATGCAGCAGGTGTTGCTGGCCCCTCAGGCTGTAAGCCCTGAGAATCTAGAGTCTTTTTAATTTGTGGATCGACCATGGCGGCTTTAACAGCCTGGTCAATCTTGTTCACTACTGCTGGATCCATGCCCTTTGGACCCATGATGGAGTACCAGTTGGTGACGTCAAATCCTGTAATACCTACTTCGTTAAACGTGGGTACGTTTGGAAGTATGGATAAACGCTTTGGAGTAGAGATCGCCAAGGCCTTTAGGCTGCCGTCTTTAATTTGCTGCAAGTTCGGTGGCAAGGTATCAAAGTTCATCGTAATTTGACCGCCTAGCAAATCAATGATGGCCTGACCGCTACCCTTATAGGGCACATGGTTTAACTGAATGCCGGCAATCTTGGCAAACAATGCGCCTGCTAAGTGTTGAGTACTGCCAATACCAGACGAACCATAAGTCATTTGACCGGGATTAGCTTTTGCAAGAGCGATTAATTGTGAAACTGAGTTCACAGGCAATGAGGCCTTCACCACTAAAACGTTAGGAACATACCCTAAATAAGTAATGGGCGTGAAATCCGTTGCGGGATTGTATTGAACGTTAGTAAGAACAAATGGTGCAATCGCATTGGAATTGGAGTGCCCTACCAGCAAGGTGTAGCCATCTGGATTCGACTTGGAAACTTGATCGGCCGCAATAGTGCCCGCTGCACCTGATTTATTTTCCACAATCACGCTTTGACCGAGAATTTCACCCATTTTTGGAGCAAGGGCTCGAGCAACAATATCGGTGCCGCCACCAGGTGCAAAACCCACAATCAGTCGGATTGGTTTTGTTGGGTAAGACTGCTGACCTAAAGCAAAGAAAGAACTCGTGGCTAGCGTAATTGCGAGCAAACTACGAACAGCCCACTGAGGCGATTTAAGCAACATAAAGTCTCCAAAATTGTTTTTATTGTGTTTGATACTATTAGAGGCTAATTCTAAACATATAAGAAGCAACGAGACAATGACGAAAACACCTAGAAATGATGCTTTAAATAGCGTGCGAGATGGATCAAGGCCATTACCGCTCTCAGGAGTCCGTGTGCTTGACGTCAGCCAGGTTATGGCTGGTCCTTACTGCTGCATGCTGTTGGCGGACTTAGGTGCGGATGTCATCAAAATCGAGCCTCCTGGAATAGGGGATCAGACGCGCGGCGCAATGGGATTCAAGATGAAGGGCTCAGACAGCATGGGCTTTCTGAACATGAACCGCAATAAACGCAGTCTCACCCTAAATCTCAAAACTGAGGCTGGTAAGAAAGTGTTTTTCGAGCTGGTCAAGACTGCAGATATTTTGGTGGAGAACTACCGACCTGGCGTTATGAAAAAACTAGGAATCGATTACGCCTCTTTAAAAGATATCAATCCTAGTTTGGTCTATGCCAGTATTTCTGGGTTTGGCCAAACTGGTCCGTGGGCAGATCGCCCTGGTTTTGATCTCATGGCTCAGGCAATGTCTGGCGTCATGAGCGTTACAGGCTATCCAGATGGTCCTCCAGTTAAAGCTGGCGTTCCGGTAGCTGATATTGGCTGCGCACTTTTTGCGGTATACGGAATATTGTCGGCATACATCGGCAAAACTAAAACGGGTGAAGGTCAGTTTATTGATGCGTCACTCTTTGATTCTGCCTTGGCATTCTCCATTTGGGATACCGCTCAATACTGGGGTACCGGAGTTGAACCTTATAAGCTTGGCACGGCCAATCATATGAGCGCCCCCTACCAAGCCATGAAAGCTGCTGATGGGTATTTTGTGATGGGTGCAACCAATCAAAAACTGTGGAAGTTGCTATGCGACAAGATTGAGCGTCCTGAATTATTTGAAGATGCCCGCTTCAAAACAAATCCACTGCGCTTAGCCAATCGCTTGGAGCTGGCTTCTGAGCTTGAGAAAACGTTTGTCTCCAAAACTGCGGATGAATGGGTGGACACCTTATTGACCGCAGGCATCCCTGCAGGCCCCATCAATACCTATCCAGAAGCATTCGATAGTGAGCATGGCCGTCATCGTAAGATGCGGATGGAAATTGATCATCCTATTGAAGGCAAGGTACCCAATATTGGTTTTGCCGTCAAAATGAATGGCACGCCACAACAGGTGTATCGCCACCCTCCTCTATTGGGTGAACATACGAGCGAGCTTCTTGCCGAGCTTGGTATTGCGGGTGATGAACTGAAGTCTCTTGAAGCGGGTGGCGCTTTTGCGCCCTAGTTTGCAGCTTAATAAAAATAATGATTAAGTAAAAAGATAATTAAATAGGACTCCGCAGAGTCCTATTTAATTTTAGAGAAGCCTAATCACCATGGTTGCTCTGGTTACTCGCCACCAGTAATAGCCATCTCCTGTGCCGCAAATGGATCTTTGGCTGGAGCAGCTGGCTTAGGAGCGGCCTTACCTTTAGTGCCTGGCATGAGTTCAAAATCAGGGACAAAGACCGTCAAGGTGCTTCTGAGTTGATCGAATGATTTGCGATCACCATCAAACCTCACCTTACCTTCAGCCAGCAACTTTTCAAAAGTTGTTTGTCCACCCATCACCTGCTCGAGATCACTGCGATTTAAGGTGATAGTGAGATTTGGGTTCTTGGCCTGCTGACCTTTAATGTTGGTCAAAGCAGAATTACTCATCTCAATTACAAATTTTTCACCATTGTCTGGTGTAGAAAGATTAATTACAAAGTTCATGTCTGCTGCTTTCTTGCTGTCCATACTGATAGCCAAAGCATTGAGCCAGAGTTCGGTTGTCATACCCTTAATCATGTCTGGGCCATTAGACTTTGGCGAGGCTCCTGTAGGCATACCATGACGTAGCTCGTAAGCAGCCCCCAAGAAGCTATTGCGCATACTTGGGCTTTCTTTTTGGTAGCCAATCTGCTCAAAAATATCTGCCAGTAAGTCCTTGGCGGCCGTATTGTTCGGTTGCGCATAAACTAACTTGTTAACGATTTCCATCGCTTCACGGTATTTACCCTGCTTATAAAGCTCTTTACCCTTGGCCATGATCTTGGCTGAGCCACCCATCATCTCTACATAAAGTGGTGCCGAATCTTTTGGCGATAGTGGCGCTAATGTTGCTGGATTTGCGTCCCAATAACCTAGATAACGATTTATCACGGCACGACTATTGTGCTCTTCGGAACCATGATAGCTATGGGCTGCCCACTGCCTCTTTAGACTATCAGGCTGTTTATATACATTTTGGATTTCATTAATAGTGACGCCATTATTTGCTAAATGGAGCACTTCGTTATGCAGGTGAGCATAACTATCTCGTTGGGTACGCATCACCTCTTGAATACGCTCATTACCCCAGCGTGGCCAGGTATGCGATGCAAACATGACCTCACTCTCAGTGCCATAACGATATAAAGCGTTGTTAATGTTCTTGGACCATGCCAGTGAGTCGCGAACTAAGGCGCCGCGTAAGGTGTATATGTTATGAATGGTGCCAGTGATATTTTCTGCTGCCCAGAAGGCTTTAAATTGTGGGAAGTAGGTATTCATCTCCGCAGGAGCTTCAGTGCCTGGAGTATTTTGGAACTCCATTTCCACGCCATCAACCGTCATTTTTTCATACGGTTGGTTGATATAGACGTTAGGCTCGATCAACCCTAAATTACCAGCAGCAGTATTTTTACCAATGGATTGGTCGACATGACCAAATGGGCTGCGAGGCAATAACACACCGTACTGGAAATACATTCTGCGGGTCATAGCATTGCCTGCGTAGACGTTTTCAGCAATCGCATGATCCATAAAACCAGCTGGCGCAATGACCTTGACTTTGCCGCTCTTCACGTCTGCCTCATCAACTACGCCACGCACACCACCAAAGTGATCAGCATGCGAATGCGAATACACGACAGCTACCACTGGACGTTTGCCCAACTTCTCATTGACGAGCTCTAGGGCTGCGCGTGCAGTTTCTTTAGCGGTTAGTGGATCAAAAACTATCCAACCAGTATCTGTTTTGATAAAGCTAATATTGGCTAAGTCAAAGCCACGAACCTGATAAATTTTTCCAGGCACAACTTCATATAAGCCATAGCCCATATTGAGGATGGCTTGACGTTGCAGTGAAGGATGCACACTATCAAAGTCTTTGCCTTGTAGAAGGAACTCATAACTACCCATGTCCCATGCCACATTGCCTGCATCTGCCATGATGGTTTTATAAGCAGGTGCTGCTATGAATCCTTTTTTAGATTCCTCAAAATCACGCTGATCTTCGAAAGGCAGCGTCTTGCGCAATTCACTTTGCAGCTCAACTGTATAGCTTGTTGGCGCCTTACCCTTTGGATCAAAATGCTTCCCCTGCATAGCGCCAGGATCAGCAACCACACCACCACCCCCCGCCGCCATAGCAAAACCTGAGCTTATTAATACAGCTGCAATAGAAAATTGTGTGAGTTTGATTTTCATAAAAGCCTTAAGTAAAAGTTTTTTTGATTACATCAATAATATGTTTGAGGTAAACCATGGCAATTAGCCCTATAGCTAATAGATAGCTAGATTGAGTAAGCCGCCACGAGAGGTAGGTTTACAAAAAACGTAGTTCCTTTGTCAGGGAATGACTCAAACCAGATAGATCCACCATGCCTCATCACAATATGCTTACACAACCAAAGACCAATTCCCATACCGGAACCCTTGGTAGTTGAAAGCAGCTCAAACATGTGGGCCTGAACATTTTCATCAATACCTGAACCTGTGTCTGAGATCGAAATTTGAACACCAGCGCCGCTGTGCTGACCTCGAATCGTGATTAATTTATTTGAATTCTCTGTCAAGTTCAATGCATCAATTGCGTTGATCACTAAATTCAATAGCACTTGTTGAAGCTCTCCCTTATTAGCGGTGATAAACAAGTTTTCCTCTAACTTGAGAACCATCTGAATATTCTGCTTAACAATTTCTGGGCGAGCAATGGTGAGCACTAAATCAATTAATTCAGCAAGGTTAATTTTGGTAGATGCCATCTTTTCATCGGCGAATACCGATCTAAGGGAGCGAATAATACTTGCTGCACGCTGATTGTCTGCCAACAAAGAATCCAAAACTTCTCCCTGTAAGTTAGGATTCAATTCTCCTTCCGATAGCTTCTTTTGTAAAAACTGAATATTCAGACCGGAGGCACCTAATGGCTGATTGAGCTCATGTGCAATAGAGGCCGACAAAGCACCAGTACTAGCGGTTTTATTAGCCTTTAGCAGTGAAGCAATTAAGATTTCTCGCTCCTGTAATAGCGCTTTCGTAGATTGACTCTCATTGGTTGCATTGATATTGGCAATGGTGATTTGTTCGGCCCAATAACCCCCAATTGCAATGTAGGATAGGGTATTCATCACCAGCTGAGCAATGGTAAACAGAATCAGAAGCTGAGGAATTTGATCAACTTGACGGATCGTGAAGGCGGAGGCAACCATAATGAAGAATCGCCCCATAGCAAAAAACATTTCAGCAAAATTGGCATATTGCATATAAACCAATTGCTTGGATGGAGAAGATTTTCTCTTCTTGCCTAGCTCATATATTTGCCAGCAATAAAAAATACTAGCAAGCCCCGCCATTACCGCAGTGCGACTTTCAAAAGATCCATATAGACGCATGGAATCAAATACGGCAATAAAAATGAGGACTGAAACTGAGGCAGCTATCTTTACTCGTTTAGAAACCTCATGATTGAGTGACTGACAAAATAATGCTTGCAGCATCGTTGCTATATAGAAAAAGGTATTTGCTACAGTGAAATTAAATTCTGGATTAGCAATATTTTGGATGGTAATAATTCCCGTCCCAAAAATAAACAACCCCACCACATTCACTAGCAGGGAGGACATCCAATATAAACTGGGTCTCAGGAGGTTCTGAGAGCGGTAATAGTGATAGATTCCAAAAAATAGGCCCATCTGAATAACGGCCAGAATAAAGAAGTAAATAGAAATGAGCAGCTTCATAATTGCTATGGTACATCTACTGAATTGATTCGCTAAAATGCGTGTCATGCAGCTTTTTAGTAGATCCCAGCTTCTTTTCTTTGTCACCCTATTAGTCGCTGGGATTGGCTTTGCTCATGCCCAATCGGCTTTTTATAGCGCCGCTAACAACTACCTCAAAAAGCGCGCTGATGCTTTTATGACGATTACGGGTTATTCACTCACACCGGATGTGACAACAGGATCGTTGTCGATCCGTAACAATGGTGGCGATAATTCTGACTTGCAAATGATTTCTCTAGGAGGTGGTGATCGAATTAGCGCAAACTTTCCCCTTTACTTAGAGGGGACCTTAGCGGTTAATCGTTACAACCCAACTTTTAGCGATGGCATCGCCAATACATCCGTTACGGTACCACTTCATTGGAACAGCATCACAGGCACCGGCGGTATTGGTTGGGATTTTCCAATTACCAATGAATTGCGCTTCCGCCCTATTGCCAATGTCATGCTTGGTCATTTAGAAAGCGACCTTTCGATTGCATCTAGAGTCATTCAAAATCAGAAAGGCGTTGACTTACAGTTCCTCAATGGCGGCCGTATGAACTCGTATGGTCTGGGCGGGTCGGTCATGCTGGACTATGAGAACTACCAACCCGATCAAGAAATTGATGTAGAGCTGCGTTACACCAATATTCCGGTGCAAACATTTGACACCTCTACTGCAGTTCAAGGTTCAGCTGATTCGCAAAGTCTGGCGCTTTGGGCTCGCAGTCGTATCCCAACCCCAATTACATTGTTAGATAGACCATTACGAGCGGTATTTGAAGTGGCGCATACCGAATTCCTGGGCGACTTACGAGGGGCTCTGGGATTTAACTCCCTATCTTCTGTAGGTACTGGCATTGAACTAGATCGTAGCGCATCTGATCCTATTTTTACTCGCATCAGAGTGGTGTTTCGCTACCAATTTGGTCAAAATGTGCACGGAACCTCCATTGGCTTGGCTGCCAGCTTCTAATATGGGTAATACAATAGTTACAAATGCTAACTTACTGGTATTTATTCATTTCCGCATCGCCACTTAATGGTGATGCTCTTTCAACATCCTTAAGGATCAAATTATTATGAAAAAAATTATCATTGCTATCGTCATTGCTGCAATCGCAGTTGGCGGCTACTTTTACCTCACAAAACCAAAAGCTCCGATTGCTGGCGTAGCTGCTCAAGAATCCGCGCTTATCTATGATGGCGAAGTGACTAAAATTGATGCTGCAACACGCACAGTTACCCTCAAGAACAAAGATGGTGAAACCTCTATCGTTGCTGGTCCTGAAGTAAAGAACTTTGCAGAAATTAAAGTGGGCGACCATTTTGACGTTGTCTATGAACTTGCTGTAGCTATTGAGTTGGTTAAGGTAAAAAATCCAGGTACAACTAGCGAACAAGTTAGCACTAGCACTACAACAGCCCCACAAGGCGATAAGCCGGGCATGATTACCACCAAAACTATTACTGCAACTGCTAATGTCGAAGCGATTGATGCAGCTAAAAATATCGTATCTTTAAAGGGCCCACAAGGAAATATTTTCAAGGTTAAGGTTCAGAATCCTGACTTGTTGAAAGATATTGCTGTAAACGATCAAGTAAAAGTGGTTTACACAGAAGCTATTGCTGCAGTAGTAAGCGCACCAGCTAAGAAGTAATTAAGATATGTAGCCATTCTTTTCAGCTGCTGAAAAGACAAAAGCCCAGCAAGTAATTGCTGGGCTTTTTACATTTAACTTGGCGGAAGAGGTGAGATTCGAACTCACGGAGGACTTTCATCCTCGCCAGTTTTCAAGACTGGTGCATTCAACCGCTCTGCCACTCTTCCTTTGCGAATTGAGTCCTAGATTATAAGGAATTCGGTGAACCCCTACGTAAAAATGCAATAAGCACCCTTCTAAAGATTGCTTCCATTGGCTTAAATACTCTATGTGCACCAACCGATATGGCCTTTTCTCTGATAAACTAGTCAGATAACTAGTCAGGAGCAAGGGTGATGAATAAGCACTGGGCAGTTCAAGATGCCAAAGCAAAATTTAGCGAGTTACTAAACGCCTGCCTTGAAGAAGGCCCTCAAGTGGTTACTAAGCGGGGGCATGAAGCAGCCGTATTAATCACCATCCAGGAGTGGAATACATTGAAAAAGTTAGCCAAACCTTCTCTTAAATCGCTTTTGCTTTCAGAGCAAGCCAAGGGTGACCTAGTGCTGCCAAAGCGTGGCCAAGGTGCATTTCGAAAATCCATCAAACTGTAAGACTGCTCATGTACTTACTAGACACCAATATTATTTCAGAACTACGTAAACCAAAACCGCATGGAGCAGTATTAGAGTGGTATGACAACATTTCAGATAATGATCTTTATATTTCCGCGGTCTCGATCGGTGAAATTCAAGCAGGGATTGAGTTGACTCGTGAGCAAGATAAAAATAAAGCAGAGTCTTTAGAGAGTTGGTTGCAACAAGTTTCAAATGCACATCATGTCTTGCCGATGGCGGGATCAACCTTTAGATTGTGGGCAAAGCTCATGCATAAAGAAAGTAATACCGTTTGGGAAGATGCCATGATCGCAGCGACAGCTATTGATCAGAAACTCATCGTGGTCAGTAGAAATATAAAAGACTTCAAACGATTTAAAATTAATTTACTGAACCCATTCGAATATCGAGCCCAAGCAGATTAAGACCTCTTAATTAAATCTTCTAAATGCTTGGCAATAGCTAGGCTGGAGGTTAATCCTGGGGACTCGAAGCCATATAGATTAAAGAGTCCTTCTAGGCCGTGATCCTTAGGAGTATTGAAGCAAAAGTCACCTGCAGGGCTATTAGGCGGGACTATCTTTGCCCTTACTCCAGAGTAATCAGGCTGCAGTGCGTTGTCCTTAAGGCCTGGCCAATAACGTCTCACGGCCTCATAAAAGCCTTCGCCCCGCTTTGGATTTACCGTGTAATCGATTTGGCTTTCTTCATCGATTTCTAGCCATTCAACGTCAGGGCCAAACTTGGCTTGCCCACCCATATCCAAGGTTAGGTGGACACCTAAGCCACCAGGCTCTGGAATGGGATAAATTAAATGCTTGAATGGTGATTTTCCGGAGAGTGAAAAGTAATTGCCTTTAGCAAAATACGCTTTCGGAATTTGCGCTTCGCTTAAGGATTGAATTTTTCTCGCAATCGCTGGTGCACTCATACCAGCACAGTTAATCAGAAGCTTTGTCTGAATCTTCATCCCGTCAGCGCCGCCGATTTCTAATTCAAATCCATCTTTAGCATTTTCACCCAGAGGCTTTGCGCTAGTGAGCGGCGATTGATAGGCAATCATGCCGCCAGCATCTTCAAACCCACCGAGTAAGGACAACATGAATCCATGGCTATCCACAATGCCAGTTGAGGCGGAAAGAACCGCCGCTGAACAATTAAGCTCAGGTTCCATTGCTTTTGCCTGATCGCCAGTAATCATTTTGATTTCTGGCACTTGGTTTTGCTGTGCTTTATACAGAATTGCCTGGAGATCATCTAATTGAGCGTCATCACTGGCTACGATCAGTTTTCCATAAGGTTGAGTGGCAACATGGTGAGTGCGGCAATACTCGTAGAGCATGCGATTGCCTTCAACGCAAAGTTTGGCTTTGAGTGAATCTTTTGGATAGTAGATACCAGCGTGGATTACTTCGCTATTACGCGCACTGCTAATCGTGCCAAAAGCACTTTCCCGCTCTAGCAAAATCGTCTCGCGACCCTGCAGGGCCATTTCCCTCGCAACGGCCAGGCCAACGACCCCGGCACCGATGACGACACAGTCGACTTGATCCATTTATCCGCCCGAGTCCTGAATTATTGTTATTTGCATCTCGAAATCGTAACATTTTCAGTGTTTTAGTGGGTTTTTGGGTACTTCTTGATAAAATCTATACATGTCTTCAAAACCAGCTGCAGATAACCTGAAAACCCTATTTAGCGCCCAAGATATCGTTTTAGATAACGCTTATCAAGGCATTGATGCTACCAGCTGGAAATCCCTCTTTAAGCAGGCAAAAGCTGCTCATTTAGAACAATTTATTGCCGATCTTTTCGCTGGCAAGTCAGTGAATAACTCCGAAAATCGTCCTGCCCTGCACTCTGCTCTGCGCAACCTTGACCAATCTCCCGTATTGGTAAATGGCAAAGATGTCATGCCAGACGTTGCTCAAGTTTGGCACCGCATTGAAGCTCTATGCAATAAGTGGGTCGGCGTCACCGATGTCATTCACATTGGTATTGGTGGATCCGACTTTGGTCCGCGCCTCGCCATCGAAGCCTTGGCTCATGTTCCCGATATTGAAAGTCGTGGCATGCGGATGCATTTCTTGGCGAATATCGATACCGCTGATTTGGCTCGCATATTGCAACGCGCTTTACCGCATAGCACTAAAGTCATTATTGTTTCGAAGTCATTTACGACGCTTGAGACCGGCATGAACGCCAAAGCGGTAGTGAAATGGCTTAAAAATAATGGCCTTACCGATAGTCAAGTAAGCAAATCACTCTTTGCGGTTACAGCAAACGTGCCTGCAGCTGAAGAATTTGGCATTAATCAAGACCATATCTATCCGTTTTGGGATTGGGTCGGCGGCCGTTACTCTGTATGGTCTGCCGTAGGTTTACCAATTGCCCTGCAGTATGGCTTTGATACCTTCAAGCAGTTCTTAGCTGGCGCTCAAGCAATGGATCAGCACTTTAAGTCTGCTCCTCTTGAAGAAAACCTGCCAGTCATCATGGCACTAAGCCTGCTCTACCAGCAAGAGAAGCACAACATCAAGTCATACGCTGTTATTCCATATGCAGACGCATTGGATTGGTTTCCGAAGTGGTTGCAACAGCTTGATATGGAAAGTAATGGCAAGAGCGTCGACCGCGATGGCAAGCCAGTCAAGTTCTCTTGCCCAGTAGTCTTTGGAAGCTCTGGTAGCAATGCACAACACTCCTACTTCCAGTTATTACACCAAGGCACTGAAATCATTCCGATTGATTTCATCGCAGTACGTGAACCGATGAGCAATTTGCCTGAGGCAAAGGCGCATCACCGCATTCTGCTGTCTAACTGCCTGGCTCAAGCGCAAGCTTTGGCTAACGGCAAAAAGACTGAAAACCCGAACAACACCTATCCAGGTAAGCGCCCTAGCAACCTTCTGATTCTGCCTAAGCTCAATGCCTTCTATCTAGGCGCCTTGTTGGCTCTGTATGAGAATCGTACAGCTGCATTAGGCGCCCTGTGGAATATCAATAGCTTTGACCAACCCGGTGTAGAGCTTGGCAAAGTGCTTGCTAAACCAATTGAAGCTGCCTTAAAGAATGGTGGCACGGTACAAGCTGAAGCTGGTATTGATGAAGTGACAGCCGCTCGTATTAACTTATTTAATCAATAGCTGATCAATAGCTTATTACTAGCTATATAGATCTAGCATTAGCCTAGACATCGAAAGAAGACTCATGCAACTCTCTCCATCCATTTTTAAAGCTTATGACATTCGCGGCATTATTGACGAGACTGTAGATCCATCGATAGCTAAACTGATTGGTCAAGCTTTTGGCACGGAGATGCGTGAACTTGGTGAAACTGAAATTGTGATCGGTCGTGACGGTCGTTTATCGGGTCCTAGCCTGATTGAAGCCCTGACTGAAGGCTTGTTATCTACCGGCATTAATGTGATTGATTTGGGAATGGTTGCTACACCCATGGTGTACTTTGGCGCCAACCAGTTACTCAATGGCAAGAAACCAAAATCCGGGATCATGATTACTGGCAGCCATAACCCACCGAATTACAACGGCTTCAAGATGGTTCTGGGTGGCGCTGCAATCTATGGCGATCAAATTCAGGCATTGCGTAAGCGTATTGAAGATAAGAAATTCGCTACGGGCCAAGGAACTAGATCTACCTTTGACATATTTCCAATGTACTTAGAGCGTATTGTGAGCGACGTTAAGTTAGCTCGTCCTATGAAGATTGTGGTGGATTGCGGCAATGGTGTTGGTGGTGCTTTTGCTGGAAAACTTTTCAGGGCCTTAGGCTGCGAAGTACAAGAGCTCTTCTGTGAGGTTGATGGTCATTTTCCGAATCACCATCCAGATCCTGCGCATATTGAAAATCTACAAGATCTCATCAAAAACCTGCAAACTACCGATAATGAATTAGGCCTCGCTTTTGATGGTGACGCCGATCGTTTGGGCGTAGTTACTAAAGATGGTCAAGTAATTTTCCCAGACCGTCAAATGATGCTGTTTGCTAAAGATGTACTCTCACGCAATCCTGGCGGACAGATTATTTACGACGTAAAGTGCACTCGCAATCTTGCAACTTGGGTAAAGCAGCATGGTGGCGAGCCCTTGATGTGGAAAACAGGCCACTCTCTAGTCAAAGCCAAACTGAAAGAAACTGGCGCCCCTCTTGCCGGAGAAATGAGCGGTCATATTTTCTTTAAAGACCGTTGGTTTGGTTTTGATGATGGTTTATATACTGGCGCGCGCTTACTGGAGATTCTCTCTAAAGAACAATATCCAAATAAAACACTCAATGATTTACCGAATGCGATTTGCACGCCAGAACTGCAACTGGCTTGCGCTGAAGGCGAGCCTTTTGCATTACTGGAGACCATTAAAGCAAATGCCAAGTTCCCTACTTCGCAATCGATTAATACGATTGATGGTGTACGCGTGGAATACGCTGATGGCTTTGGTCTAGCCAGACCATCGAATACTACGCCTGTAGTAGTGATGCGCTTTGAAGCAGACAGTGAAGCGGCGATTAAGCGTATTCAGGCGGAGTTTAAGGCAGTATTGTTGGCAGCTAAGCCAGATGCTAGGCTGCCCTTCTAACAATATTGATCTATACCCACATAATTTATACGCATATTGACTGCGTACAAATTCTGCCTATGATTAAGACATCATCATCCATGGCTCCATCCGCACCTATAACAAAGTAAGAGGCTTAAAAAAGGCTACTAATCTCACGCTCAATACTCAAGTATTGGCTGAGGCAAAAAAGTTAGGAATCAATATATCGAAAGTATGTGATGCCTTTTTAGAGTCACTTGTAAGGCAAGAAAAGGGGCGGCTCTGGAAACTGGAGTATGCAAAATTTATCAGCGAATACAATCAAATTACTGATCAAGACGGACTTCCGCTCGACAAGTGGAGAACTTTCTAATCGTCAGATTTAGCGTTTAACAGAATGTCGATCACCCCACCAAAAAAAGGCCTTATATTCTTGATGTTCAAACTGACCTACTTGATGGGTAGTGAATCCCTGCTCGATTATTGAGAAATTCGAGCACGCTGGCGAAGCATTTTGACATTTTCAACTAGATAGTTTTGGATGATTGCCTGCTCTAATTGTGGCTTCGATTGGCTAAAACTTTTGGTTTTGACTTCCCGCGTATCGTCCAACTTGACAATAAACCATGACCCACGAAAAGAAATTGGCGTGCTACTAGAAGCGCCTTTTGCAAGAGTGCTAACAACACTACTGATCTCTTTAGGTAACTGCCCTAAAGAAACCCAGCCTATCTGACCACCCTCTTTCTTAGAAGCTGCATCAATAGAATATTCCTTAGCCAATTTTTCAAAAGAGTCGCCTTGGCTAATTCTGGCAATTAATCCTATGGCACTAGATTGGCTTCCCACCACTATTTGGCTCAGTCGATATTGCGTACTAGCGGGACCTGAGCCGCCTAACTCTTTGGTTTGACGATCATATTCTGCCTGCAAAACGGCATCGGTCATTGGATGGCTGCTCAGATACTCTTGCACCATTGCCTGAATTAATAAAGTTTGTTTTAACTGCAAATATTGAGCATTAAGATCTATTTTTTGATCTAAGCCTATTCTTATAGCCTCTTGAGCCAAGAGCTCACGGTTGATTAATTCTTGCTTAAGGTTATTTCTCAATGTTGGAGTATCCGCTTGCCCGGCAGCAACTGCATTCTTCACATTTATTTCAAGAAGGTCCTCTGGTAGATGTACTCCATTGACTAAGGCAAAAAAACTAAGGTCCTCATGAGTTTCTTTTTTCGAAGCGGGCTCAGCAGCGCTTGCAAATGTTCCGAGGCTAACTAGAGCCAAAAGGCAGGTGATGGATAAGATTTTTTTCATCGAAATAAATTTTTTGACTGATAACTATTCAATTGGTGACTTAATGCAACGGAATTTTGGTAGCAGATTTTTCTAAGGAGACTTGTTCAGGTTCGCCAGCTGGCAGTTGGGAAGGAGTTTGCCACTGAGCATTGACTACCAGGTGATTGAGTAAAACACACAAAGCTTGGAGCATCCGCCCATCCAGTTTTAAATTTAAATTAGCATTACCTGGCAAAATAAAATCAAGAGAAAGGACATCAGCCCCACTCTCGTTAGTGAGTTGACATTTAACATCCATCACTAATAGTGCATCAGCACCTAAAGGGTATTGAGTGCCGCCCTGATACTCCTCAGCCTTTCCAGATCCATCGGAATGACTTATCTGATCTTCCAGGCTTGCTTGCTCAAATTGAGCAATTGCTTTTGCAGTCTCGGGGGCATGGTTTTTTTCGAGTTGTTTTTCATATAAATGAGCGGTGGCTCCCAGGATGAATAGGCTAACGCGCCGCGTAAACCAGAAACGAAACTCTGCAGCCTCATCCGTATTAAAGCGAAATAGAATTCGATCTTCATGGATAAGATACGTTGCATTTAATTGTTTAATGCCCATATCGCCTCTTTATCTAAATGACTACAAGACACCAGATATAGCCTTAGCTCACTACATCATATTACCTGACAATAGCTCGCTTAAGGGCAAACTTCCAATGAATCATGAAGTCACAGGGCCATCAATTTATACAATCAAAGAAATTTAATCTAATTGATTTGAGGCAATATTGAGAAGTACTACCTGCTCACCGCTTAATAACATTTCTAATGTAATGGAGCTTAAGGTAACAGTCTGCACCCCAGCTAACCTGCCCTCAAAGGAGTGAGGACGTAACGACGGGTGAATCGGGTTCATTTGAAGCAATTGAAGCGCTTTTGCATACTGAGTCTCGACTTCTGGATGCGCTTTCAGAAATTGGGTAGCGCGCTTTGCATAACGGTCCGTAAAAACAAGCTCTTTCACCTCAATCCCTCACTTGGACGTATGGGATGTAGTTCGTGAACTCGAGTGGTCGTTTTTCTGGGGCCCACTTTTAATTTTTTTCAAGTGTTCGCCAGGCGATACCGCCTCATAACGCCCTGCTTCTATGTCTGCACGGGACTCTGATAACGCCGCCTCTAGTTCGCATTCACGCATGTATTGGTAATGTTCATGGGTCATCACGACATATTTCAGCTGGCCACGCACACGCACTGCCACTTCTGACTGTGAAGTCAGCTCTTCCTCCAAAGCTTTAATTCCTTTGACCTTTAAATCATTGGCAGAGATTGCGTTCATACGTCACCTTATTCAGGGCCTGATTAACAGTACTAATTATTACACACTTTAGCGTATAAATAAATATTTGCTTTTTACTCTCTAAGTAGTATTATTCATTTCTCTATTAACAGTACATTTAATAGAAGCTTCTATAAAGCTATTTATCAAGTCTTTTCAATGCTTTAGAAGATTCTTATAAAAGTACTATTAATAGCACTTTTGATAGTACTTTTCTTTAAAGTTGCTTATTACGCCCTAGGGCTTAGTTAGGAATTTTTCAAAAAAATCAATAACTTAAGAGGATGTAGGCAATGAAGATCAACAAAATAATCGCTGTGTTCTGGGCAATTTGTATGCTTCACACTACTGCTCAGGCAGCCCAAAATAACTCATTTGCTGTGCAGATTCCGAATGCACAGTGGTGGAAAGCTATTGAAAAAGGCGATCAAAATCTACCTAGACAGCTCAATTTAGGGCTTTCTGCAGAGGTTTTGATGCAATTGGCCATCGTCCATAAACGCATTCAGGCGCAGACTAATAAGAACTTCACTATTGGTCTGACAGCCTCTAATGAGGTCAACGCTTTTGCCAAAAAACAACAAGGCTATGACCTCATTATTCTGACAAGTGGCTTTTTGTTGCGCTTTGGCAACAATCCCGATGTTCTAGCCACTACCCTTGGCCATGAATTGGCGCACCATTATTTAGGGCATACAGAGCATGAGGAAAATCACAACATTTTTGCTGGAAATTCCCTTATACCAACTACTAAACCCCTTTATGGGTTGGCAAATAACAACATTGCCGATCGCTCTATTCCTGTAGATAGCGCCAAATTGTCTTCTTATGATGACAGTCGCAATCAAGAACGGGCTGCCGATCTATTGGGTATGTATTGGGCTACCCAGGCAGGCTACTCTGCCAATGGTGTGTATAAATTGGCACAAGGTTTAAAAGAATTACAAGGAAATGATGTTTATTTGCCTACCCACCCTAGTAATGCAGAGCGCATGCAAGTTGCTCAAACTTTTGAACAGTACTCTAGCAATAGCACTGAATGCACAGCTTCTTTTAAGTTTGAAACAGCGCCCATAATCCAAGCTACTCCTACTCCTATAGTAGAGCTTGCTCAATCAGATTCTGAAGAGTTTGAGGGGTTTGTTGAGAGCTATTGAATGACGATTATTGAATCCAATGTTGCTTATAAGATTGAAGTAAGCAGACAGATGAAAGCCCATAACTGATTTATTAACTACCGCTACCAAAATTAATTTCTAGCCACAGCGAAATTTATCTCTGAGGTCGCTATGCGGGGTGCGCTACCAGCAGCTGGTTCATAAACCCAAGATTGCGCTGCGGTAACCGCCGCGGCATCTAGATCACCTGAGCCACTAGAACTAACTACCGTGACTTTAGTAACCTTACCGGATGCATCAACCACAATATCTAAGATTACCTTTCCACTGGTACCAGAGGCTTGAGCAGCTGCTGGATAGGCTGGGGCAGACCCAGAAACAGGGACTGGTGATGCGCTAACGTTCACTGATGGAGAACTCACGACTGGGGCAAGCCCAAGGGCGCCACCACTCACCTGAATAGTAGTGACTGCTGGCGGCGGAGCTGGCGGAGATGGAGGTGGTGGCAACAATATAGGTAGGGGGAGTGGTGGTTCACTTGCAGCAAGAATAGTTAAGCTGCCATTCACAAAGTTAATTTGATAGTTAGAAATTCCTGTTCCAGTTGCACTACTTAAATTATCACCAGTTGTGCCTGGTTGAGTACGTGAAGCTAAGCCCGCGACGCCCGTCACGTTATCGCTACCCAATAATCCAGAAGTGCTATAGGTATTGGTTTGAACGCTACCAGTGTAGGCTTTGCTAGCAACCGCACCAGTAATACTTAAGTTTGCTTTATTGATCGTACTGGTGGTGTTATTCGCATAGGTAACAGTGTAGTTATTTCCATTATTGCCATCATTGACTGTGACACCAGCAACCGTAACCGTTTTATTACCAGATCCTACATTAGCATTGGTATAAGCAAAGGCGCCACCGCTCAACGAGTCTGTCGTACTGCTATTGCTTGCGTTGGTATATAAAGTGCCGCTAGTGACAATCGCTGTTCCAAGAGCGCTCAAGCTAGCATCGTAGGTTTTCACTACATTAGATGTACTAATGGTAATCGGTGCTTTGTTAATCGTAGCATTGACTGCCCCGCCACCAAACGTGTAGTTGGTGTTAGACAAGGTAAACGTATTGGTGACAAAACTGTTATAGGTAGCAGCATTGGCTGAGCTTACCGTAGCATTACCACCGGTAATCGTTGGCGCTGCATCACCATTAACCATACCAGTCAAGGTATAAGTAAAGTTGCTAGCTAAGCTACCTGATGTGACATAGAAGCTATTGGTACCATCATAGGTTTTGTCAGCATTGATATTGATGCTATTTAATCCTAATGAAGAGATCGTTACGGCATTCGGTGTAGTGCTTGCAGTAGCTCTAGCAGCCAATGGTGAATTAGCAGCCGTATAGCCTGAATTAATTGCATAGTTATTTAACGTTGCACTACCGGTGCTTGAGGTAATGCCTGTCACATAGTTGCTACCATTAGCTGCAACATCTTTACTGTTGACATTGACGCCTGTAACGACCAGGGTTTCACCGCCTACTAAACCAGCGACATTAATCGTGGCATTGCTATTGGTAAAGCTAGTAGTACCGTTATAGGTGCCACTGACGGTAATCGCAAGCGGTGCACCACTTAAAGTAACCAAGTTTTGGGTATATCCAGGGGTCGTGACGCGACCACCAGAAATTGTGTAGTTCGATAGGTTCACTGCCCCGCCGTTGGCCGCTGTACCACTAATACCAGTCACGTAGTTCGTGGCATTGTCGGCAACGTTGAGCGCAGTAGTAGTAGCACTAGTAATAACATCGCCACCCACTAGTCCAGTAGATGTAATGGTGTTTGTAAAGGTATTACTGCTATTATAGGTGCTGGTGATAGCAAGACCTAAAGCCGCTTTACTTAAGTTCACGCTATTGTTACCAGTGCTATTAGCGCTACCGACTACTGAGCCAGCGTTACCGCTCGTGTTCACACCAGTATTAATCAGGTAGTTACCGATCGTAAAGCCGCTAGCAGTGTAAGAGCTGACATAGTTCGTGCTGTTATCGGCTACGTTCGCGCTATTAATCGTTGCAACTACCCCGTTCTTACCAATATCACTACCAACTAAGCCCGTTAAGGTGATGGTTTCATTACCAGTGCCATTGGTGTAGCTATTCGTGCCGTTATAGGTACCTGCTACGGCAATACCTAAAGCAGCCTTGCTTAAGGTCACGGTATTTAAAGTATTACCTGGTGTGGTGTTGTATGTTGCGCTTGCACTAGCAGTGTTATAGAGCGCGTAGTTACCAACAGTAAAGATGCTTGTAGCAATGCTTGAAGTGAAGTTAGTCGCATTAGCGCTCACGTCTTGGCTATTGATGGTAGCGGTCACACCATTGTTATTGCTATTGTTGGTCACTTTAGTGGCATCACTAGCTACTAAGCCCGTTAAGGTGATGGTTTCATTACCAGTGCCATTGGTGTAGCTATTCGTGCCGTTATAGGTACCTGCTACGGCAATACCTAAAGCAGCCTTGCTTAAGGTCACGGTATTTAAAGTATTACCTGG